>JAHDCI010000063.1:0-6637 GCA_020629955.1 Myxococcota bacterium | reverse complement strand
ACGCGGGCGAAGCAGACGCGGGCGAAGAGGACGCGGGCGAAGCAGACGCGGGCGAAGAGGACGCGGGCGAAGCAGACGCGGGCGAGGATACCGGCGTCGAATAGCCTGTACAGAACTCGCAAAAGAGCCCGCCTTCACCCGCGGGCTTTTTTTATTCCTCCTCGGAGCGCTGTCGTTCTGCAACACCGAACGCAGCGCTGAGAGTCTTCACGAGCTCCTGTCCGACCAACGGATGAAAGAGCGAGGGCGCGAGAACCCAGTCGAACTCGCCATTCTCTCCGTCGATACGAGCGCAGAGTCGGCGAACGGATTGACTGCGGCTATGGCCGTTTGGCCGCGTCGATCGAACGCGCTCGTTCTTGACGAAGAAGTCGCGAATGCGGTGCACCTCCACCGATTCACGCCCGCTGGGAGACGCGCTCAAATTTCGCCACGCCCCGGTCGAAAAGAGCTTTTCCCCATCACAACGAACCGTCGTCCGGTTCCGCTTCTTTGCCGCCGATCCGACCGCGATCCCAAGAGCACCTCCAACGAGCGCTCCCGCGATGATCCCCGGAGCGGATGCCTGAAAGATCCCCCCCGCCACCAGGGCTCCCATCAACGCCAACACGAAGAAGAACACCCAAGCAAACGCTTGAGGCAGCCCATAAAGAACGAACTCAAACTCGGCGATGCCATTCCGTGATCGGTCGTAGTTCAGTTCGCCGCTTTTGGTCCAAGCCGTGCCCGATAGTACGTCACGTAGCGCACGGGTCTCAATCTCGTCCATCTTCGAACGATACGTGAACTCGAGGAAGAAAGAGACCATCGTTTCACTTTCGCGAATGCCCCGATGAGAAGAATCGAACGCCCGTTACGCCCACCCGAACCGTGCGTACCTCCCCTGCGCCCCACAAAGCGCGGCGCAAGCATCCACGAGATATGCGTGGAGAAGTTGGAGAATAGACTGTGAAACGAATTATGATCTCATTGGCGCTGATCCTCGGCCTGCTTGGCTGTGGGGATGATGATGCTTCGGTCGACGGCGGCCTCGAAGATGGCGGCGCGGATACGAGCGTCAGCGAAGACGCGTCTCAAGAAGATGCCAGCGAAGAAGATGCCAGCGAAGACGCGGAGGCCCAAGCCCGAACCCTCGAGATGGAGTTCACCGGGCTTCCCGCGCTCGGCACTGGCTACGAATACGAAGGCTGGATTATCGTGGATGGGAGCCCGATCACTGCGGGCCGCTTCTCGGTCGACGCCGAGGGAAACCTGGACCCCGCAACGGTCGAGATCCCCGCTGAACAAGCGGAAGCAGCCGCCATGTATGTTCTGACGATCGAACCGATCGAAGGAGACGACCCAGCACCCTCGGACACGCATGTCCTGGCGGGCCCCTTTGATGGAGCGAGCGCGGACCTCACCATCGGCCACGAAGCCGCTCTAGGAGACGATTTTACTGCGGCCGCCGGCACGTTCATTCTCGCGACTCCGACCTCGGCCGCAGAGGACGACGACAATCAGGGCATCTGGTTCCTCGCCCCTGGTGAGCCGATGACCGCCTCGCTCGACCTCCCCGAGCTTCCCGCGGGCTGGGTCTACGAAGGTTGGGTTGTCGATACCTCTGGAGAGGCTCCCGCGCCGATCTCGACCGGTACGTTCACCGCGGTCGACGCTGCGGATAGCAACGGTGCGGGAGAAGCCGCTGGCGAAGGCGGCGCGCCTCCCTTCCCAGGCGAGGATTTCATCGACCCGGCGCGCGACCTCACCACAAGCCATATGGCCGTCATCAGCATCGAGCCTTCTCCGGATGACTCGCCCGCGCCCTTTCAGCTCAAGCCTCTCGCGACGCCGATCAGCGACGCGGTCGGCGGAGCCAACCCGCAAACGATCAACAACGCGATCGGGGAGAACGGAATCAGCGGAACGGTTCGCTGGCAGTAATCTGCGTTTCACCTGAAACGAAGGCCCCGCCGGAAAGCGGGGCCTTTTGTTTTGTGTTTTTGGAAATGAGTTCTGCCCAAAGAGAAAAGCCCCGCCCGAGACGGAGCTCGACAGGACGACGTTCCTATTGCCGAGGCGTAAATTCGTCGGCGGCTTGCACGAAGCGCCGCAACAGCTCCGCGGCTTCGGGCCCCTCCAAACGCTCGCGCACCTCCGCGGGAAGCGGAACGACGACCGGCACGAGAGAGCGCTCGATGAGTAGCTCGATTGGAACTCGCAGCGTTTCCGCGAGCGCCCTTACTTGCGCCACGCCGGGATCGGCGATCTCAGCGCTTTCGAGACGCGCGATGGTCCGGCGCGAGACACCGATACGATTTGCAAGCTCAAGCTGGCCAACTCGACCCCGTAAGTCACGTAATACTCTGAGGTTTTTCGCTAAAATCTTGGTCAGGCTCACGCAATGCTTCTGGAGCCTGCCCCCGGAAACGTCAATACCGAAATGTGACGAATCGCATGCGTTTCGTCACTTTTTGAGTCGGATTCGTCTCGAAATGGGCAGTTTGGGGGCGCAGGCCATTATACCTCGCTTGCGATGCCGAGGTCGCGTCTGCAGACTTCAGCGATGAAGAAGATAAGCCGTCGTCAAGTGCTCCAGACCGTCGCGGCGAGCAGCGTCGCGATCGGATGTGATGCTGGCCGACCCCGTCCAACCGGCGGCCAAGACCGTTTGTCGACCGCTGAAACAGAGGAAGCACCCGTGAACACAAGCGTAGGTGAGCAAGCAATCATCGATATCGAGCCACTTCGGACTCCGTGGCAAACCGAAGATCCTTTTCTCTTCTGCATGCACCATCTGGATCAATACCCCGAAGGCAACGGTCGCTTCGGGCCCGTTGCCTCCTTGGCGGGACGCCAGCTCGGACAGGATTTCGCCAACCGTGACGGCTGGAATATGTACCATGGCCGCACGGTACCGGGCTTTCCACGCCACCCGCATCGAGGGTTTGAAACAGTGACGTTCGTCCGACAGGGACTTCTCGATCACTCGGATTCGCTGGGCGCTACCGCGCGCTACGGTGAGGGCGACGTCCAGTGGCTGACCGCAGGCCGCGGCATCTCGCACGCGGAAATGTTCCCTCTGGTGAAAGAGGATGCGAACAATCCACTTGAGCTGTTTCAAATCTGGTTGAACCTGCCAGCGGCAAGAAAAATGGCGGACCCGCGCTTTGCGATGTTTTGGAGCGATGACGTGCCAAAGTTCGAAGCGGCGGAGGGCGTTCGCCTCAATATCGCTGCGGGGGAGTTCGCGGGACGGGGCGCCCCGACTCCGCCGGAAGACTCTTGGGCACGCGACCCTCAAAATGAGGTTGGGATCGTTTCGATCGCGCTCGCACCGCGCGCGGAGTACCGGCTTGTGGGCGCGTCGCGTGGAGTGCGACGGGCGCTTTATTTCTTCGAAGGCTCCGAACTGAAAATCGGCTCTCGAGAAATCCCCCCCCGAAGCCGGATCCGCGTCGCAGGCGACCAGGAGCTCATGCTTTCCTCCGAAAACGGGGCCGAGCTTTTGCTGCTGCAAGGCAAGCCAATTGGTGAACCGGTTGCGCACCACGGCCCCTTTGTGATGAACACACGAGCAGAGCTGATGCAGGCGTTTCGCGACTACCAGAGGGATGAGTTTGGCGGATGGCCATGGGATTCGGCGGAGCCACTACACGGCTCGCGGGGGCGATTCGCGCTTCGGCCCGATGGCACAGAAGAGACGCCATCCTAGACCCCGCAAAGCGCGTAGGAGAGTCCCGAACGAGGCTCATTTCTCAAACTTCGTGAGACAGGCCGTGAGCCTTCTCTCTAAGGATTCAATATCGTTCAGTTTTCATTCAACTTCACTCAACTTCTTTTCATAAATGCAACGCTACCGTAAACTGGTGATGTCGTGGATGATGATTGGGAAAACGGAGCTGAGGCAACGATCGTCGGATCGAGAAATCTGGTCGCGCAACTTCGACAGAGCGTCTCGAATTCATTAGAGCGCGCCTATGTCATTGTGATCGCGGGTCCGAATCTCGGACAGATGTTTAAGCTGGAGGGTCAAGCGACCATCGGGCGAGATGCATCGGCGGAGGTCCGGCTTAACGATACCGAGGTCTCTCGGGCCCACGCCACGATCGTGGTCGAGGACGGCGCCGTGCGGATTCAAGATCGTCAATCGACGAACGGCACGTTTGTCAACGGAGAGCCCGTCATCAATCGGGTTCTTGCGGATGGCGATAAGATTCAGATCGGCACCACGACGATTCTCAAATTCTCGTACCACGACGACTTCGATGCTGAGTTCCAAAAGAAGATGTACACGGCGGCCCTGCGAGACGGCCTCACCGGCGCATTCAACAAGCGGCATCTGGTAGAACGCCTTGAGAGCGAGATGGCGTTCGCAACGCGGCACCGAAGCCCGCTTTCATTCGTCCTCTTCGACCTGGATCACTTTAAGAAGATCAACGATACCTACGGTCATCTTGCAGGCGACTACGTCCTGTCGACGCTCGCCGCTGGAATTCTAAAGACCGTTCGAACCGAAGATGTCTTCGCCCGCTATGGTGGTGAGGAGTTCGCTATGCTCTCGCGCGGGCTCACCATGGAAGATGGTGCGCGCTTTGGTGAGCGCCTGCGGACCTGGGTGGAATCTTACCCCTTCTCTTACGAAGGGACCTCGATTCCAGTGACGATCAGCTGCGGCGTCAGCGGCATTCCAGAGTGCGATGTGACTCGCCCGGAAGACCTCATCTCGCTCGCGGACCAAGCACTCTACGAGTCGAAACGGAACGGTCGCAACCGCGTCACCATCGTCAAGCGCTGATTCAACCAACGTCACAAAATCGACTCTCCGCGCTCGAAAAGGCGGCGGAAAAAGCTGCCGCCGACCGAGCGCACGAACTAAGTGAGGTCGAAAGCAAGCGGCACGGAGTGGTCTACACGCCCGCGCGACTCGCACGACTTACGGTCGAGCGAACCATTGAGCGTTGTGGATTCGAGCTCCACAGCCCTTCTCTTCGAGTGATCGACCCCGCCGTTGGCGCGGGCGCATTCTTGGCCGCAATGCTGGCGATCGCTCCAGATGGGAAAGGAACGATCGTGGGGATAGACCGAGATGCGAGCGCAATTGCGAGCACAGAAGCCCTGCTCCGGCCGGCCCTTGGTTCGTGGCGCGGCCAGTTCCACCTAGGAGATGCGCTCGCAACCTCACCCCAACCTCACAAGGGTGCAACCCTGGTGATTGGCAACCCTCCATGGGCCGCCCGCGCCGCCGAGCGAAGCAAAATCTCCGACGCGTTGCTGGAGGACTTTAAGCGAACCGAAACGGGCGCCTTAAACGAGCGACGTATTGGCGTTCTCTCGGATATCTATATCCGCTTCCTCCGATGGTCCGCAGAGGCAATTCGACTCTCGAGCGAAGGAGGGGCGTTCGGCCTGCTCACCAATCGCTCCTTTCTGGACGGCCCTGTTCACCGCGGCGTCCGAGCTGCACTGCGCCGATGGTTCGACCGAATCGAGGTGATCGATTTCGGCGGCGCCGCGCTACGTGCGCGCTCTTCCGAGAAAGGTGCTGTCCGCGACGAGAATATCTTCGGGGTACGCACCGGAGTTGCTCTGACCATGGCCGTCCGCGAACCGGGCGCCGAGCCAAGAGCCGGCCACGTACGAGTGCTCTCGCTAAAGGGCACCAAAGAGAGCAAGCTGCGCGCGCTTGAAATGAGGGAAGAGCATCCGGGACCCACACATCCCGAGCTCTGGATTCCGCGCGAAGACAACGCGGATTGGCCGATTCCCTACCGGTCCCTCGCCGAGGTATTCCCCTTTCATCGGGAAGGCCTCCAGAGCAATCGAGACCGAGCGCTGACTGGAGAATCCAAAGCGGAACTGCTCGAGCGGATGCGCGCGTTTGCGAATGGGATCGAAGACGCAAAATACGACGAGGCGCTACTCTCGCTCCGAACCGCGAAATCTCACTACGACCCAGAGCATGCCAGGCGCATCGTCCGGGAGGCACTGGCGGAGGCCCCTGCCGGCGAAGGTTGGATTCTGCCGATCGCGTATCGACCCTTTGACCATCGTTTCATCGTGACGCTCTCGAAGGTCTGCCACCGTCCACGAGCAGCGCTTCAGCGCGCGGTCTCGAAGAGCCCCTGGTCCCTTTTGAGCACGCGTAAAGATCCCGGCGCAGAACAGTGGCGACACTTTGGTGCCGCCTTTTCGATAGCCGATTCAAGCTTTCTATCCACCCGCTCCTCGTCCCGCACGCGAGTCTTTCCCGCGGCAGATGCTGACGGAAACCCAAACCTGAGCGAGGAGGCACACGCTGTCTTCGGGAGCGCCGAAGAAGCGCTCAGCCTCAGCCTCGCCTTGCTCGCCAGCACCAAATACCAGCGCCGCTTTTCGGCCTTGCTACGCCGCGACTATCCGAGAATCCCGATGAAGCAAAATGGAGCTCTCTCCGCTCTTGGTGCCGAACTCGCGATGCTCTTTCGGGACGCGCCAGGCGAAGCAAACGTCTTCATCGGCGACCGCCAACGCCCAGCCCCGAACGAGCTGCCTACATTGTTGAAACGCATCGACGAGGCTGTGGATGTAGCGATTTTCGAAACATGAAAACTGACGCGTGCCTCGCCTCGGCTCGAGGACGCACGATATGACGCACTCAGCCTGCGATTTCGAAGCA
>JAHDCI010000062.1:1519-26516 GCA_020629955.1 Myxococcota bacterium | reverse complement strand
GCTTTGCGCTTCGCCTCGGCTGCAAGTCGCTCTGCTTCGATCTTCGCAGTCCGATCGCGCGCTTCTTCGGCGACCTTCTCCGCTTCGGCAGCGGCATCTCCGTCGCCGGCCGCTCCAAGCGCCTCGGCCAAGAACTCGCTCGCGTGACGCACCGCGGTTCGATCTTCTGGGGCCGGCAACTCCGCCGGGCCTTCATCCGGGAAGAAGCTCTGTCCCTCCTCTGCCTGACCACCCTCGTAAGCGCCCGGTGAATCTCCACGCTTCTCGACAATCTCGGCGACAAGCGCTCGACTCTCAGCGTCCATCTTGATGAACTTGATGCCCATCCCCGGCGCTTCCGCATCCCCGGGCTCTCGTCGCCAAACAACGCGACCAACGCCGTGAATCAAGCGTGATTTATCTTGCAGCTGAAACTCAAACTTGAGCAAGGTGCCGACCTTCATCGGACGCTTCGATTTGATAAAGATTCCGCCGCGAGAGATGTCGCTCGCGTACTGTTCAACGAACTCATCAAGCGTCGCGCTCTTGAAGCGTACGTTCAACGAAACTGGGGCTCGTCGGTCTTTTCGCGTATCCGGCATAATCGAGACGGAGACTACACCAGATAGCAGGGATAGGACGAGTCGTTTCGAGAATTTCAGTGGGTTCGAAACGTCACCCTTCGCGATCGAGGCTCTTACGGAAATCGAGTTGGGATCCCTCACCACGATTCGCGCCCCGAGAGGCCGAGAAAGCTACGAGGCTGGCCTCTGCATAAATCGACTCGCTGCAGGAGGAAGCCTGCTCGTGCATCACACCTCAGAGCCGATCCAATCGGCATCTCGCGTTGAACGGTCTAGTGCGTGCTAGTCGGCCGGAGGATGACCGATGAGATGGCCTGCAAGGACCTCCGACGCATCCATCAAGCCATCGGGACTGTGAAGTTCGAGATGAAGGTGAGGCGCCGAGGTGAGCATCCCAGTGCGCCCAACGGTGCCGATCAGATCGCCGCGCCGAACCTCCTGGCCCCATTCCACCTCGACGTCTTCGAGGTGCATATAGCAAGAGCGAAGCCACGGATGCCGATCGGTCGCCAAGCCCTCGGATTCTTCGGAAGTCGCCGATCCCTCGGATCCTTCGGAAGTCGCCGCGTCGCCTTGTTCCTCGGCTTGCTCGGGATGATGCAATACGCAGACGTAACGGCCGCCCCGGCCGAGTGTCTGACGCGGAACGTCTTCGATCTCCGAGCGACGCATATTTCGATTCGCACGGCTCCCAGGGAGGTCGACCCCCGAGAAGTTCACCCGGCCGTCCGCCACGGCGCGGACCGGCTCCCCGAGGACACTCTCCACATCGATGCCTCGATGCGAACGTGCACCACCGTCGCGATTCGCTCCAATCCAGGAGCTGACGACCCTTGGAGATCCGTCGAGCGGCGCTCCCCACTCCATCCCCATCGATTGAATCGGCTCCGGCATCTCAATCGCGCCGTAGTACTGAAGGATGCGCCGACGGTCTGTGAGGATTCGATCCTCAGCGCGATCACTTCGGATATGGTCTCCCCACACGAAGTGGGAAATATAGTGCCGATGAGAAGGCTGAGCGTGGAGTTCCCCAAGCATCAAATGCTGCTCACGAAACACACGCATGATCGCCGCGGCAAAATATAGATTCTCCTCTGCGCGCCGAAGCCGATGTTCGGAAAAGGGAAAACGAGAGACATCGAGGACATGTTCTTGCCACTCCCCATCTTGACGGGTGTGGTAGCGGTATTCGCCACGTCGAAGGTGCTCCGCGTGCATGGCCCGTGAGATCGCCGTGAGCCCCAGTCCGCCCATCGACTCCGTCCGGGTATTGCAACGCCCCATTCGGTGCATCAAGCCCGCGAGCAGAAACGGATCCACCTCGAACTCAGACGCCGCCGAGAGAACGTAGCCTGCATAACGCTGCGGGCGCGAGGGCGGCATCCAACCGCAGAGCTGACGAATCGCGCGGGCGAATCGTTCGGGATCGACCTCCTCTGGACTGCCCGGTTCTCGCGGCCAATCGTCCGGGTTGACCCGCTCCGAAGCTTGTCGATTGATGGTCACTCCGCGACGGCGACGGCGGCGCCACGGCGCCTCCTGTCCGAACGCCAAGACGCTGCCGCCAAGCACGGCAAGGGCGACGATACAGGCCGTCATCGGAGAACGCTGGAACATAAGGGACAAACTATCGAGGGAGTGGATCCGGTCAAGAAATCGAACGAAACGTCGACCTGACCGCTTGGACGATCGAACCCGAAGGAACTTCAAGTTGCGCGGCCGATGCCAATCGACCCGTCGCGTTCGGATCCGATATGCCGCCGCCGTCGTCTCGCGTCGTGCAAGAGCATTGCAAAACACCAGAGCGTGATTCCCCCCGGATGCACGGCCGCCGTGGCGCACCCAGAAGCCGCGACGGGTTCGTCCATTCCCTCGGTATCACGAAGGTCACGCGCAGCGCCGCCATCCGGTGCGCGCACCACTTCCTCGCTCGCGTCAGGTTCTTCGTCGGGAGAGTGCGGTTCCGCGAGCAGACACGTTCCCCACGCTCCTTCGTAACATTCCTGGATTCCCCCCGGGCACGCACGAATCGTCTCGTCGCGACACGCGCAGCCCTCATCGATGAGGCCATCGCAATCGTCATCGAGTCCGCCGCAACGCGGGATGGCTCCTGGATAGCGTTTTTCGTTTCGATCGTCGCAATCCCACAGCGGCCCGGGGCAATCGAAGTAGCCGTCCGCATCGCGATCGAAATCTTCATCCACGGCGCCGTCGCCATCATCGTCGAGTTCGTTGCAGATTTCGGTCTGCGCAAAAGTGATCGAAGAATGCAGCAACCATAGGCTGCACAACCCAAACTGAAATAGCTTCATGCAGCAGGAATCAGCACCTTCTGTTCCGGCAACGAAATAGAGGATTTCGCTATCAATTCAGTCGCTCAAAACCTCTCGGATGGCGGATTCTCGTTGGCCTCCCCGGTTTTCCGCCAGTTGGCCGTCACGTTGCGGACCAGGAAATGCGCGAGCCGTGGGGATTTCGCGGGGCCCGAGAAACGACGCTACCGGATCACCGCGGCGAGAAGGAGCGCAGCCGACGAGTGGCGCTCCGGGCCGGAAGCGATACCGATACTCGCTGGGGAAATATTGAGATTCTCAGCGACGCGAACGGCGGCTGTCTTTGCCCCGATCTCATCGGTATCGAGAAGGAGCGCGATGGTCGTTGCGTCGACATCCTGAAAGACAAGATCGATCGCGCGTAGCTGCGCCCGAATGTGTAGCGGCGTCACCCCTTCGCTCGGCGGAAAGGAGATGCACGAGACGGAGGAGCGAAAGCGCCTCGCCTGAGTGAGCTCATAATCGAGGGTGAGCAAAAGCTGAGAACGGTTTCCGATCTCGCCCGTATCCCGAGACTGTCGCTCTCGACGCTTTCGGCGGAGATCTTTTGCATCCTGCAACCTCTTGCGCACAGCACGCTGAACCTGGGTCACCCGATAGGGGCGAATCAAGCATGTGAGCGGGTCGGCATCCGGATTCGCCGTACCGAGGAGCACGGGGACACGCGAAAGAAGCGTGTCCCGCCGAAGTACTTGAAGGATCTCGTCGGCATTCGGTTCGACGAAGCGTTCGTCCAATACGATTAGGTTCGGCATCTCGCGCGCGACCACATCCAGGACCTGAGCACCATCGAGTGCCGTGACGACTTCCGCACGAAACCCGCGACACGCTTCTTCGAGCAGATCGAGATCGAAAGGATCCGTATTCCCAATCAGAACGAGCGGTGTCACCTAATTAAGGTATCCGGCCAGAAGCCTTCTGAAAACGGATGGCGACCAGAAATCGCCAAAATCTACCGAATTCCTCTCGCCCCCGTTTGGCTTGCATTCACGAGGCGCGGATTCTCAACCTCTCGCTTCCCGCGGAATCATCGTCACGCTCTCTGGCGTCGCGTGAATCGAGATGGTTCCGGAGCGTGCGGGCGCGCGTCCAGCGCTACTCGAGCGCAACCGATCGCGCGTGGAAACAACAGAGCTGCGATTGGCTTCCGCAATCCGTGCCAGACGAATCATCGCCTGAATCGGGAGATTTGACTCCGAGTAGCCAAGCGCCCTCAACCCTTGCATCGGAGAGCGAAGAATCGCACCAGGATAGCGCTGCACCGCGCACTCAAGACCCCGGAAAAGTGAATGAAGCGCTTCGATTACATACTCTCCACGGTATCCTACGAGGTCGAGAAACTGTTCTCCTTCGTACGCGCGACCGCGAAACGGGATGCGCTCACCGGAGATGACGAGCCGTTCAATCCCGCGCATGAATCCCGGTAGAAGGATATTGCCGTCCCCATCCACCAGATGGGTCTCGACCCCAGGGCGCACCCGAACCTGAAGCCCAACCTGAGCGCTTTTGCAGGCGGCGACCAGATTCTTCACGTCAAACTCCTCGCAGCCGATCCGCTGGAGACAGACAAGTTCCGCAATGCCGCGCGCATCCGCGAACTCCGCCGCTTGGCGCACTTTCGCGGCCACGTTAACACCTTCGCAATAGACGTACTTGAGCTGGGTCATGCGCCATTAAGAAGCAATGAGTGTGCCAAGGTGAAGCCAGGCGTTTTCAACGATCTGTCCCCCCAAATGGTTCAAAGTGGAACACTCCGCGCCGATGAGCCCATGCGCGAACGCTTGCGACCCTCCGGACCCACGCCGCGCCGACTGCGAGTCGAAAATGCTGCGAAGCGGTTTCGGAGCGTTTCGCCCGCCTGCTAGAGGCCCTCTTCCGCCAGGAAGGCCGATCCGACCTTCGCTCTTCCTTCGATATACTCGGCATGTCGTTCGCTCGTCGAAGCTCGCCTCGGCCCCCCTAACGAAAGATCATCCCTTCCATCGATCGGATCCCCGCACTAGCATCGCGCCATGACCCACGTGATTTCCGCGCCAATGCCATGGATGGAGAGCCGAAGCGGCGCCTTTCGAGTGAAAGGAATCCCCGCCGCAAAAGACAATATCATTTGGCTGATCGCGTGTTCGCGTACGGGCAAAGCTGCGCTCGTCGATGGTCCGCTCGCGAAACCGGCGTTGAAGGTGATTGAGGCAGAGGGACTAGAGCTCGAAGCGATCCTCAACACCCACACACATCCGGATCATATCGGGCTCAACCTTGCGTTGCGGAAAGCCGGAACACTCGCGAGCTTGCGGGTCGTTGGCTGCAGGGAAAGAGCTTCCGATATTCCCGGACTCACCGAGCCCGTCGATGAGGGGGACGAAGTGTCGCTCGGAGACGCTCGAGGACGCGTGATGCGAACCGAGGGACATATTCGCGGCCATATCAGCTTCGTCTTCGAGAACTTCGTTTTCTGCGGCGATACGATGTTTGGTGCCGGCTGCGGCTATCTCTTCGATGGTCCGCCCGAAGCCATGCACGAAAGTCTCCAAAGGTTGGCCTCGTTGCCACCGGAGACAAAGGTTTGTTGCGCGCACGAGTACACTGAAGACAACCTGCGTTTCGCCTATTCGATCGAGCCCGAGAACGCGGCGCTTCGAGAGCGAATTCGCACGACCCGCCGGCTCCGAGAAAAAGGGGAATCTTCCGTCCCTTCCACGATTGCCGTCGAGCGAAGTACCAATCCATTTGTGCGCGTCGATTCAGAGGAGCTCCTCGCCCAGCTTCGTCTCCAATCAGAGAGTTCGCTAAACTCGCCGGCTGAGATCTTTGCCGCGGCCCGAGAACTGAAGAACACCGGAGCGTACCGCGAAGCCTCCTTGATCGGTTTCGATGCTCTCATATCGCGCTGATCAGGAGCTGAAGTCGGTGACCGTGCGCTTCGCAGGGTTTCCGACATGGAGCGTGCCGAGGTTCGCCGACGTTACTCGGGAACCTGCTGCGTAATGCAATGAAGGGCGCCGCCGCCCTCAAGAATCGCGCGGGAAGAGATCCCTCGAACCCGCCGGCGCGGAAAGAGTGACGCGAGCGCGGCAACCGCTGCGTCGTCTTCCGGGACACCGTAGGTGGGCACCAATACCTGCTCGTTGCAGACATAATAGTTGCAGTAGCTCGCCGGAAGAAGAGCCCCTTCCCTATCGCGGACCGCGCTCGGGGCGGGTAGCGCGGACCACCGAAAACCAGCGGCAACGATCTGTTCCTTCAGGGACTGGAGCACTTCCTGATTGGGAGCGCCCTCGCGAGGAGCCATCGAGATGACGTGCCCGGGTTCAACAAAACGGGCGAGCGTATCGATATGACCGTCGGTGTGATCGTTGAGAAGACACGCGTCGAAGAGGACAATTCGTTCAACGCCGTACGCTTGCCGGAGACGCTGCAAGAGTTCCGCTTCGGAGAGTTCCGGATTGCGTGGAAAGAGGCATTCGCGCGTAGAAAGAAGCGTGCCTTCGCCGTCGAATTCAAGCGCGCCCCCTTCAAGGGTGAGACCGGTGTTGATGATCTCTCCGCCATCTCGCTGTGCGACAGCGCGCCCGATGCTCTCATCGCCCGGCATTTGATACTTCCCGCCCCAACCATCAAAGCGGCTAAGGCAGCCAACTCGAGCACTCCCTCGGAACGCAAAAACAGGCAGTGTGTCACGCGTCCAGCTGTCGCCATAAGCGAGTTCAGGAATCGTCTCGACGTTCTCCTCAGCGACTTCACTCTCGGCCGCTAGGAGGTAGACGCGCTCCGTTTCTGCAATCGCTCGGACAAACGCCGCGTGCTCCGCACGCGCGGCGCTCAGATCCGGCCACTCATCGTTCCGATAAGGCGCGGCGAGCCACGTAGCCTCGTGGCGTTCCCATTCGGCGGGCACTCGAATTGAAAATGCCGCGAAGCGGGATTCGGAGTAAATCAACGGACTGCTAGACACCTCTGCGATGTAGTCGAAGGACACCAGATTTCAACGCTCGGCCTCCATCCACGTTCGCCACTTCCGAAACGGAACGCCGAGCGTCAATATACGCGCAACGTAGTGCGCATAGAGAGCTCCCCAGAGCCCGTCGTTGCCAAAACCACGAAGCGCGGCCCAAGCACCAAGAAAGAGGAATAGCGAGAGAACCGAGGCGTTTCGCATCTCCCGCGTCCGGGTCGCTCCGATAAAGATCCCATCGAGTTGAAAGGCGAGTACTCCGGCGATGGGGGCAAGAGCCGCCCACCATTGGTAGCGTCCGGCGAGTTCTTGAATCTCCGCGTCTGCAGTCAACAGCGAAACGATTCGGTCCCCGGAGAGGAGCAGGGTGAGCGAAAGACAGAATGCGATTCCGAAGGCCCACGACGTTGTCCGTCGAACGGCTTGAAGAAAGACCTCCGGGAGGTTTGCGCCCAAGGCTCGTCCAACGAGGGCTTCGGCAGCAAATGCGAGCCCATCCAAGAAGTACGCACTCACCGAGATGAACTGCATCAACACGGCGTTGGCGGCGAGCACAGCGTCAGAGGTCGATGCCCCTTCGGCGGTGAAGAACGCAAACGCTGCCACGAGCGCCAACGTGCGAATCATGATGTCCGTGTTGACCACGAAGGTTCGCCGGAGCGCGCTTCGGTCAAAGAGATGAGCGCGCTTGATCGGCGGGAGGGCCAGCTCGCGCAAATGACGGAGCGCGAGAGCGACCCCCGCAATCGCGGCGATCCATTCCGCAATGCAGGTCCCGACGCCAACCCCGGTGACTCCCCAACCTAGCCCCAGGACGAAGAAGGCGTCGAGCACCATATTGCTCAGGTTCAGAAGGAGCTGAAGACCGAGTGAGAGATCGGTTCTACCGCGACCCACAAACCAACCGATAAACGTGAAGTTCGCGAGCGTCGCCGGGGCAGACCAGACCCGTCCATCGAAGTACGCGCGGCAGCCTTCTTCCACAGCTTCGCTGCCATCGACCAACGACAGGGAGAGCTCCCGAAGAGGCCACTGAAGGAGCAAGATTCCTCCGCCTGCAATCCCTGCAACGCTCAGCCCGCGAAGAAGGACAGCTCGAAGTTCCAAGCGATCTCCGGCTCCCAGCGCCTGAGCGCTCATGCCAGTCGTGCCCATCCGCAAGAACCCAAAAGCCCAGAAGACAAAACTGAAGATCGTTCCTCCGAGCGCTACCGCTCCGATCGCACTTGGCTCGGGGAGCTGGCCAACGACGGCGGTATCGACGACGCCGAGCAAGGGCGTCGACACGTTCGAAATCATCACCGGGACGGCAAGCGCCAGGATTCCGCGGTGTGAGAGATCAAAAGCGTCGTCGCGCGACCGACTCATTCTTCGGCGTTGAGATCGGAGCCGTCGCTCGCCACGCCTTCCGGACGAAGCTCGGTCGGATAGCGAATCGAGCTTCGCTCAGCGAGGCTCGTTACCCACGCCGCGATCGATCGCGCAATCCGGTCGCGAGACAGCCAAACCCGAAGCAGCTCGCGCGCGTCCTCGAAAGACTGACCTAAGAACGGATGCTGAGCACTGTCGTAGACTCGCCGAAGCTCTTCCTCCGTGACGGTCTCATCCCCGAGATTGCTCTGCAGGAACGCGGCGACTCTCGCTCGGCGAAGGGCGATTCGGCGAATCTCTTCGTCCGAAATTTCGAGTGCCCGGGTGAGAACCCGCAAGCTCTCCTCACCTCCGGCGAGATCGTAGAGAGCACGCAGCGCTTCGGCACGGGCATCCGAGGACACGCGTCCCATTCCGACTCGGATCGCCTCTCTCTCGATGAGCGTCTCACCGACAAGCTCGGTCAGTGTCGCGCGCAAAAGGCCTCGAGGGAGCGCGCCTACATGAGGACGACCAGGGCGCTCGCGAAGCAATCTCATTCGAGCGCGGAGCTCGACATCCGAGAGCAGGATGACCGAGGCACTCCGCGAGTTCGAATCGACTCCAGGTGCCCCCTCCCCAACGACGGCGACAATCCCTTCGACCCATACTTGCGCGGAGGCGAGGGACGGCCCGAAAGCGATGACCGCCACGGCCAAGGTCAAAAGACGTCGAATTGTTCGCGGGAGGCGCACTACGGTAGACCAGCACGAAGCCCGCAGCGACGCCACCCCCCGAGGTTTCTCGTCTATTCTTCCTCGCCTCGAACGTGATTCTTCCGCATGCCGCGAAGTCTGCCGCGCTGGCGAAGGAAACTCATGAACGAAACGGCAAGCTCGAGTTCGCGACCAGGAAGCGCATCGGCGAGTTGATGAAGCTGAGCCCGCTGAGCATCATAACGCTGCGCGCGAGCCGCACGTCGATCATCTGGAGCGGGCTTTTTCGGCGTAACCTCATCCTTGCTCGGGACCCGCCAAACGGGCCGTTCCACGGGCGAAATGGAATGCGCTTCAAGCCACGCTTCCATGCAGCCGCGAAGTCGCTCACTTCGAAACGTGAACCAACGCTCGCGTTCCACGGGATAGCTCATGAGCACGTCCTTAAATCGTCGAAACGCACCTTTCCCGTCGATCGCAATATCCAGCTTATCCCGCAGCTCGGGGTCGTCGACAGACTCGATGAATCGTTCCATCCATCGATACTGCTCACGCGAAGAGACCGCGTCGACACCGAGATAGAGCGAGTCGCGCATCACGCGCTCGTGCATCTTTGGATCCGCCGCGCCATCAACGATGCGAATGACCTCCCCTGTTTCCAGATGAAGATAGGAGTGCACCTCCGGCGCGTTATTCTCAAACGCGTCTTCCAGCGCCTCCCAGGCGATGGGCACCTCTCTCAATTCACTCATACCGTTCGTATTTCCTTTGGTGTCGACCCTATCTGATTCTATCAAATCTTGGTCGCAAACTGCGTCCCGCAAGCGCGCTTTCGCGATTGAGGAGGTTTCCTACACGGAAACCTCTCGGGCGGGCTCTTTATTCTCTTGAGATTGGATGCTCGGTGCTCGAAATCCGGCTTAGGATTCCGTTCCGAGCTGAGATTTGGCGAGCGCCGCCTCCCAGCGGTTTGTTCTCCGGCTTCGTTCGTTCTCATCGATGCCACTGGTAAACGTTCGGTCGATGACGTGCGATTCCTGAATCGCTGCGAGGTCCTCGAAGATTCCTGCACCGAGCCCCGCTAGATACGCTGCGCCGAGCGCCGTGGTCTCGACGTTTTCAGGCCGAGAAACCGATACCCCCAGGGCATCCGCCTGGAGCTGCATCAACAAGTTATTCATCGCCGCTCCTCCATCGACGCGAAGCCCGACAAACTCATGGCCCGCATCGGCGCGCATGGCTTCCGCAAGGTCGCGGACCTGCATCGCGATGCCATCCAGGCAAGCGCGCGCCAAATGAGCGGCGCTCGAATCGCGAGAGAGCCCCGAGATAAGTCCGCGAGCGTGCGGGTTCCAATGTGGCGCGCCGAGCCCTGCGAGAGCGGGTACGAAAACAACATCGCCCGCGTCGTCGACCTGTTCCGCGAGCCCTTCGATTTCCGGCGCGCTCTTAATGAGACCGAGGCCGTCTCGAAGCCATTGTACCGCCGCGCCAGCGATGAAGGAGCTACCCTCGAGCGCGTAGGTCACTTTTCCGCCGAGCTGCCAGGCGACCGTCGTGACGAGCCCGTGCTCCGAACGCTTCACCTCGTCCCCGATATTCATCAAGAGGAACGCACCTGTTCCATAGGTGCACTTCGCTTCGCCCTTCGCGAAGCAGGTCTGGCCAAAGAGCGCCGCCTGCTGATCGCCAGCCATCCCCGCGATCGGAATGCCCGCCGGGAGCGTCCTGCTCGGAGCCGTTTTCGCATACACCTTCGCGCTATCTTCAACGCTCGGAAGCATGCCCATCGGAACATTCAGCGGCTCGCAAAGTTCACTGGTGAAGGCGCCCTTTCGAATATCGTAGAGAAGCGTTCGAGAGGCGTTGCTCGCGTCGGTGACATGGGCTGCGCCACCGCTGAGCTTAAACACCAGCCAGGAATCGATGGTACCAAAGCAGAGTTCCCCGCGCTCCGCGCGCGCCTGCGCGCCATCGACCGCGTCGAGAATCCATCGCACCTTTGTGCCGCTGAAATAAGGGTCGAGCACAAGTCCGGTCGCGCTTTTGTAACGCTCCTCGAGCCCCTCGGACTTTAGCTTTGCGCACATCTCCGCGGTTCGGCGATCCTGCCAAACAATTGCGCGGTGAATCGGCTCCCCGGTCGCGCGATCCCAAACGATGGTGGTTTCTCTCTGATTGGTGATCCCGATCGCTGCAATCGCGCTTGAATCGAGCTTCGCCTTCTGCAGCGCATCCTCGATGGCGCCTTCCACCGATTCCCAGATTTCAGCGAGGTCGTGCTCAACCCAGCCCGCTTGAGGATAGTGCTGGGGGAACTCTCGATTCGCCCTGGCGACAACGCTCGCATCTTCGCAGCTGAGAAGAACAGCTGTCGAGCCAGTGGTGCCTTGATCGATCGCGAGAATGACAGTGGACATCGCGGGACTCTATTGCGGGAGCGCTTTGAAGCGCAAGGAGGATCGCGCCTTGAGCCAGGCCCTGATTTGGCGACCCACGCACTCGAGACAATGCGGGCCTGTTTTCGATTCGCTGGCTTTCCGCGTCTAGAGACACGTTCGTTTTTCGGGCTCGTAGTGCACATGGCGGGAATCGAATTGGATGGTGTTTGAGTGGATGAAAACAACCCGAAGTCGTTTTGGACGTTTTCACCTGTCAGACGCGTTGCAGGGGACACCCGACCTGGCACCCTGAATCCGGAAATGATCGAATCGCATCACGGAAGCTGTCTCTGCGGGGGCGTCCAGTTCGAAATTGAAGGCGGGTTGCGCGCCCCAGACGCGTGCCATTGCGTCGAGTGTCGCAAGAGCACCGGACATTTCCTCGTTTCGGTGGATATCCCGCGCACTGCGCTCCGCTTCCGCTCGGACACAAGTCTGCGTTGGTACAACTCGTCCGAAAAAGTCCGGCGAGGATTTTGTGGAACCTGCGGCGCGACTCTCTTTTGGGACCCGCGAGATACCGAAAAAAACGATTGGCTCGCCGTCGCACTCGGGGCTTTCGATACCGATCCAGGCGTGATGATTCGCGAGCATATTTTCGTCGCCGAGAAGGGGAGCTACTACGCCGTGCCAGAAACTGAACCTCAGTACGCAACGATCCCGACACGCCCCGACAACGACGATTGATGCAGCCACAAAAAAGGGCGGCTCAACGGCCGCCCTTTTCGGTCATCGGTTCGACTTAGCGCTCCGAGATTGGCTTAAGCTCAAGGTCCCGTTCACCAATGTATTCCTGGCTCGGACGGAAGATGCGGTTCCCCTCGAGTTGCTCAAGGAGGTGCGCAAGCCAGCCGCCGACGCGGGCGATCGCGAAGACCGGCGTGAAGAGGTCGACGGGAATACCCATCTTCTCGTACACAATGCCCGAGTAGAAATCGACGTTCGGATAGATGCCCTTATGACCGACCAGCTGGTCCATTTGGGTCTCAAGTTCGACGGCAACATCGTAAATCGGGGACCGGCCGCGCTCTTCGAAGAGCTGCGTCGCAAGCTTTTGCAAAACGTTCGCTCGCGGGTCCTTCGCCTTGTAGACGCGGTGACCGAAACCCATGATCTTCTCTTTGCGGGCGAGCCGATTTTCGGCCCAACGACGAATATTTTCAGTCGTGGGATCTTCGATGGTTCGCAGCATCGTGAGCACGCGTTCGTTGGCGCCGCCATGCAGCGGTCCCGCGAGGCTGCCGATCGCAGATGCGACCGCCGCATAGGGATCGGAAAGGGTTGAACCGGTCACTCGTGCCGTGAACGTCGAGGCGTTCATCGAGTGCTCGGCGTGAAGGGTCAGCGCGACGTCCATCACCTTTGCAGTGAGCGCGTCGGGCTCTTCGCCCTCGAGCATATAGAGGAAGTTTTCAGCGTGTCCGAGATCCGAGCGCGGCGCGATCGGCTCGTCTCCGCGGCGGATTCGGTGCCAGGCGGCAACAATCGTGGGTAGCTTCGCGACCAGACGAACCGCAGTCAGACCACGGAAGTCAAGATCTTCGACGTGGTCGCCCGGGTAGAACATGCCGAGACCCGCAACCGCTGCCGTCAGCGCGTCCATCGGATGACCGCTCTCCGGCAGGTTCTTCAGCAGATCGATGATTCGGAACTTCAGCGTCCGTTCCGCGGCGAGCGAGGCCGAAAACGCTTCGAGCTCCGCTGCGCTGGGCAACTTCCCGTGGTGAAGGAGGAAGACTGTCTCTTCGTAAGTGCAATGCTCCGCGAGTGCTTCAATCGGGTAACCCCGATATTGGAGCTTGCCGACCGAACCGTCGATGAGACAGATGCTGGAACGTGCCGCCGGAACTCCTGCAAGCCCCGGAATATATTCAGGCTTTTCGGCCATATCGTATCTTCCTTGTGGTGGCGGGGAGCGTGGCTCAGCCGCCGGGTAAAGTGGAGGCGGCGGAACCCTATCACCACGCCGCGTAAATCGCACCTCG
Source organism: Myxococcota bacterium (assembly GCA_020629955.1). Lineage (GTDB taxonomy): Bacteria > Myxococcota_A > Polyangia > Polyangiales > Houyiibacteriaceae > JAHDCI01. Next base: position 13,176 of record JAHDCI010000062.1, on the reverse strand, counting down.
GAGCGCGCATTTCTCAAAACGTTCTCCGACGCGATACTTAGGGCCTCCGGGGCCGTTTTGGCAACGTGTTTTTCCCCTCATTTCGCGGTTTCGGCAGTTTCGGAACGTCGTTCGCGCGAATACGACGCAATCAACGCAATATGGAGAGCAGCACGCGCCGAAATCGACGCAGGAGGCGACCTCGAAACGCATGGCCCGTCGGTTCTACGTAAAGGCGTGCGCCATAGCGGTTTTGCCGAAGCCGTGCATAGGTTCGTTCGGCTGCCGCCCTCGGAACGTAGGGATCGCTTTCCCCATGAATCAACACCACCTGGTTTCCGACCGAAACCGAAATCGGCAAACGGTTTGATGGAAACGCTCCGGCAACCGAGATTGCGCTATCGACCAAATCCGGTCTTCGCACAGCGAGCGTGAGCGCGACCATGCCGCCCTGCGAATGGCCAATCACGACAATCCGCGTCTCAGGGCCGCAGTTTTCCTCAATCGCCTCCGCAACACGCTCGGCGGCCAACACAGCCTGCCTCTCCATTTCGTCGGGACGCGCGGCACGAAAGGTCGACTCCATCCACGCAAATCCCCGTCCGACCCGAAGGGCTCCATGGGGCGCGAGAACCCGAACGCCCACTGGAAGAGGAGGCAGCTTCGTTCGGATTCCGGCCGGAGTTCCGCCCCAAGAGTGAAGCGCGACAACCAAGGTGTCGGCGCGGGCCGCAGAGGGGAAAAGCAAGGCGACGAACGTTGCAGCGAAGAGCGTGACCGAAAGGGCGCGGCTCATTTCGCTCGAAATCCGATGATATTCGGCAAATCCCAGAACGCATGGTTGCGATCGTTTGGATTAAAGCCGTCCTCCCAGCTTCCCTGCTCGGAGACCAGCGCGCGCCGTCCAGGCCTTCGAACAAGAAGAGAAGCCTCAGGCCCCCCTTCCATGTACAGGAGCCCGCGGATGCCGAGATCCATGCTGACAAGCATCCGCGAAAGCCGTCCCATCCTATACGGGGTGCGCGAGTGAACAAGAACGGCGCGCCCTTCTGTGTCTTGGCCAAAGGCCGCCATACTGTATCGAGCGGTTCGCCAAGCGCGCGCACGCCCCCGGCAGTCGATCAAGACGCGCCGGGTTTGCAAGACGGAACGATACGAATCGCGAAGGCGTTGCGCAGGAGGACCGCAACCTGGGCCTCCCAGAGAGATCGCCGACGAGCTCGGGGAACGAGGCAGCAAGCCGATCGCGCCTTCAAAGCGGGACGGTCGACGATTCGAGAGCACTCGGTCGTCCTGCATCATAAATCCAACGCTGCGGCCGTCCGGCATGAACATCCCTGCATTGATTCCGCCGACGAGATTTTCTCGGCGGATCCACTGAGGGAGCGACCTGCCGCGATCCCCCGAGGAAAAGAACTCAAACTCGAAGCGCTCGAGATCCACTCGGACCATCGTCAATGTCCGGTCGCCGGCGCCTGTTGACGAACGTGCAGGAAGAACGTGTCGTTCGATAACGACCCCAGAACCCGGTTCACCGACGAGCGGAGAAGGACTCTCTGAACTCGCAGCCACTTCATTCGAGCTCGTCGCTTCACGATCGGTCGCCGGTTCCTCGGAAAGAGGATGCTCCATGCGCGGAGGGGAGGAACCCGCGCTTGTCGAAGCGAGAGTTTGCGCGGGAGCGGCAACACTCTGCGGCGAGGCCTGTTCGTGACAAGAACCAAGGAAAAGAAGCACCGCAAACCATCGCATCACGCCTCGCCTACTTCACAGGCTGTGCCAAAAACATCTTTCAAGAACACGAACGAATTTGCGGCAAATCGTCCTTTGATCACCGTCAATATTGAGAATGCATGTCACTCCGGACACATAATTGTGTCATTCCGAACACACTCTAGTGCGGGGATCACACCGATAGAAGGGATGATCTTTCGTCAGGGGCGCCGAGGCAAGCTTCGATCGACGAACGACATGCCGAGCATATCGAAGGAAGAGCGAACCTCGCCTCGGCGTTCCTGTGGAAGAGGGCCCTTCTCGCGATTTGAATTACGCACCAGTTTGCGCTTTACCCTCTACCTACCTGCGGGTCTCTTTCGAGACGGACCGGATGCGGCAAGTTCGATCGTATCGACCCAGCGTTCTTGGCAATTGATCAAACAACAAATTTGACCCATCGAAGAACACCAGAACATAGAAAATTGATTCCACAAATTCAACAAATAAGACCGAGAATACCATTCCAGAAACGACTGTTTACGAAGACATCAAACAATACAACGAAGTCAAAAACGTCTTCGATAGAGGTCCACCGGCTCACAGTCCGCAAAAAAAAGAAGCAAAGACCTTCACAGTCCGCGCTCTGAGCCTTCTCCGATTGGGAGACTCAGACGGTTCAATGACCTCTCTCCGCTTCGTGATGAGAGCACCGACTCGTGCGGGGATCCGGTCGATGGAAGGGAAGATTTTTCGTCAGGGGCGCCGAGGCGAGCTTCGACAGGCGAATAGGACGAAGGGAGAGCGAAGCTCGGATCGACCTTTCTGGCGAAAGAGGGCCCTTCTCGCGATTTGAACTACGCAAAGTGAGACAGGCTGGCCGTTCGAATTGAGTCGGTCACGTCTTCGATGGACCTGAATTGTTCCGCGAGGGGAGCACCAGAAACACGCGGAACATCGCGCATCGTTCGGTAGGGGCGAAATGGGTCGCGCCGGCGAGTTTTCTTTTCGAAGCGGAGCTTTCTTGGCATGCTCGGCGCTCGATGGAAGAACTCCTTCACGGATTCGCAGCCACGTCGCTTCTCGGATATCTCGCTGGGCGACCTTTCTCGGCCCTTCTGGGCGGAGGGGCGGCAGTCTTTGTCGTCGGCGGGGTTCTTGTCGGAGGCGGCGCTCTTCTGATCGCTGGATGGCCTCTCGAGCTTGCCGCCCCACTTGCGCTCGGTGGAGCGATCACTGCCGTCTTGCTCGACTCACTCGTCGGCGGCCGCGGCTCCGCGGAAGAAGAGACTCCAGCCAGCGCAGTGAGTCTTCGAACGAGTGAGCAGCCCTCAGAATCGATCGATCCGGTGGATTCGGAAGATCTGTCTGCCGAGAGTGTGCCCCCACGAACGAGCGATCGCCCCAGTATCTCAGGAGTCAAGAAACGCCTGAGCCCGGTCGCCATCGATGAACACCCCGCGGAAGATGAGGATGAAGTCTCGGCGCTCGTCGAAGAGATCGAGACCCTCTCCGATACCTGCCCGCACTGCGATGAAAAAAACGATATCGACGCCGCGTTCTGCAAAGAGTGCAGTGGCCCTCTTCAATCATGGGATTGCGACGAGTGCGGCATAACGAACACGCGGGACGCAAAGTTCTGCATCGCCTGCAGAGCGCCCCTTCAAATGTTGGCCTCGCCGCTCGACGTGCAGCCGATTGAATCTGAGGAGAATAAACGTGGCTGATCCAGACCGCGCCAAGACTGTCTATATCGCCGTGATCGCGGCCGCGCTGACAAGCGCTGCGACCACCTATGGACTGCGAGCACTCGAAGGACCGCCGGCGCCCGACCCAGGCGAGATTGCGGAAGAAGGAATTGCCCCCGCCGTCGAAGTTCCGACCGTGGTCGGGCTACGATTGGAAGTCGCTCGAGAGTTGGCGCAAAGCCGCGGGCTCCGGTTGGTTGTTCGGGCGGAGGAGCCAAGTACAGACGCGGAGGAAGGCGAAATCGCTTCCCAAGAGCCCTTGGCGGAGAGCCAGGTGCCGATGGATACCGCAGTGGAAGTGGTTGTCTCTACGGGCGTTCCGTCGGTCGCCGTTCCAGAGATCGCCGGGCAACCTGTGGCCCAAGCTCGCGCTGCACTTGAAGAAGCGGGCTTTGAAATTGGTGAAGTGAGCGAAACTGGCGAAGGAGAAATGGGGACTGTAACGAGCACGACACCTGCAGCAGGAGATTCGGTCCCGGTGGGCACACGAATCGCCCTGGTTACCGTCCCCAATGGCGTGGAAGTCCCGGATCTCAACGGACAGCGTTCGACGCAAGCTCGCGAAGCGCTGGAAGCCCTTGGCCTAACGGTCGGAACGGTCCGGCGCCGATACAACGCCAATCGACCGGAGTTCTCAGTGCTCGGACAAGAGCCGGAAGCCGGGAGCCGCGTAGCAGCAGGTTCAGCGGTCAACATCACGATCAACGATTGACCTTCCGATCGAAGGTGGACTTGCAGTCGCCGTTACCGCAGCCGAAACTGATATTCAGTCACAGCGGAATCAGTCATGGATGCACCGAATCCACCATCCGGCATATTCTGTCCACTGTTTTCACCAGCCCCCAGTTGGCTACCTCGAATCAATAGCTTCGATCCGAATTTTCTGCCTCATTGGAAGCTGAGGGCTTCTATAAATCAGTCTCTCACCATCAATTGGCGATTGTCCCTTCTGTGCACAGATGTTCGCAGAAAATATCAATATTTTCGAGACATGTCGAAATCCCGACACGCCCAATGTCGTGATCGTCGGATATCCGACGTAAGATTACATCTGCTCTTCTGTCATTTTTGTAGGATATGGGGACGATTTTCGGAAACTCGAGAGAGCTCAGGCCGATGACCCTATATGCATCGGCAATGGTTCCTTCCGCTTGGTCTCAGTCTTCGGATTGGTGTCCTCACGTTCGCAACGGCTTGTCTACCCTCACTGGAATTTCGAGAAGAGCTTTCTCCGGTCGATTCCGGCCAGGAAGACGAACAAATCCGATGGCGAATCGAGGACGGTTTTGGAAACCCGTGGCCAGCGGATGCAACACCTCGAAGGCCAAGGATCCTGCTAGGTCGCACATTGGTACCGATGGAGCCGGAGGATCTGCACGTATTTCGAATCGCGTCCGAAGATGGCCTCGATACGCTCCTCTCCGATCTCGAGGGACGGCCACTGCGCGCGTCAACTTTGGAGACGCAGATCCCGATCGAGATCACATCGCGCGGCGAGGAAGTCGAAGTGTTCCTGCGTGGCGAATTGAGCCCTGGGGAGGAATGGGCGCTCGCGATCCCATCGTGGGCCGTACGTCCTGATGGCTCCTCCGAGCTATTTTTTCGACGGCTTCGAGTCGCCGAGCGGAATGCGGGAGCCGAACTTCTCGAGTCATGGCCGGCGCATGGGGCGCAGTCCGTGCCGAGCAATCTCCCTGCGCTCGCGTTTCGCTTCGATCAACCTCTCGGCGGCAACCTGCACGATATTGCCCTGGAGCATGAATCCGGCCGCGAGATCCCAACGACTCGCGTTGATCTCGACTGCGAAACGTTGAGCTGGGAGAGCGGCTCGTGTTTCGAACTCGTCCCGCGCGAGCAGCTCCCAGAAGGAGAGTTCCGCGTCGAGTTCGGAACCGAGGTACAGGACGGGACCGGCGCGCCGCTGCGGGTCTCACCGATTCTGTTTCGCGTAACTTCGTCGGCTGGCCCCCCGGCGATACAGCCCACCCCCTGTGCACTGCCCTTGATTGAGCTTCATCCGGGCATCTGCGCGCTGACCGCCGATCGAGAAATCGAACTACTTCTTTCGTTCGATAGGGCCGCACGCGTGCGCTGGGATACGCGTTTCGGTCTCGCGCTCGATGTCGCTTCCCGCGGCGAAGCGGAGCTACGTCTTCAAAATCTACTTCCTGACCATCCCGTCGAAGGCACGCTCTCCTTCGAATCCCTCGATGGCGGGAGCGACTCGATCTTTCTTCGCGTGCGGACCGAGGCTGCGCTTCCGAGCCTGGCGATCACAGAGGCGAGGACAAATCCGAGTGGAGCGGAACCCCATCAGGAATACGTCGAGCTCTGGAACTACGGAGAGGAAGCGATCTCGCTCGCCGGGATGCGAATCACAGACGCACCGGAGAGTCCCGGCGATTCGCTGCCGGCGTCGACGATTCAGGCAAACGAGCGAGTCTTGTTGGTCGCGGAACGTTTCGATCCTGAGGATTCGCGTGACGACCCAGTCCCCGCAGGGTCGAGCCTGGTGCGCGTTGGTCCGGCGATCGCGACTGGCGGCATCACCAACAGCGGCGAAACCCTCTATCTCTTCGACGCGGAGGGACGTCTTCTCTCAACGTTGGGCGCCCTCTCAAGCGACGCGGAAAGCTGTGTTCACCGTCAGGCTCCAGAGGGCGATCGCACGGGAACCTCAGTCGAGCTGGCTCCTTGTTCGCCGGGAAGTTGAGCCCTCGATTGCGAAGGAATAGCGCGCATTTCGAATCCCAATGTCAGCCGCTTGTGCCATAAAGGGCGCTGTGACGTTGCCCCTTCCAGCATACGAGGAGTCCATCGAACTACTCATTCACGAGCTGGTCTTCCGCAGCCCCGATGGACGCTTCGTGGTCGCCAAGGGGACTCGTCCGAACGGGCACGGCGAGGTGACCGCAGTCGGAGATCTCGGCGGCGTACATCCCGGAGAATCCATGCGCCTCCGAGGACGCTGGCAAGAGCACGCGACCTTCGGGAAGCGCTTCCGGGTCACGAGCTTCACGCCGATCACCCCAAAGACTGCCGAAGGCATCGTGCGATATCTCGGCTCCGGTCTCATCGAAGGGATCGGAAAAGGTCTCGCGAAACGCTTGGTGGAACACTTCGGTGCGGACGCGATCGAGGTCATTACAACGCAGAGCGAGCGACTCCGAGAAGTAAGCGGCATCGGCAAACAGCGGGCGGCAAGGATCTCTGCAGCAGTGCGAGAGCGCCGCGCGGAAGCAGACCAAATGTCGTTTTTGCACGCACATGGCCTGGGGCCATCGCTCGCACGGAAAGTAATGGCCGTATACGGCGAAGACTCCGCGCGGACGCTGACCGAAGATCCCTATCTTGTGGCCGAGCAGGTCAACGGGATCGGGTTCCGCACCGCCGATCAGATCGGCCGCTCGATCGGTATCGCCGACGATGACCCCCGGCGCGCCTGCGGGGCAACCTTGCATGTGGCGGCGAAACTCGCGGACCGAGGCCATGTCTACGCGACGCTCGATCAAATCTCTTCTGAGAATAGCGCCCTCGGTGTGGGGCTTTCGAATACGCGCGATGCCCTCAAGACGCTGGTGGAGCGAGAAATGCTCATCGCCGACGAGGACCGTTACTACCCGCCTCCGCTCTTTTTCGCAGAGCAGATCTGCGCGGAACGGATGGCGCGTCTTGCGAGACCTCGGGAGGCACCGAGCGGTGCAGAGCGAGCAGAAGCCTCTGCGCTCGAATCGCAGTCCCTTAGTGAGGAGCAAGCGTCCGCCGTTCGGCTCTCAATTCAAGCGGGCTTGATGGTGCTGACCGGCGGCCCCGGCACCGGGAAGACGACAACGGTTCGGGCTATTTTGCACGCACAAGAAAAGCTCGAACGTCGCGTGCTTCTTTGCGCACCCACGGGCCGCGCAGCGAAACGTCTCACCGAATCGACAGGGGCGGAGGCGATGACGATTCATCGAATGCTCGAGTGGAATCCGATGAGCGGCCGCTTCGTCAAGAACGCAAACGAACCACTTGAGACGGACGTTGTGCTCGTCGACGAAGCCTCGATGCTCAACCTCACGCTCGCGAGTCAGCTGCTCAGCGCGATCGCGCCAAGCTCGAGGCTGATCATGGTGGGCGATGTCGACCAGCTCCCTCCCGTTGGCGCAGGACAGGTGCTCCGAGAGCTACTCAGTAGCGAGGTCGCGGACTGCGTACGCCTGACCCAGGTCTTCCGCCAAGCCGAGGAGAGCGCGATCGTACGAGGCGCGCATGACGTTCTTCGAGGTGGTATGCCGAAAACCTCCGCACGAGAGGATGTCGGGAAATCTGGCGAACTCTATATCATGCGAGCCCCCAATGCCTCGCGCGCCCCAGAGCAGCTTGTCACGCTGATCAATCGGCTCGCTTCTCGGTACAAGCTCGATCCCTTGAGGGAGATCATGGTGGTCTCGCCGACACGGCGCGGCCCCCTTGGCACCGAGCGCCTCAACGAAATCTTGCAAAGCGCACTCAACGCAAACGTTGAGCCCGAAAAGAAGGGGATGTTCTTCGAGGGCGACAAAGTGATGCAGCTGAAGAACGACTATGAACGTGAGGTCTACAACGGCGATCTCGGCATCATCACCCGCATCCAAGGTGGCCTGACGGCGGTGAATTTCGACGGGCGCGAGATCCGGTACAAAGTGCCCGATCTCGATGCGCTCACGCTCGCTTACGCGACGACCGTGCACAAGGTTCAGGGCTCTGAGTTTCCGGCGATTGTGGTCGTCCTTCACCCCTCGCATCATGTGCTTCTCTCGCGTGCTCTCCTCTACACGGCGCTTACCCGGGCGAAGCAAGTGGGCGTTCTCTTCGGTGATGAGCGGGCCATGTTGAGAGCGGCAAAAAACGCCGAAGCGTATGAAAGCCAGTCGCGGCTCGCCCACCGGCTCATGCGAGCGCTCGATGCCAACGAGGGTGAGACATAGCCCAATTCGCAGCGGGGCCTGAAAACGTTCCTTGAACAAAAAGCGATAGTTTGGCGTCCTATGGTCATGCTTTGCGCGCAACGCCTCCTTATTGCCTGTGTTTTCTTCGCCACGCTCAGCAGCAGTCCGGGCTTCGCCCAGTCCCCGGCGCAGCAAGCCTCGCACGCCATCGCGTGTGTCTCGGAGCACAACCGCGAACTCACCCGGCAAATTCAACTGATGCGGGAAGCACGAGATCAATTGCGCGCATCGGATGCAGAGATTCGGCAAGCGGCCGAGCAGATGATCATCTCGATTCAGCAGCGGATGAACGAACTCGCTGAAGCGATTCAGGCCTGCGTCCCCGAGAGCGCTCAGCTTCGAACAGAGACCCGCGTCGAGACACCTCAAGGAACCGCGGCGGCGGTCGCACAAGAAAACGAGGCGACCGAGGTTGTCGAACGCGATCAGCGAATTTCGTCAGCCGTGCAAGCGCGCGTCGGACAACGTGTCGACGGCCGCGGCACGATCCCAGCGAGCCGCGTTCGGTCTATGGTCCGTACGATGGGTCCAGGTCTGGATCGTTGTTATGACCAACTCGTCGATCGAGGCGCGCTTGTCCAAGGAGAACTCATCGTGGCGTTCACCGTCACGTTTAATGGGCGGATCGACCGTGTGACCATCGAGGGACAGCGGATTGGGGATGGCCGTTTCGCGAACTGCGTGCGGCGCGCGGCGCGAGGGATGGCGGCAGCCCAGCCGGCGGCGGGAGATGTGCGCTACGCCTATACGCTTCGTTTCGGCGTGGATTAAAACGCGCACGACAGGCCGCTGCGAACGCGAGAAGACGAAGCCAGATCCGGCTGCGGAAACGAATTCGTCCGTAGAGGACTGTCCTTCGCACGCGCTTCATGGGGTGAGATTTTCAAAGGCCGCGTTCCACTCCGCGAGGGTGAACTGGTGACCGCGATACTCGACACCGGTGAACGCCCCTTGCTCGTCTCGCAGCACCGCCATTTCGCGTGTCCTGGTTCCCATCTCGCTCCCGCCAGTCCCGAACAGAAGCGAAACGTTCTCGGGTTGGGCGAGCGCGTGCACGTCGAGATAGACACCGTTTCCTTGATGGTCGCGCAGGAAGGCTTCGGCGTTCGGAAAGAGATCTCCGCGGAGATCCGGCGTGATGACAAGGCGTTCGGGATCAGAAGCATCGATCTGAAGCGCGACGCTTGCGTCGATATCAGGCGAGAAGGGAATCAGCGGATTGCTCCCCGCATGCGAGAGGCGAAGACGCATCGACGCGCCGCCTTCCGAATCGTGGTCGATGCAGGTCTCGGGATCACCGAGCCCCTGAAATGTCTCAACGAACTCCGTTGGGTCGCTGTAGCCGGAGAACTCTCCCACCTCGAGCTCTCCGGTGGTCGTCCCCCCGATCACGACACTACTTCGAATCCGCGCGGAGTCTTCCTGTTCCATCGAAAACCCGCGGCCGTCGCCTTCGAACCCTCCCCCGAAACTCTCGTCATGATGGAACGATCGAAGATAGACGCCGATCTCCCCGGGCTCGCGCGGAATCGCGACTCCAAAGCGAATGTCTCCAGCGCGATCAGGATCATTCTGCGTCTGCGCGGGCGTGCCTGATACGCACTCCTGATGCAGGCTCGCGAGCGAGCTTTCGGGAGTTGCAACGTCCCCGCCGCCATCATTCGGCTGCGAACGTTCGCGAGCCTCGAGCGAAGGGTAGCGACGCCTTCGAGAGCGTCCTGCGCTCGGCATTGGGAGCTGATCGACTGCGCTATTTCGGACTTCCGATGGCGAGCTCTCAGTGGCCGTCTGATCCGAATCCGAGGAGCGCTCGATTTCGGACGAACCAGGGGAGGTAGATATACGCTGCGGCGAAACGGCAACGCGGCGAGGGGACTGAATTCCAGACATACCCCCTTATCGGCCGGCCACATCTCGAGTTGCGTCCGTCCGCATCTTTTTTGAACAGAAGACTCCTCGTTAGACAGCGCGGAGATTGGACCGAGCACTACTCCTCTTCTTCGCTTGCCCGTTTCTCCGCAGCGTTGAGCAAGAAATACAGTCCGCACATTCCAGCAATCGCAAGCGTTCGACCGGCAGCGGTCAGCGCGAGCAATCCGATGTGCAAGGACCGACCGAACTCGAGGAAGCCGTATCCCAGACCGAATCGAACCGCGAACTGCGGAAGGAGGGCGAGCCCAAAGAAGACAAGCAGTGCCCCCCGGTTTCCCTTCGTGAGGGACGCCGAACGCATCACGGCGCCAAGGTAGCTCTCATGCTCCAAAACCAAGACAGGGATCGCGATCGCTGCCGCCGACACCACCCAAAGCCCGGGCGCGAGGGCGGCCAAAATCCCAAGGCGGGTCAGCACGTTGATCACCACCCCCAGGCCGAGCGCCGGTAGAAAGGCACGAAACGCTCGTCCCGGTCCGGATTCCTTGGACATGTAGAGAGCAACCAGTGCTCCCTCGAGTCCGATGAACCAGATTTCCGCTGGATCGAATGCGCCGTCCAAGAGCCCGTAGGTCTCGTCGAAGAGACCCAAAGAAATTGCGGGCAAGGAGAGAAGCGCAAATCCGATGACCGCCTGCCAGAGGTGATCGCGAATCCAATCGCTTGCGAGATGAAAGATGTCCTTGGTGCGTAGATCGATCACCACACCACCCCCAAAACGCTCTCCTGCGAAAAGACCCCATAGTGGCGTGAATCCTGCGAACGATCGCGCGAGTCCCCAAGCACAAAGAGATTGTGACTCCCGACAATGAACTCCTGATCTTCGAGAGTGCGGCTCGCGTTCATACGAACCCTCCACTCTCGGTCGCCGACCCCCTCGGTCCACTCGTTTTGCCCGCCTCGTTCGTGAAACTCGCCGAGCCGCAGGCGTTGGCTCTCGTGGTAAAACTCCCCATCGCGAATGTAAACGCGCGCGCCACTGGAGATCACGCGACGGAAAATCACGCGGTCTCGTTCGAGGAGAAGCGCGACGATGTCGCCCTCTTTCGCGGCTTCACCAAAACGGCGGATTCGAATATCGGCGTTCTCGGCAAGTGCCGGCACCATCGCTTCGCTGTTGTTGCGGTAGCTCGGAAACGTCCAACCATAGATGTAGTAGACGATTCCTGAGAGACATAGCCCTCCCCATAGCGTCTGAATAATTTGTCTCAACGCTCTTCCTTTCTCTTCGGTATGCACGCTCCATTTGAAACGGAAGACGCACTTCTCCCCCGCGCCGAGAGTTCGGCACGTCGGTTCATCTCTCTCTCTGCTC
>JAHDCI010000062.1:0-1419 GCA_020629955.1 Myxococcota bacterium | reverse complement strand
GCACTTCTCCCCCGCGCCGAGAGTTCGGCACGTCGGTTCATCTCTCTCTCTGCTCTCTCTCTGCTCGCTCTCTGTTCGCTCGCTACTTGCCGTGGCGATCCGGGCGCTCGGCTTCTTCGTAGAGCCGAAGAAAGCTCTCGTAGCGCTCTTCGGAAATCGCTTCTCCAACGGCTTCCTCGATCGCGCAATCCGGATCGCCCACGTGACTGCAATCGCGATATCGGCACTGCCCGAGGAAGGGACGCATCTCCACGAAACAGCTCGCGAGCTCTTCGTCAGGGAGCGACCACGTTGCGAGCTCGCGAATGCCCGGCGTGTCGGCGACGTAACCCGAGCCAAGCGGGAAGAGTGTCGCGACGCGGGTGGTGTGGCGCCCCTTTGCATGAGCCTCGCTGGTCTCCGCAACCAATAGGCCAAGTTCTGGATCGAGGGCGTTCATCAGGCTCGATTTCCCCACGCCACTGGCACCGACAAAAGCTCCGATTCGTTCCCCGAGCAAGTCCCGAACGCCGTCAACGCTTTGGGGGTCGAGAGCGCAGGTTTCCACCACTCGATAGCCGAGTTCGCGATAGGGAGCGAAGACTTCTCGCTGATTATCGTCGGCCATATCCGATTTGTTCGCGATCACGATCGGCTCGATCTGATTAAACTCCGCGATGGTCAGAAAACGGTCGAGGAGCCGTGGGTTGGCGGGCGGCTCTCCGAAGGCGAAGACGATCAGTAGAACGTCCAAGTTCGCGATCAGCACATCCTCGCGAGGACGCCCCTGCCCGGGATGAAGGCGAGAGAACACGCTACGCCGGTCGAGCACTTCCTCCACCATGGGCGTATCACCACTGTCGTCGAAACGAACGCGATCTCCGACAACGCAAAGATCGGTTCGGCGCTGCTCTCGCTTCAGCCGTCCTCGGATCTTCGCGACTTGGATCTCCCCGCCCGCGTCTGGAAGAATCTCCACGAAACCAGCGCGTGCGCGCAGAACGAGACCGACCGGAAGATGCGAATAATCACGCTTCTCTGCGGGTCCGGTTCCAGCCCGGCGCTGACGACGACGCGCCTTCACTCAGCGTGCATCGGAGGGGAGTCGTGTCCCCCACGCAAAAGCCGCGTGGCGACCGTCTTCAAGAAAATATGCGTCGGTGAGCACCAGAAGACACTGGGCATCTTTCGAAGTGCACGCAAGCGATTTGGCGTGGGATCCGAGACGCACGAATCCCATGCGTAGCCGCAGAAAGAGTCCAGCCCACAACGTTCGCGTTGGAGCAGGCCATTTGAGGTCCAATCGACGAGCTCGCTTGCGTTTCGGAGCAGGACGGCCCTAAAGTCCCAGATTGGATTACTGAATCACGGTTCATAAAAGCAACTGCCAAGGAACACCTCGATGCACTCTCCATTTCAAGAAGAACACAAGCTCTTTCG
>JAHDCI010000061.1:13448-26606 GCA_020629955.1 Myxococcota bacterium | reverse complement strand
TGCCAAGGAACACCTCGATGCACTCTCCATTTCAAGAAGAACACAAGCTCTTTCGGAAGACCGTAGAAGACTTCGCGAAGAACGAACTCGGACCCAACGTCGATCAGTGGGAAGAGGACGAACTCTTTCCGAACTGGGTTTTTAAGCGCGCTGGAGAGCTCGGCATCTTGGGCGCCCACTATGCCGAGGATGTGGGCGGCAGCGGTGGTGACTTCTGGATGAACGTGGTGGCCAGCGAAGCGTTGACCAAGTGCGACTCCGCGGGACTCGTGATGGGGCTGCTGGTTCAGTCTTCCATGGCCACGCCGGTGATCGCCGATATCGGTACCGACGAACAGAAAGCGGAGTTTCTCGCGCCAGCCATCGCGGGGGAGAAAATCGCAGCGCTTGGCGTGTCCGAACCCGGAGCGGGCTCAGACGTTGCGGGACTCCGAACGAGCGCGCGTCTCGTCGGCGACGAATATGTAATCAATGGTAGCAAGACCTACATCACGAACGGCACCCGTGCAGACTTCGTGACCCTGATGGTGAAGACGGATCCGGACGCGGGACACAACGGAATTTCAATCATCTTGTGCCCGACCGACCTTCCCGGCTTCAGCGTCTCAAAGAAACTCAAGAAGGCTGGCAACTGGTGCAGCGATACCGCGGAGCTCTTCTTCGAGGATGTCAAAGTTCCGAAGCGGTACCTCCTGGGCCGCGAAGGGATGGGCTTCGTCTACCTCATGCAGAACTTCCAATCGGAGCGCCTTGTCGGGGCGACATCCGCACTCGCAGGCTCCAAGTGGGCCCTGGATCGAAGTGTCGCATGGGGTCGCGAGCGGGAAGTCTTCGGCAAGCCACTGATCAAGCGGGAGTACTGGAAGCAGAACTTCGCGAGCCTCTACACGAAGTACGAAGCAGCGCTTGCGCTCAGCTACAAGGCGTGTGCTGCGTACAACGAAGAGAAGTACGTGAAGAACGTGCCGGTCTCGATGGAGACGACCAAACTGATCTCGATGTCGAAGGCGTATGTCGGCGATATCACCGGCGAGATCATGGACCAATGCGTTCAGTTCCACGGCGGCATGGGCTACCTCGAAGATCTCTGGGTCGCGCGGGCGTGGCGTGATCAACGCCTCCTCCGTATCGGCGGCGGCGCGACCGAGGTCATGCGATACGCGATCGCGAAGATTCTCGGGTTCTGACTCGCGACAATCGTGTGTTTGTCGGAGAACAGGACTGTCTCCGACAAACACCGGAATTGCGCCGAGGGCTTCCAGCGAGGCACTTTTTCTCAAGGGCGTCGTGATAGACCTTCCCGCGATGTCCCCGAAATCGCGGTACCCGCGCAGCCCTTCTCGGCCACGGTTTTTACGCCGGCAGGAACCAAATGGAACGCTGGAACACACAACGATCCAGAATCAGGCGTTGTCTTCTTTGAGTCCTCACACGAGACTCCCTGCGGGTGTCCAACCACAACCTCGTTCTGGACACTCCCGACGCAGTGAGCCCATCCTCCACCGGTCCGAGTTCGCGCCGCCGGTACGAAGTCTCCACTACCGACTGTATCGTGGCGGTCTGCAATCCCAGAAGAACGCGAATATCTCCCGTGGTCATCGCGATCGCGGATTCGAGCGCGTGAGCAGTAGGGATAGGGTCAGGATCTCCAACGAAGCGACAAAGGCGCAATCAAGCTTGATGGAGGGCTCGAACTGGGCAAAAAGAGCGGCGGATTGCACGGGCATGCAGTACCTTTGCGCTCGTCAATGGACGAGGAGATTCGACAAGCCATCCGGAGATGTGCACGGCTTCGCCGGGTAGAGCAGCTCCAGCCGCGAAGAGCGGAGGACTACGGCGGAAAAGCCGTTGGGCTCGCGGCGCTGGCGCGCGGCGGTTTCCCCGTTCCCGCCGCGTACGCACTGAGCGGAGAAGCCTGCGAACTTGCGCTGCAAGCGTTGCTCGGCGAGGACGCGACCATCGACGCGCTGCTAAGCCGCCGGGTGAGCAAATCAGAGCTCGAAGCGCTGCGGGAAAAAGTGCGGACCACGCCGCTACCGAATGAACTCGTGCGAAGCCTTCGGGATACCTTTCGCGCGCTATCCTCAAGCGGTGCCAAAACGCTCGCCGTCCGTAGCTCGAGCACACTCGAAGACGGTGATCTCACCAGCGCCGCGGGGCTCTTCGAATCGATTATCGACGTTCGCGATGAAGCAGCTTTGCAGGATGCCGTCCGCGCATGCTGGGCGAGCCTCTATACCGAACGAGTCCTCGAGTATGCGAGCCGCTCACGAGCGAAGCGTCCCGAGCGAGTCGGCGTCGTGGTGCAAGCGCTGGTCCCCGCGGAAGTCGCCGGCGTGGCCTTTACCGCCAACCCCCTCACTCGCGATCGCTCTGAGATCGTCACCAACGCCGCATACGGGCTCGGAAGTGGGGTCGTCGATGGAAGCGTCAGCCCGGATACCTGGCGCATCGACAAAGACTCTCTCGAAGTTCGGGAATGCATCGTCGGCGAGAAAGCAAGCGCACGTCGCTGGACTGAACGCGGCATCGAGGAGGGTCCGGTCGCAGCGGAACAGCGCGTCGAGGCAGCGCTCGACGTAGCGCAAGTCAAAGAGATTGCGGCCCTCGCGCGCCGAATCGAAGAGCACTTTCGAGGCCCCCGCGACGTTGAGTGGGCGCTTTTTGAAGGACGCGTATACGTGCTCCAAGCGCGTCCGATCACCACGCTCCCGGCGATTCGGAAACGCAGCCCGCGCGCGGCGAAAAAGCGAGAGAATATTGTCTGGTCGAACGTCAACGTCGGCGAGGCTTTGCCGGGCGTGGCGACGCCCCTAACATGGTCGGTATTGAGCAGCGTCAGTGACGCTGGCTTCCGCCGGGCGTTCGGCTCCATCGGCTGCTCGGTGCCAAGTGACGCCGAACTCGTCGGGAGCTTCCGCGGACGCATCTACCTGAACCTATCGGAGTTCACCAGCATCCTTACGCAGGTACCCGGCATCCGCCCGAAACTGCTGCTTTCGCTCGGTGGGGGCGGGGAAGCGGAGCGCCTCGAGGCCGACCTTCAAAAGCAAAGTTCGCGTGGATTCTTGCTGCGCCTGCCGAAGACCGTCGCGCGCTACGCCAACGAGAACCGAGGTTTAAGCGAACGGGTCAATCACTTTGAGCAGGTGTTCGAGAGCGAGAGGACTCGGCTCCTGAGCGTCGACCCACGCGTCCTCAATGAGAAGTCGCTCAACCAGATGCTCCGGGATACGGAGCGGCTCCTCGATCACGCGAGCGACGTCATGCTCACGGTGTACGGCAATCTACTGTCGAGCGCCGCGGTCCTCGCTGGCTTGCTGAGCGTCGTCGCGCCCGGCAACACCACCCGCACCGCGCGCGACCTCCTCACAGGTCTGAGCGACCTTGATAGCGCAGCGCCCGGCTTGCGACTTTGGCATATCGCCGAAAGTGCGCGCGCCCAGCCCGAAGCGGAGACCCATCTCCTTGGCGCCGAACCCGAAGCTTGGACCATCGACGATGTCCCGGATGGGCCAACAAAACGTGCGCTTGAGGCCTTCCTCAAAGCGTACGGTCACCGAGGTGCACGGGAAGCGGAGCTCGCCGAAGCGCGCTGGTCGGAAGATCCCGCGCTTTTGCTCGTTGCGCTCAAAGCGCATCTTCGCTCCAGTTCCAGCGAGCGTCCGATTGATCGAGAGAAAGCACAGCGCGCGCTCCGGGATCAAATCGAAAAGAACATCGAGCAGCGCCTGCTTCCACCCGCGCGCCCCATGTTTCGCCATCTGCTCTCGTTCGTGCGTCGTTACACGCGGTTGCGCGAGCGCCTTCGTGGACATGTCATCGCGGTGCTTGGCCTGATGCGAATCGTCGCTCTCGAGGTCTCTCGCCGGCTCGAACGAAACGAGCCAGAGGTGGGAGATGACGCCGCCTTCTATCTGACCCTCGACGAACTTCATGCTGTCCTGCAGCGACCGCATAGCGTTGCGACCCGCGTTCGACAGAGAAAGGCTCGTTTTGAACGCGACCGATCCCTTCCGAACCCGCCCGACACCTTCGTCGGCTACCCACCTTCGAGCGAACACCTGACGGCGTCCGATGTGCTCGAAGGGCTCGCGGCGAGCGGCGGGATCGTCGAAGGACGAGCTCGAGTCGTCCGGAGCGCGAAGGAAGCGCTCTCCCTGGAACCGGGAGAGATTTTGGTAACGGCGTTTGCGGACGTTGGCTGGGCTCCTCTCTTTCTCGTCGCGAGCGGCGTTGTCTCCGACCTCGGCGGACCACTCTCTCACGCGAGCATCGTGCTTCGCGAATACGGGGTTCCAGCGGTCGTGAACGTGAAGAGCGGCACCCACTCGATCGCGACTGGCGATTGGATTCGGCTCGACGGTGATCGCGGCGAAGTTCGCGTGCTCGAGCGTCGCGAGTAAAGATGCATCCGGAGTTCTCGGCGGAGTCGATCCGAACGATTCATCAAGACGAAGACCTGCTCATCTTGCACAAACCAAGTGGTCTTTTGACGACTTCCCGAAAGGACGGCGAACTCTCCCTGGCCACGCTGGCGGAATCCATTGACCCAAGCGCACGCCAGCTTCACGCGAGCTCGCGTCTTGACCGTGAAGTCAGCGGGCTTGTCACGTTCGCACGGAACGGCCGCGCGAACCGGCGCCTTCTCGAGGCGCGCGAAAAGGGACACTACCGTCGACGCTATTGCGGGATCGCAATCACGTCGCGCGCATTGCCAAAGGAGTCTTGGATCGATGTTGCGATCGGAATCGATCCGAACAATCCGCGCCGCAGGGTTGCGACCAACTCGGACAAGCGCGCGAAAGCTTCGAAGAGCCAAGTCCACGTTCTTTCTACGCTTTCGCTTGCCAGAGAGCAGCGCGCGACACTCCTTGAGATGTATCCACTGACCGGACGCACGCACCAGCTGAGGGTCCATGCCGATTTCGCGGGAGCGCCTCTCGCTGGCGATACGCTCTACGGAGGTCCGCGCCATCTCTCCCTTCCGAATGGTCGAATGGTGCGTGCTCCACGCGTCATGCTCGCATGTGTTGGCCTCGACCTCTTTGCCGGGGAGGAGAAGGTCAGCTGTCTTGACGCGCCGGCGCAGGACTTTCTCAACCTTTGGCTCGAGCTCGGCGGCAACCTCGACGAACTTCATCCCTTGCGCTCTTCGTTCGAGAAACCAAGATAGCGCCCGATGCTTCCTCATCCTCCTCGCGCTGTTCTCTTCGATCTCGACGGGACGCTCCTCAACTCGATCGCGTTGATTCAGCGCTCCTTTCGAATGACCTTCGAGAAGCATGGCTTGCCGGAGATCGAAGAGAACGCAGTGCGCGACCTGATCGGTCGCACCTTAAAAGAGACGTTCGCGGTACTGGTGCCCAACCGGAGCGAGCACGCGGATCTGATCGAAAGCTACCGAGGCTTCGATCGTGCGCTGCACGACGAGCTCGCCTCCCCTTACGAGGGAGCCGTCGAGATCATCAAACGTCTCGACCACGCGGGCGTACCGATCGCCCTCGTCACCAGTAAGATGCGTCCGGGCGCAGAGCTAGGGCTTCGCCTTCTCGACATCGAGGCAGAACTTCAAGTGACGGTCTGTGGCGACGATGTCGTTAATGGAAAACCCCATCCCGAAGGCGTGTTTTCCGCCCTCAACCAACTCGGCATCGAGGCCTCCAAAGAGGTCTACTTCCTGGGCGATTCACCTCACGATATCGGCGCCGCCGAGCGAGCCGGCGTCAGCAGTATCGCCGCAGCCTGGGGCCCCTACCCGGACGCAGCCCTCGCATCCCACTCCCCGGACCACACGTTTCAGAGCCTCCCCGAACTTCAGCAGGCGTTGCTCGGGTGAGCTCGCAACTGCCTCCGAACCTCGAGTCGCAGGCTCGCGCAGCGCTTCGCTCGGTCCGCGATCAGGTGGACGCGTTCTTCGAAGAGCGGGCCACGGAGCTAGAGTGCCAAGCGGGGTGCGATGCATGCTGCCGGGTCGCGCTGAGCGTCTCTGCCGTGGAAGCCGCTCCTCTCCGCGAACGGATCGCCAAGCTCGAGCCGGAACAGCGAAAGCACTTTGCCAAGCGCGCCGCCGTCGACCGCTGCGCGCTCCTCGAAGATGACGGACGCTGTGCAATCTATGACGAACGTCCGCTCGTTTGCCGGAGCCAAGGCCTTGCGCTCGCGTATCCGGACGGGGTGCTTCCGATAGAAACCGTGCGAGCTCGAGGCGGCGGGCTTGACGTCACGTGGTGCCCACTGAACTACGAGACCGCGGCGCCCTCCCCCGGCGCCGTCTTTCACGCTGAGCGCGTGGATATCGCGCTCGCAAAGATCAACCGGGTGCATTGCGAAGCGACGGGCGAGTCTCCAACAGATCGCTATGCGATCCGGGCGCTGCTCGAGGAAGAAGCGTAGCGCGCCCTTCGAGCCCTCGTCTGGAGCGTCTGTATTTGGCATGCGATGATGCAGCATGACGGTACACGTTCGAACGATCCGAGGCGCATCCAAAACCATCTCCCGGCGCGAGGTCTTGAGGCGTGCCGAGACGATGATGGAGTTCCTGGGACAGCAAGGCTCGGAACTTTCCGTTCTGGTCTGCGATGACGAAACAATTCACGAGCTGAACCAAACGTATCGGGGAAAGGACGCTCCGACGGACGTGCTCTCCTTCGAAACCGATATGCCTCTCGTTGACGGCATGCCTCGATTGCTCGGCGACATCGTGATCAGCATCGATACCGCGCGAAAACAGGCGCGCGAACGATCGCATCCGATCGCGCACGAAGTGACTTTTTTGCTCGCTCATGGCCTTCTTCATCTGCTCGGCTACGACCACAAAAATGACCAAGATGAGGCCCAAATGAACGAAAAGACTCGCGAGTTGGTACGCCTAGTTTCCCACCACGAGGGCCTCGGAGGAAAGGTTTATACCAAATAATTCAATGGCTTAAGGGCACTTTCAAAACGGCATCGCCGGACGAGGAACGTTCTGTTTTTGGACAGCCGGGAATAAATGCCCGCTCTGTCAAGAGCCGTTTCGCCTCTAAAAAAACGGGGCCGAATGCGAAATTTCTCTTGTGTAGACCCCTCGGTCGATGCATAGATGCCCCCGTTCGATGGGTTCGGTGACATTCCGGACCGAAAAAACAGGCATAACCTTTCGGGACGCCCCCGAAGCAATACAAGGAGGAGCCCATGGCTGCAGCAAAGCCCAAGCGTATGACGAAGGCTCAGATCATGAGCGAGCTGGCCGACAAGACCGGTCTTCCCAAGCGAGACATCGTGAAGACGATGGACGCGCTCAAGGACCTCATCGGTCGTGAGCTCGGACGCCGCGGACCCAAAGAGTTCGTCATTCCGGACCTTATCAAGCTCAAGCTTCGCGACATCCCCGCGCAGAAGAACAAGAAGTTCCGTAACCCCGGAACCGGCGAGGTCTTCTACAAGGACGTGCCGAAGTCGAAGAAGCTTCGCGTCACCGCGCTGAAGAAGCTCAAGGACATCGCGGGCGTCTGAAGACACCTACGATTCGAAAAAGGAGCGTGCTTTCGGGCACGCTTTTTTTTGTTTTGGGCGCCGAATCGTACGTGGGTTTGTCGATGATCTCGCCAAGGTTTGTGTTCTGACCGACTTCGCACTTGCATTCGGACCGCGCAGGTCCTATTTCTCGCGCGATGTCTGAAGAGCAGAGAATGGTCGATTGCGTAAAGCTCAACAAGAGGCTCCCCGGCCTCCCGAGGCCACCGTTCCCAAACGACACCGGAAACTACGTCTACGAGAACCTCTCGGCCGATGGCTGGAAACTCTGGCTGGAAGAGAGCATTCGCTACATCAACACCCGCGGCGTGGATCTCTCGACTGCCGAAGGAACCAAGTTTGTGCTCGAACAGCTTCGCATCTGGCTTGGGATGGAAGATGGCGAAATGATGCAGACCGCGTGGACCCCTCCCGAGGAAAACTCGGAACAGGAGTAAGCGGCGGCGTCCCTCCGGGCGCGTTGCCATATTCGAAGAGACGTATTTTCGGTATTCTCCGCGGGCGCGGCTCGGAGTGAGATTCTCGCTCGGTTCCGTGTTCGCGCGGATGATCGAAATGCAGCGAATCTCTCGTCGAACAACTCTTCTTCTTGGCGCCCTTGGGTTTCTATGCGTCGCGCATACGACGGTTGCGCAAGCGGCGCCTGAGTCTGTTGAAACCAGCGAGCTCGGAGGAGCCGAAGGAGAGCCTTCGAACGAAGCTGCGCCTGACGAAACTGCTCCTGACGAAGCTGCGCCACAGAACACAGAAGGGGAAGGCTCTGCCCCAAGCGACTCAGACCGAATCACATCTGGTCTTTCCGAGTCACCACCCGGCGAGCCAAGCACCCTCACGCAGCCGGTCTCGACCTCCGCCGAGCAAGAAGAGCCAGAGAGTGCTGCGAATGCAATCGCTGAAGCGAACGAGAGCGAATCGTCGGCCCCCAACGACGGCCTGCCGGAAGAACGAGAAGATCGAATGGTGCGGATCACGCCCGGCGTTCATCTCTTCGGTCAGTACATTCTCGATATCCAAGAGAGCGAAGTAGGGACCGATTGGTTCCACCGTTTCGATATGGACCGCGTCTGGCTATCCCTCGGCGCGACCTACCGCGGGGCACGTGCCCGGATCCGTCTCGAGGGCGCGAGAGTCGCCGAGGGGGACGGTCGAGACCCTTTCGTGGTTGTCTTTCGAGAGGTGTGGGCCGGATATCGCGCGTTTGACGCTCTCGAGGTCCGCCTCGGTATGCTCCCCAAACAGATCGCGCCGGGTCTCACGAACCAGTGGGGCCTCCGAGCGCTCTCTCGGATCGGCCCTCACTTCTTTGGCCTTCTCGTTCCAGCGGATATGGGAGCGACACTGACCTACGACCTTCCCCGCGGCATCGGTCGCGTTGGCGCAGGTTTCTACAACGGCGAAGGCTATCTGGGGACGGAGCTGAACCGCGGTAAGAATGCCGAGTTCTTTGCGGAGTTGCACCTTCCCGAGAGCATCGAGCAGCTGAGGCCGCTGACTCTGACGCTCGCGATGGAGCTAGGCGCACAAGGTACAAGTTCGGTGAACGCGGATCGCTTCGTAGGCTCCATCGCGTGGGTGGACCGATGGGTCGGCGCGGGCATCAGCGTCACGTACGCACGCGGATTTCAGGGCGATCGCGATCGCGAAGGGCTCGTGATCGACACATGGATTCGCAGCCGTCCGTTCTGGCGGCTCGATCTCTCCGCTCGTCTCGCGCACTTCCTATCGGATTTCGATACCACGGGAGCGAGTCAAACCCGTGCCATGCTCGCGGTTGGAGCGGAATGGATTCCTGGACTGAGCTCGTCGCTCGCCTTCGATATTCAACGCGCGAGCGATGCCGCCGCCAACCCTGCATTCGAACGTTTCCGGCTTCGCATCGTGGTTGAGGGCCGCTTCGAACCAACGATCGCGCTCGATCCTTCCACGCTCTGACTATTTCCCGCTTTTGGTGAGCGCCCGGCTTTGGCTCGACGGGTCCGCTGCATGTACTAGCGTTTCGACATGACCGTTCGGGATCTGGGGTACCGCCCCTATGAGGGGGCTCGACTTCCCGCCTCACGGAACACCTCCGTTATGCTTCGTCATGCGCTAAGGCGCGCGTGGGCCTCGTGGATGGTGAAAGTCGCCGCGTTTATCAGCTGGGTGCCTTTTGTCTTCGGATGCGGCTTCTGGATGCTGCAGTTCTGGTTCAACAATCAGATGGCGCAGCAAGGTCAGGCCGCGGGGGATATGGGCGAGGCCGGAGCGCAGATGGTCTTTGCGACGCTGCAGTGGACGGTTTGGCTGCTCGGCTTTTTGGTCACGATCGGCGCCGGCGCGAGCGCCGTTGCAGAAGACCTCGCGCATGACGCCTTCGCGTTCTACTTCTCGAAGCCCGTGACGGCGCCGCAGTATCTATTGGGACGCGTCGGCGCGGTCGCGATCTGGCTCTTCGCATTGCTCGCCATCCCAGGCATCGCACTCATCACGGTGATCGCCGGAGCCTCGCCAGCCGACATTCGCTTGGAGCAGCTCGGGCTACTTCTACCGCTTCTTATCCACTCGCTCTTTGTCTCGGTCGTTCTCTCCTTCCTCTCGGTCGGCATCTCGGCGTTCAGCAAGAGCCGCGCGCTTACGATGACGGCGTGGATCACGCTCTTCGTCATCCCCGGCGTGCTCGCTCGCATCGTCGAGGAAGTCGGCGACTGGCCGTGGCTCAAACTCGCGGCGGTCCCCTCGCTCATCACCTCTGTCGGTGCGGCGCTCTTCAAAATTCCGGGAGAGAGCGAAATCGAGTGGTACTTCTCCGTGCCGATCCTTGTCGTCTCGTCACTGGCCGCAATCTATTTCGCGGCGCAGCGGGTCACGAAAGCGAAGGTGATCCAATGAGTGCGTCGATTCGCGCGATCCGCTGCAGCAAGTGGTACGGGAAGGTCACCGCTCTTCAAGATGTATCTCTGCATCTGGGGCCTGGCATCTGGGGCCTGTTAGGACCGAACGGTTCCGGCAAAACCACCTTCATGCGCATCTGCGCCGGTCAGCTGAGACCTTCCCTCGGTGAAGTCCAGATCTGCGGTGAGCGACCTTTTAACAACTCGAAAGCGCTCGCACAGATCGGGCTCTGCCCGGAAGCCGACGCGCTCTACGACCAGATGAGCGCGCTCGAGTTCGTCACCGCGATGGCGCGCCTTAGCGGATTTTCCGCAAACGACGCCGAGAAGCGAGCGAAGGCCTCGCTTGAGGAGTTCGGCCTCGAGGACGCGATGAAGCGGAGAATGGGCGGTTATAGCCGCGGCATGCGCCAGCGGGCGAAGCTCGCACAGGCCGTCGTGCACGACCCAAAGGTTATCCTGCTCGATGAGCCCCTAACCGGCACCGATCCGCGAAGCCGCGCGACGATCCTCGGCGCTCTGCAGCGCAAAGCGGCCGACGGAGCGGTCGTCATGTTCAGCACGCATGTCCTGCCGGAAATCGAGGCGATTACCGACCAAGTGCTTCTTATTGCGCGCGGTCAGCTCGTTGCGCAGGGCAAGGTCCACGAGATCCGATCCCTCCTCGAAGAGCATCCGCATCACGTTCGCGTGTTCACCGCCGAGCCCCGGCGACTCGCCGCGCTCTGCGTCGATATCGAAGGTGTCGTGGCCATGAGCTTTGCGCCGGGCGGCGTCGAATTTATGACCTACGATCCCGCAGCGACGTATCAGACAATTGCCCGAAAAGTCGTCGAGCACGAGGTCGAAATCGACTCGATCACCAGCCCAGACGCCTCGCTCGAGGCGCTCTTCCACTATCTGGTGGAGCGAGCAGCGCACGGCGCGGGAACGGGATCCGACGCAGGCGTCGGCCGCGCTCGTTCGCTTCAGCAGGCGAACCCGCGAACCCAAAACGCGCCGCACCCTGAGGGGCAATATGCGCAGCAAAACTACGCGCCAGGAGAAGGACAATGACGCCTCCAAGTCTATTCAGCGCGACGGGGCTCCTTCTTCGCTTGCAGCTCACCAGCCTTTGGCGCGGAAGAAAACTCCGGGTCGGAATGATCGCGACGGGCTTCGTGGTCTTCGCCGTCATCGCGGCGCGCTACTCGAGTCAGCGAGACGTCGGCGCGGAACGCGCGGTGGAACTCGCTCGCGAAGCCATGGTGAGCGGCTTTGACTGGGGTTTCTTCCGGCTGCTCGTTTTGCTCCTTCCGTTTCTCTTCTGCGCGAGCTCCCTTTCCGAAGAGATTGAAGGCCGCACGCTCCCCTTTCTGACCGTACGTCCGGTGGGCCGCGTTCCGCTCGCGCTCGGGAAGTTCCTGGCGGGCGCGATCTGCTCTCTCGGATGCATTTGGGCGGCCGGCATCTTGATGCACCTCGTTGGGCTCGCGGCAAGCCCCGCTGCCCTCATCGAGGTCTTTCCGGACACCCTACGCGCGCTGGGAGCCGCGTCGCTGCTGGTCGTCTGTTACTGCGCGATTTGCACCATGTGGGCCGTCATGATCCCAGACGCCTCAGGCGTCATCTGCGCGCTCTGGCTCGCGATCCTCGAGTTTGTCGTATCGCTTCTTCCCGGCCAGTTCCGCGTCATTTCGATGGCGACCCACGGACGTTCGCTCGGGGGCATGGAGGTCGGCGGGTGGCTCGCCGAACAACTTCCGCCGCCCGAGGTTCCGGCTGCGATATCGGCCGGCCTGATCGCGGGCATGACGCTGCTCGCACTGCTGGTCGCACTTCTCGTCGTCCGCGGAGCGGAGTATCGATTCTCCAAAGCGTGAAGCGCGTGCTCGCCGGAAACCGAGAGGCATCCCAAAACCGCCCTTCTGAGAACTCAAAATCCTACGGACCAAACTCGCAGAGGAAGGATTTGCTATCTGTGCAGCGTTTGTCTTCCCAGACCGGCATGTCGTCATGCTCTCGAAGTACTACGCAGTTCCGATTGTCGGGGCGGCCCTCACGCCAGCCATCAAACGTCCCAACATCTTCCCCATAGAGCCAGCGAAATTCCTCGACGGCCCCGGACTCCCCCGGGACAACATCACGGTACCCAATCCAAACATCTCCCGAGGTCTGCGACCCGAGCCATTCGTGCTCGCTAAGGGAGTCGATTCGCGCAAGGTATCCACCCGCAGCTTCGCACGCCATTCTCGCTTCCTCCCACTCGATTTCGCTATCGCCACCATCGCAAAAGACGTAACGAAGTATCTCGCTTCCTGAATCCTGTCGTATCGCGATTTCGTCGCTGCCCTCTGGACATACGTTGATCACTCCCGAGCAGGTTCCGGCGATGCACTCCCCTTCTCGAGCACCACAACGACCGGAATCACGAGGCATATGCCCGCAAGCGCCGTCTACACAGGTGTCGACGGTGCATTCAAGACCGTCGTCACAGTCGGTCACCTCTTCGCATTCGGGGACACACTCCCCCATGCCATCGCAGACTCCATCAGAACACGCGGCGCCCGTTGGCAACGCCAGAAACGCACAAGTGTTCGCGTCGGTGCATCGACCAACATTGCATTCGGTCGGGGTGCATTCCGAGCGTTCCAAACACGCAGAAGGCCCACACACGCCGCCTGTGCACATGCCCATCCCCTCATCGCAAGCCGTACCATCTTCGGCCTGCGTGAGTTGGCAATCCCCCTCGACGCATAGCGCGACCTCGCATGGATTATCCGACGCGCAG
>JAHDCI010000061.1:0-13348 GCA_020629955.1 Myxococcota bacterium | reverse complement strand
TTGGCAATCCCCCTCGACGCATAGCGCGACCTCGCATGGATTATCCGACGCGCAGGTCTCTTCGGAGCACCCCTCGCAACGCCCCCGCATACACACGCCTGCGAGGCCGGCGCCATCCGTGCACGAGGTACCGTCCGCAGCGTCTTCAAAAAAGCAGCTGTTGTCCACGCACGTGGCTTCCCAACACTCGTTCTCGACCACGCAGTTCGCTGGGTCACATTCGCCACAAGCGCCGTCCTGGCAGACTCGACCGGAGTTGTCGCCGCCGCAGGCTTGGTCATCGGGTGCGTCCACAACCCCGCAACGATCGCCAATGCACGCGCGCTCCTGACAGCCATCGACCGGCATATCGCAATCCTCGATATCGCAGGCAGCATCGACACACATGCCCTCCATGCACATGCGAGTCTCCTGGCAAATCACCCCATTGCCAGCGTTCTCCGTCGCGCAACGCCCGTCATCGCACGTCGCGACGCTGCACTCATCCGAAGGACACTCCGAAGGGGAGGAGCACTCGGGCTCATCGCGAACGCAAACAAAGTCAGCAGGTTCGCCAGAGAACGCGACCAACTCCACCTCGTTTTCGTCGGTCACGCAAACCACGCCTTGAAGGATTTCATCGCTTGCAAAACGAAGATTTAGCTCGCGCTCCAATTCACCGAGGGAAACTCGCACCATCACGCTCTCCGTGCTGGGCGAATCCTGAACGAGAACCACACTCTCATACGCAGGCGGGGCATAACCGATTCGCTCTGCGAGCACGTCCATGCGCGCTTCCCCTGGAGATTCCGATGCGCTGCGCACCAACACTTGGAGGTCACCCGCTTCCGCACTCCCGATATACAGCACGATCTGAGTCGGGTCCGAGGCGCATGCCGATGCCAAGAGCGCCGTCGAGATCGCGGCAAGTAGAATGCGATTCATGGATTCTCTCCCACGTACACCGTCCCAAGGCTGCCGGATTGGGGGTCATTCGTTCCGGACGCAGCAACCGCGATGACAACCACCGCGATCACCACCGCAACACCAACCCCGATGCCAACGTAGAGCCCGACGTTGGATCCCGAGTCTTCCTCTCGTGGCTCGATCCAGCTCCGATCGGGCGTCGCCGGATCGGGGGAGACTTCAGGGGCCACGACCTGCTCCGGGCGTAGATCGGGAACTGGCTCGGGCGCGGCCGGCGCCCGAAGCTGAACCTCTGCGACTCCCTGCTCTTCGACAGCAAAGGTAGCTTGGTCCACCACCTCGTCCTCTTCGCGTAGCTCTACGCCGTGTTCGCCCGGATTCACGGGAACTCGCACACCGAGCAGCGCTGGCGCAACGGGCTCGCCGTCCAAATGGACAACGCTATCCTCTGGGGCGTCGATCGTGACGAACGCAAAGCGAGCCTCGACCTGGCTCAGCTCATTGCTCACAAGCTCGAGCATATCCGGAGAGGTCTCAGCGTCCGCACGAATCGCCCGCAGGATCTCCGCCGCTTCGAGGAGCTTTCCGCGCTGCGCTTGAGCGTGTGCGAGATTGTAGGCGATGGGTGCACTCCATCGAAGCTGCAGCGCGCGGTCGAAACGGTCCGCGGCCTGTTCCCATTCGCCGGCGTCGGAGAGCGCCAAACCCTCATCGAAAAGTGCCCGCGCGGCGGCGACCTCTTGCACCGCATCCTGAGCATAGGAAGTCGCCGAGACTAGAAAAATCGCAAAGAAAACAGCAAAAGCGACAGGTCGTATCACCCGATTAGGATCCGTCTTTCTGTCGCAGAATGCAACCAGCGCTTAACGAAGCGAGCGAAGCGCCTGTCGTCCGATTTCAAATGCGTAGTTCGGATTATGGCGGCCGTTCGAACCGTCTCGACGCAACAAGAGCAAGTTGTACGCGGCGTTGCGGATGCGCTCGGGCGCATCGCGAATGAAATCAACGCGCTCGCTCGCGAGCAGGACACCGTTTTCGTCGCAATCACCGAGCACGTGTCCCTCCGCGTCGACAAGAACCAAGAGCCCGTCTTGATCGCGGACCCCAACGGCTTCGTGTGGTGTGGAGCAGGAATCACGCGTGCCCGCCAGCTTTCGCTCGAGGGCGGCTTCGATGGCTCGTGTGAGCCGCCGCATCTCTTGCGTGAGCGTGCCGGACTCGCCGTCACCATCCCAGTCCCGCGCACCGATCTGCTCGGGATCACTTTCCTGATGACACTGCGCACACGCAGCTTGGTTAATCGGGCCAGTTCCTCGTCCGCGCACCAGGAAGGTATGCCCGCCAGCGATTCCCTCAAGCTCTCCGCTCGCTTCTTCCATATGACAGCTTACGCAGCTGCCCTCGGCTTGCCGATGCGGGTTTTCGTTCGCCGTATTCACTCCGCGCGCACCTCGACCGAGAAGCATATCGAGCTGAGGCGCATGCGGCGCGAACGCCACCGTTGAGGGATCTTCGACCGCCTCACTTCGATGGCAGGTTGCGCAGATCGCGCCATTGCCAAGGTTGTCGACCGGCTGACCATCGAGCGGATCGCTCGAGCCATGTACGCGGAGCATCTGGGGTGCATCACCACCGTGCGGGTTGTGGCATGTCGGACAGGTCACGGGCTGAACGGTCGCGAGGTTCGGCAAGAAGCGGGTCGTATCGTCGTTGCGCCAATGCGAGAAGCCCTCCGCCGTGTGGCAGGACGCGCATCCTCGACGCAGCGCCGGGTTTTGCTCGTTCAGCTCACCGATGAAGGTCGACATCGGGCTCACCCGCCACTCATCGACATGGTTCGAGACGTGGTTCGCGTTCGGGTCATCCTCGTTCACGTCGTGGCATTGCGCGCAGACACCGACGCCAAATTTCGCGCCATACTGCCACTGAGAAGCGGGCGGCACGATGCGGCCGGGACCATGGCAATCGGAGCACCAAACAGATGCGTATTGACGCATGCCACGCGGAAGCTCTTCGTAAGCGCCTTCGTGCGGCTCGCTCGGTCGGTAGTATCGGCGGTTCGGGTTCATGTGCAGGCCACCGTTTTGAACGCCGAGCTCGACACCGTTTGCGTGACACTCCCAGCACTCTTCGTTGAACTCTTCTCCGAGGTCTCCCTCGAGACCGCGACGCATGGTTCGCGCGTGCGCAGTCCCCCGCCAACCTTGGTCCTGCTCACCGTGGCACGCCGAGCGGCCACAGTCGTTCCGGATTCGGTGGTACGGTCCGGCATTGATCATGAACTCGGTCATCGTCGGCTCATGGCGAACGACATAGGGCCCAAACTCAGGCGCTCGGAAATGCGCGATGCGATCTCCGGCATCGACGATCGGAACCGTCTCCCCAGGTGAAGCCACCATCCGCCATTCGTGCTCACTCCCATCTCCGCCGTTCAGATAGATATCGGTGCCCGTGGGAACCTGAAAGTGCCCGGTGGTTACCGCTCCCGCCGTAACGCGCACCTCTTCTTGAAGGGTTTCGCGTTCGTCGGCTTCGACTTCGACGCGGAAGACGTATGCCGCCCGAGCGGCGCGGTCGATGGGAACAATGCCGACGCGTGCGTCGAGATCGACCAGGGTCGCGAGCGCGGGAGTGTGAAAGCGGAGCGCACCCTCCTCAACGTTTAGTTCGCCGAGAGAGGGTCCGGCTTCCTGCACGAAGCGAACCTCCGCCGCGCAGTTCAGCTCCACCTCGACCCGGATATCTTCGTCATAGCCGGCCTGGATTTGATCCCGTGGAAACTCTGCGATCGGCGCCGCGAAGATCTCGAACTCGGCCTCAGCAGAGACCTGCACCGGTGCATCGCGATGCGGATCGCAGTGAGCGCCGCCGCGAAGTTCGAAGCGCTGCTCGCCTGTCTTCGCGCTCAGCGTAAAACGGCCGTTCTCATCCGTTCGCACCCACTCGCCTTCGCCGGCGACGCGGATCTCCGTATTCGCGATGGGGGCGCCACTGCGAAGGTCACGCAATACGCCGGTCGCTTCGACGGTCTTGCCCCCGCAGGCGACGAGAAGAGAAAGAAAGAGGGGCGCCCAGAGGAGCGCCCGTTGATTGGAACCCATGCCGGTACCAGCCGTACTCTTCAACTTCTCTCTCAGCGTTGACGACGGCGACGCACGAAGAGCATTCCCATCGCAATCGCGAGCCACCCGAGGTTGGTCTTCGCATTTCGAACGTGACAGCCGCAGCCTTCGCCATCATCGGGTCCCGTGCCCGCGTCACCGGTGGTGGTGCCCGAGTCGGTACTACCCGTGCCACTATCGCGAACGCCGCTATCCACCACGGACGCATCACGCGTTCCCGGGCCAGCGTCGACCATGAGGCGGGGCGGACACTCCATGATGCCGCCGTCGCAGATGCCTTCCGGCCCCGGCTCCATATCGCAACCTTCACCATCGGCGGTGTAAAGGAAGGTCATCCCATCGATCTCGTCCATGTTGAGCATTCGAAGGTCCGTGTTGCCCGTCTGAAAGAGGAGACGCGTCGCCGCGCCTTCCTGGTTCGAAGCAAGCCCTAGCGCGCGACCAAGAAGGCCGGTGAGAACCGATTGAACATCGAGCCGACCTTCTTCGCCGGTGGTGGTCCAAGCGTGGTCCTTCGAGTTGAGGATGAGCGAGCCACCGATCATGCGACCGGTCTCTCGATTAAAGCCCCAGTAGAAGTGCCCCGCGTGCGGCCCCGTGGTCCATTCAGCGGTCGCCTCGGTAAAGAAGACCGCGATGTAAATCCCATCGTCTGCGCGCATCCAATGCGCCTTGTCGGTGATGTTGTTCCCGTCGAGCGGCGTGTCCTCTCCGCGGGATGCAAAGAAGGTCGAGCACCCGACGTCGTTATAAGTGGCGAACGCCGCGGCGACCGCCTCATCGACTCCGCTCACATCACCGGGGTAAGACCCGGGATTGATGCGATAGGTAACGTCCGTGGTCCCGGGCGACGACTCATCGCCATCTGCGTAGGTCACGAAGACCGTTTCCTGAGGCATACCCTCGCGATCGATAATCTGCCGCTGCTCAACGTAGTACGCAGAGCTTTGAGCGGAGACGCCGAGCGTCGCGAGGAGGATGGCCCAAGAGAGAGGGGTTTTCAGAGTATTCACAGTCACAGTCGTCACCAAGGGAGGATAACCAATCGGGGGTGCAAAACGGAAGGAAACAGGACGGCCTGCCGCGATATTCGACGACAGGCCGTGAAGGGTGGGATTCACAGAGATTCCCCGATGGCGCTCACCTCAGGAAAGCTCTGTGATTCCATGTTGGAAAATCAGTAGACGCAGTCTTCCGAGATGCCGTCGGCGCAGCGCGACTCGTACCCGGGGTCTCCACAGACCGCCGGCGTCATCGGCACACACCACTGACCAACGCTTCCGCCGATGCGCATCGAGCGACACTCGTATCCCGCTTCGCAAGGTTCATCACGGCAGCTATGTCCGCAGAAGTTCTGCGCAGTCAATAGCGCGCCACCGCTGCCGGGCATGGTGTAAACGCGACGCAGGCATCGGTCGAATCCGCCACCACATTCGGCGTCGTTGTCACAGAAGGAGCAGTTCTCACCTGAGGTCTCACAGGCGGGCGGGACGTGGTCCTCCGGCTTGTAACAGGTGGCCGGGTCTTCGCAGCACTCCGGATTGAAGTAGAAGTGCTGACAGGCGCAGACCGTTCCGGGTCGGTCGAGGAGGCCATCGGGACCAATCGCAGGCTCGATGCAGGAGCTCCAGGTTCCGTTCGGGAGACACGTCTGCTCACCCCAGGAGCAGTACGTCGCATCGTCGCACCAGCGGGTGACGCCGATCTCAGGACAGGCGCTACCGGGGGGCTCGAAGGGAGGTGCGAGACCGCCGGGAGGCGTGCCGCCAGGAGGCGTGCCGCCGGGAGGCGTACCACCAGGGGGCGTACCGCCGGGGGGCGTGCCGACGGGCGGGAACACACAAACGTCGAGGTCCGCACCTGCGCGAGACACGCAGTTGCTTGGGCCACCCGATCCACCGCCTGGCGTCGGGGGAACATCCGGGTCGTCGTTTTCGCAGATGACGAACTCACCCTCGACGTAGCAATCCCAGCCGGTCATGCCACCGCCACCAGGGATGTCGGTCTCATCACCGGGCGCGCGACAAACCTTTGTCCACGCATCTCCATTCTGCTCGTACCAGCAGTCCCACTCGGAGCCGCCGCCGCCACCGGGGAGTTCCGGATTCGGGTTTTCGCAGCGCGTCTCCCCAAGCTCGGTCTCGGTGCAGATCCAGCCGCCCGGGCCGCCTCCACCCGGAGTGCCTTCGGGAATGCTCTGACAGATCCGCGTGGTCTCATTTCGGAAGAAGCAGTTCCACTCGTCCGGACCGCCGCCGCCGGGATATCCGGGGTCGTCGTTTACGCAGGAGAGAATCCCTTCCGAGTTCCGCATACAATCCCAACCGGAACCGCCACCGCCGCCGGGAGCCGAGCAGCCCGGACCTTCGCATTCACACACGACTCGACCGAGCTCGTCGTAAGCGCATTCCCAGTCGCCGCTGCCACCTCCGGTGCCTGGATGCGTGAAACCAGGATTCGTGCAGTTGACCGGCTTGTTCAGACGCTCGCTGAGGTCGTCATCGCAGCCCCAGTAGCCTGGGCACTCCGTCTGACACTCCTCGATCGTCCGACCGCTCGTGGGGCAGTCCGGGTCATAAGGACATTGCTCAACGCCCCCAACTCCAGGATCCGCCTCTTCGACGCCATCCCCAAACCGGGGGTTGTTCGCAACACCACGGCAGCCCGCTAGCATTCCGGCAGCCAGCAAAGCGGTGGTCAAACTGAGGTTCATTGCACGCATAAAATCTCTCCGGCACGAGGTTTTGCACAACTCGTACCAAGTAATCGTACGAAACTTGCGCAGCAAAGATCAAGGTCCGAATGACCTTCACTTCCAAGGAAAGTCGAGTTGCCAGTGAAATGGGGACAATCGTCACCCAATTTCGACCTGTTGACTGGGAGTCCACGATCGCGCCGAAAGGGTGGGACGAGCTTCCCCAGTTCGGGGTACGTCGCTGCGAACGCTTTCGCCGTTGCCAAGCTCGTCAGAATCGACTGTGAGGGAATGGCGGCGGTCGAATCCTGGTGACGAACCTCGGCTCGTGCGGAGATCAAATCGATAGAAGGGATGATCTTTCGTCCGGGGCGCCGAGGCGAGCTTCGAAGGGCGAACCACATGCCGAGTCTATCGAAGGACGAGCGAAGCTCGCCTCGGCACTCCTGGCGGAAGAGGGCCCTTCTATCGATTTGAACCACGCGCTAGGAAACATCTCCGTAGCAGAACGGTGCATTTGGTTGACTCCCACGGTGCTTCCCTTACTCCTCCCCCGTGAACGTGAAATCGGAGCTCGGCGATTCGGTAGAAACCATACTCGATGCTTCGGCCGTGGATCGTGCCGTGAAGAGCCTTTCGAGCGAAATCCTCGCTTGTGTCGGCAGTCGAGCCATCGGCCTTGTCGCGATCCAGCGCGGGGGCCTGGCGCTTGCGGAGCGGCTTCGAGAGAGCCTCCCCAATGACCAGCGGTTGCCTCTCGGTCGCGTGGATATCTCGCTCTATCGAGATGACGCCGCGACCAGCTTGCCGGATCCACGCATTGGCCCGAGCCAAATTCCATTCGACGTCGAAGGCGCGGATATCGTGCTCGTGGATGATGTAATGCAAACCGGGCGCACCGTTCGCGCCGCGATTCACTGCGTGCTCGACTATGGAAGGCCGCGCCGCATCTGGCTGGCGGTGTTGGTCGACCGAGGGGGACGAGAGCTCCCGATCGTTCCCGACTTCATCGGCGAGACCCTGACCCTCCCAGCGAGCGATCGCGTGGATGTCGATTTTCATCCCGGCGCGGAGCGCGTCACCCGGAGAGCACGATGAGCCAACTCCCCTCTCGCGACCTTCTCGAAATCGACGGTCTGGAGCCACAGCACGTCACGGCAATTTTGGATTCCGCCGAAGCCTTTCTTGAGGTCTCGCGACGTCCCGTTCGAAAGGTCCCTACCCTTCGCGGCAAGACCGTGATCAACCTGTTCTACGAAAACTCAACCCGAACGCGAACGAGCTTCGAGCTCGCGGCCAAACGACTCTCCGCGGACGCGGTGAATATGAGTGTCGCCACTTCCTCCATTAAGAAGGGTGAGTCCCTCTACGATACGGCCAAGACGCTCGAAGCCATGCACCCGGACGCGGTCGTCATTCGGCACCCCGAAAGCGGGGCGCCGCACTTTCTCGCCCGCCACCTTCGCTGCGCTGTCATCAACGCTGGCGACGGAATGCACGCACACCCGACGCAGGCGCTCCTCGATGCCTTTACGATTCGAAAGTCACTCGGTCGCATCAGTGGCCTCAAGGTCGCGATTTGCGGAGATATCGCGCACTCACGGGTCGCGAGAAGCAATTGCGCACTACTAACGCGCATGGGCAATGACGTTCACGTCGTTGGGCCGCGAACCCTGATTCCACCAGACTTCGAGAAGGCCTTTGGTGTCACGGCGCACGACCGACTCGAACCGGCGCTCCAAGATGCCGATGTTGTGATGCTCCTTCGCATCCAGCGGGAACGACTCGGTGAAGCTCTTCTGCCGAGCCTGCGGGAGTACGCGCGAACGTTCGGGGTGAGTCGCGCTCTCCTCGATCGTCTCGCTCCGAACGCGATCGTGCTCCATCCGGGCCCGATGAATCGCGGCGTCGAAATCGAACCGGAGCTTGCTGACGACAAACGTAGCCGCGTCCTGGACCAAGTCGAGGCCGGCGTCGCCGTCCGAATGGCGCTTCTTTATATGCTCATCGGCGAGTCACAATCGAGCCGAGCCCCCACCTAGCAGCCTGCCTGTTTATTCCGAATCCCGCTTCGCAGCATTTTCACCCCTCAAACGCCATCCCGTCCTCGCCGCGCATGGGCCATACTTGCCATCCAATCAGCGACATCTGCGCGCGCAGAAACTCCCACGTTTCGACAGTGGGAAGAAATCAAAGGCTGCGAGGGGTACACGTGTAATCAAGCCTGATCCTTCTGCGTTTTCAGGATCTTAGCGACATCTTGGCTTGGGTTTGATGTCTCCTTTGCTATGGTGAGCTGTGGCAAATCAGCTAAACCTATTTGGACTTCTTCGCGAAGAGGAACCGCCAGAGGAAGCTGCTCGACCCCGCGCGCCGTCTCCTTTGCCCGTCGCGCCCGCCGTTCGCGACTTGGGAGCAGAGTTAGAGGGGGAACCTTCGCTCCCGCAGAGTGCTGAGATCGCCCCGCCGAGTCCTCATCGTTCACTCGCGGAGATCACGGAAACGATGTCGCGGGCGCTGGGCGGCCCGGTTGTCGTCACCCTAACGAACAATCGCCGGGTGATGCTCTCGGCGCGCAAACGAGAAGGCATCCTCGAGATCCGAATGCACCGGATGTTCGCTTCTGCTCCCGACGCGATGCTCGTGGCGATCTTGCAATACACCGCGCAGCGTAAGAAAAGCGCTGGGCGCCTCATCGACGCCTATGTCGCAGCCCATCGCGGCGAGATCGATCGAAAGAAGCGAGCCGTCCGCATTCGAACGCGTGGCGTCTTTCATGACCTTCAGGAGATCTTCGATGATCTGATCCCTCTCTTCGAAGAAGAGATGCAAGGGGTCTCGATTACCTGGGGACGACGAAAGAAGCGACTGAAGCGGCAGCGCGCGATTCAACTCGGTACGTACACGCCAGCGGACCTGCTCATTCGAGTCCACCCGGTCCTCGACCAAGACTGGGTACCGCGCTGGTACATCTCAACGGTTGTTCACCACGAGATGCTCCACCACGCGCTGCCGGCCGTTCGCGAAGGCAACCGCTTACGCTTTCACACGCCCGAGTTTCGACGCCGAGAGAGAGCTTTCCCGCATCATGACCGCGCGGAGCTCTGGGAAAAGACCTATCTGCGTCGTCTACTGCAGTCGATGTAGCGCCAATACGCTCGACCATTGCGATCGCCCATGTTGACCATCGGGCACGCGTGTCGGCCTCTCCGTTCAAATTGCGCCGCTCAAGTAGCGCGGCTCAAGTAGCGCGGCTCAAGTAGGCGCCGTCCCAGCGAGCCACGGCTGAAAGCGAACGGGCACAAAGAAAAAGACCGCGACTCGTGAGAGTCGCGGCCTTTTCTTCATTCGCTAGCCAATCTCTGGCTGGCGCTGTCTAGCGTCGTCGGCGACGTCCGAGAAGCGCGACCATACCGAGCAGGCTGAGCAGAGTCAGGCCGCCAGTCTCGCTGTTGCCCGCTGAGCAGAAGGCACCACCAGCGTAGCCACCCTCTTCAGAGCTTCCGCCGTCGGGGTCGAGATAGTCGGGAGTGCCGTCCATATCGCTGTCCGCTGCATCGTCGGGATTGCCGTCACCGTTCTCGTCCGGGTTCTCTTCGGCGGTCGGGGTTCCGTCGCCGTCGTCGTCCGGGTCGAGGTAGTCCGGGGTTCCGTCACCGTCCGTATCCTGAGCGGTTGGGTTTTCGAACTCGGTATTGATGCCGTCGCCGTCATCGTCCGGATCACGCCAGTCCTGGAGGTCGTCCGAATCGGTGTCCGGAAGCGCCGGAGACTGTCCTTCATAGGCATCGTCGATCCCGTTTCCGTTCTCGTCGGTGCCACTCGGAAGCACGTCGCCAACTCCGTTCATGTCGCCATCCCAGCCTTCGGTCGCGTCCGGCGCGCCGTCGTTGTCCGAATCGGTGTCCTGGAAGTCGCGAACGCCGTCAAGGTCCGTATCCGGCACGGGCCAAATCGCGCCGCCGTTGTCGACGTCGACAACATCCGCGAGACCGTCTCCGTCCGTATCGGTTGCGTCGTCCACGAGGCCGTCGCCATCGCTATCGGTTCCGTCCGCCTCGAAAATATCGAGGAGGCCATCGCCATCGGAGTCGAGATCGAGCATGTCCGGGAGGCTGTCACCGTCGGTGTTCACTGGCGCGCCAGGCTCACCATAAACGTCGAGGAGACCGTCATCGTCGGAGTCCGTCTCGTCGTCCGCCATGCCATCGCCATTCGCATCCGCAGCCTGCCCGCCGTTCTCCCAGAGATCCGGGATACCGTCGTTGTCTGCATCAAGATCGAGATGGTTCGGGACGCTATCGCCGTCTGCGTCGGTTGCACCTTCCACGGAGGTCGGAACGCCGTCGTTGTCGTCGTCGATATCGTTGTAGTCCGGGTTCCCGTCGCCATCGCTGTCTTCGCAGCTGTCGAGATCGGGGAGCGTCGAACATTCGATCGAATCGGGTACGCCGTCTTCGTCCGTGTCGACCGGAGTGAATCCGGGGTCGAGGTAGTCGAGGATACCGTTCGCGTCGAGGTCGCCATCGCCGCCGTTGTCGCGGCTGTCTTCGTCGCCATCGGACGCGCCATCGCCATCCGAGTCCGTGTCGAACCAGTTCGAGTTTCCGTCGCCGTCGACATCGCTGCCATCCGGTGCCGGTCCCTCGTAGTCCATCGCGTCTTGAACTTCGGTCGCCGTGTCGATGCCGTCATCGTCATCGTCCGCGTCTTGGTAGTTCGGAGCGCCATCCTCGTCGAAGTCTGGCGTCGGCGCGACCGCGCCAACAACGCCTCCGCACACAGCGTCAACACAATCGGGATCAAAGGCATCATCGATGCCGTCACCGTCTGTATCGCTGCCCGACGCTTCTGCGTCGGCCATGCCATCGTGGTCTGCATCGTGCGCTTCGGTCGAATCCGGAAGACCGTCGTCGTCCGCGTCCGTATCCAGGAAGTCGGGACCTTCGGAGCCGTCCGTGTTCGGAAGCGGAAGCGGGTCCGCCTGAACGTTGTCGGAGAGGCCGTTGCCATCCGCGTCCGCGAAGCCGTCGATGATTCCATCGCCGTCGGCATCGACCGCAGCAGCACCAACCGCGCCACCTTCGTTCGCGTCCGTGACGCCGTCACCATCCGAGTCGAGGTCGAGGTGGTTCGGGATGCCGTCACCATCGAAATCGACTTCTTCCGCGGCCGTGTCGCAAACGCCGTCAGCATCCGCGTCATCGCAAGTCACCGAATCCGGGTCTTCATAATCGAGGACGCCGTCATCGTCGCTATCGCCGTCAAGCCCATCGCTGAGCTCTTCCGAATCCGGAATGCCGTCGTTGTCATCATCGAGGTCTTCGTCATCAGGAATGCCGTCGTCGTCGCTATCGGGCTGCTCACACGTATTCGACGTGAGATCGCACGATTCCGTTCCCTGACAGTCCGAGTCGAGGAGACACTCAACGCACTCTCGTGCGGCGGTGTCACAGATTGGCGTGTCGGTGCCTTCGCAGTCATCCATCATGTCGCAGCCAGGTACGCACGTATTGCCTGCGCCGCAGACCGTACCGGCCTCCGTGCAATCCGCATCGAGCGCACATTCAACGCATGTGGGCGCTTCGCCAGCGGGTGCGAGACAAATGATCGCGTCACCCATGCAGCCGTTGTCCATCGTGGCAGGGGCCGCGACGTTGTTCTCGCAGGGCACACACGTGTTCGTGGCACCATCGGTATTGCAGACCGGTCCGGCCGCACCATCGAGTTCGCAGCCGACATCCGTCATGCCGGACGTGTCGTCGAGACACGGCTGACACGACGTGCCTGCCATTCCGGAGCCAGCGGCGCCGGCGCAGATCGGAGCGGACGCGGGACAGCCATTGTCGAGGCCCGAACCCGTCATCGTGTCGATGCAGACTTCACATGTATTGCTTGCAGAGCAGACCGCTCCATCGCCGCAATCCGCGTCGACTTCACACTCCACGCAGACCGGCGAAGCGCCAGAATCATCGCAAGCGGGTGTCGCATCCGAACAGCCACTATCGGTCGTGCCTGCAGCCATATCATCAATACAGCCGGCGCAAGTACCTGAGCCATCGCAGACACCTCCGGTGCATGCCACGCCTGCCATCACATTGGTGTTGGAGCAAGAGTTTGCGGTACAGGCATCGGCTGTACATTCGTTACTATCGTCGCAGTGCCCGCTAAGCGTGCATTCCGCGCAGCGGAGCATGCCGGTCGTCTCACAATGCGGCGTCGGAGCAGCGCAACCGGTGTCGGTCGAGAGTTCCGATGAGTCCACGCAGATCAGTTCACAGACAGACGGCACTCCCATGCACTCGTAGCCGTCTTCAATCGCGCACATCGCAGAGCAACCATCGCCGCTCGCCGTATTGCTATCGTCGCACTCTTCGCCGGCGATGATCAGACCGTCGCCGCAGAGCGGGGTGCAGACCGAAGGCGCGCCCATGCAGACGTATCCGGTCTCGTCGCGACAGTCCATGTCGCAACCGTCACCATTGGTGGTGTTGTTGTCGTCGCAGGATTCGGTGCCTTCGACGATTCCATCGCCGCAAACGGACGGGATCGTGCATTCCGTGGCGGTAAGCACTTCCACTGGATCAAGGGTGTAGGCGTAGGAGATCGTCACCGATTCGCCGGC
>JAHDCI010000294.1 GCA_020629955.1 Myxococcota bacterium | reverse complement strand
CCCGTCGTGTTCGATAGAAGAAAGCTAATTGTGCTCGTGGCCTGTCTTGGCGCAGGAACGAGTGCCCTTGCCCAAACTGGCGCCGAAGTTGCGGAAGGAGCGGCCAGCGCGGCCGCAGCGACGCAAGAAGCCGCTTCGGAAGCGGAGGGCGCTGCGGAAGCCACGGAAGAGGCCGCCTCGGAAGCGCAGGATGGCGCCGAAGCGGCCGAAGGCGCAGCTTCGGAAGCCGCCGAGGAGGCCTCGGACGCTGCCGAAGAAGCGGGCGAGGAGGCCGCGGAAGCCAGCGAGAGTGCGACTGAGGCCACGGAAGAAGCGGCGGCAAGCGCGAGCGACGCGGCCTCCGCCACCGAGCAAGCCGTCGATTCGGCGCCACCGCAAGCGACCGATGGTGAGGAGATCATTCCCGGCATGCGCCGGCAGGTCGTCGAGCTTGAGGCTCCGCCCGAAGTCGAAACCAATCCATTGCGCATGGTTTACACCCTGGGTGTCGGCGGAAGCCTTCGACTGGTCAAAAACCTGCAGTTCCAGCAGTCACGATTTGCTCCGCTCTACATCGAGCTTGGTGTCGGAGCGGTTCTGCCCGGAAGTGGAATGCTGCGCCATCAGCTCGGCCTTCAAGTGAACACGAACCTTACGTCGGATGGTCCCGAGAACTTTGGCGTTAGCCCAGTCTCGCAGTGGACGATCACGCCCAGCTACACCGCCCGTCTCGCCTTCGGCGACGAAGTGGTTCCGGATTTTCTTCTGGGGATCCGAGGCGGCGTGCCCATCACGGTCTCTCCGGACTTTTCGATCGGTGGAGAGCTTAGCGTGAGCGGCACCTACATGATTCTTGCCGGATTCGGGGTTTACCTCGAAGCGACCGGGTCTCTCTTCTTCGGTGCAAACTCGCGCGAAGGCAACATTACAGCGCACCCCTTGCTCTCTGCAGAGCTTGGCGTCGCGTTCGATCTCGAGGTGCTCTAATGATGCGCTTGGCTCTCATTGGTCTATTGATTCTTTGCGTTGCTCCCGCCCCCGGCTCGGTGGAGGGCTGCGGTTCGGACAACGCGCCGGCGGATGCCGTCGACTTCTGCTTGCAAACCGAAGCTTGGAATTGTCGCCGCGCGGAGGCCCGAGGCGAGATTCCGGGCGAGATGCATTCGGACGTACAGTCCTGTGTCGACGCGCTCCCCGATTCCTGCGCCGGCCGCTCCTGGTCCCCTGACCGTTGCCCCCTTCCGCCGACCTCGTTCGAGGCTCAGGCGTGCATCGATGAGCTTGCAAAGGCCGCGAATGTAGACGTCGAAATGGAAGCGATCCCCGCGTGCATGGGTCTCTGCGACCGAGGAATGGAATAATGAAACTTCGAAACGTTATCTCCGTCACGCTTCTCTCCGCGTCGCTCGCGGCGGGGTGCTCCCTCTTTGCGCCGAAGGCCGATTACCGAGCCTACCGCCAAGTCGAGCTCGCAGAAAACGAGCACGACCGCTCACTCGCGATCGCGCAGTATCTTCAGCAGCATCCCGAAGGCCAGTGGTCGGCTCAGCTCGCTGCTGAGCACACGAGCCGCGAGGCCGCTGTCTTCGATACAAATAAGAACACCGCCGATGGTCTTCGGCACTACCTCTCCCTCTATCCGGAGGGCTCATTTGTCGCCCAGGCCGAGCAGCGCCTTGTGGCGCTCGACCGCGTTGCGGAAAACCGCGAGGGCGAGCAAGAAACGGCTCGTGAGGTTCGCCGCGAACGCCGCGAGGATCAGCTCGAAGAGCGTCGCCGCTGGGGCACGAAAGCGATCACCTTCTGGAGCGAGATCCTCCTCGGCGTGAACAACTGGGGCTCCCCCATCAGCGAAGTTGCCGCGCAGAACGCGGACTTCAACCAGGCTTTCGCTGCGGACCCGCGTCCGAACTGCAACGCGCAGGAGTGCGTGAAGTTCTACTCTCTCGATTTTGCGATTCCGATCCCCGGACGCACCCGGCTCGACCGAAACCTTCAGATTCTACTTCGACTTCGATTCGCCGACGGGCAGCGTCTGACGCGCGCCGAAATGCTACTCCCGCAGCGAGGCTTCTCCCGTTGGTACGAGCTTGAGCACGCGGGTGCGCTTGTCGAAGATGCGGACCCGGACCAGCGGCAGGTCGCCGTGGAGTGGGCCCTGGAACGACTCATTCCGATCGTCCGCGAGTACGCGCCCGACGCGCGCGGCGTCGATGTTGTTCCGGAACCGATCGACCCCGTCACGGTCACCGATGGTGGTGGCGCGCCCGAAGCTGCGCCAGAAGGGGAGGAGCTTGTGCTTCCCCTCGCGCTCGCCGGCCTCAGCACGGGTGAACTCCGGACGGTGGTATTTGCCGCCGCGGACGACGACTACGGTGTCGCCCACGACGGCTTCTTCATCGAGCTCATTCCAGAAGAAGAACGAGAGGGCTCCACAGAAGAAGCCGCCGAGTGAGCCGAGTGCGTATGGGACGCGGCCGCTTCGGGTTTGGGATCTCTCTTCCTTGCCGAGCGGTCGCTTCTTCGTTGTTGCTCCTCGGTGCGCTCGCGTGCGGCGACGACGACTCCATCGCGGATAGCGGTCCTCTCGATGGCTCGGTGGATGTAGGGGGAGATGTCGCAGCGGACGTGATGGGGGATGCGCCGCTCGATGTCTCGCTCGATGTCGGCCCGGAGCTTGCCCCTGCCTCGATGGATATTCGCCTCGCGTTCGAGGGACACCAGCGGCACATCAACTCGTTCACCGTTCCGGGCGTAAGCTCGTTTGAAGGCGCCACG
Source organism: Myxococcota bacterium (assembly GCA_020629955.1). GTDB lineage: Bacteria > Myxococcota_A > Polyangia > Polyangiales > Houyiibacteriaceae > JAHDCI01. The sequence goes on along the minus strand of JAHDCI010000294.1, from coordinate 1,707 downwards.
ATTCGGCCAACTCCAGGCGCGCCGTTCGAGGTCGTTCGCTCGGAATGCTCGGGGGCTCGTTGCGCCGTGGAGCTGCGGATCCTCGACACGCTACCGAACCGCGGCATTGGCATTCCTTCGCCGATTGACGCGGTCAACACGCGCCTCGAAATCATCACATCGGAAGGCGTACACCGCGGGTTGCTCTCGGTTCAGCCGCTCGACGCGGTCGTCTCGACGCCAGGTGAACCCTCGCGGCTCTCCGAGGCGATTCGGATGTCCGCATCGATTGAGCATCCCAGTGGAGCGACTTTTATCAGCGGCAGCGATGAACCTGTCCGCTGGGTCGTCTTCGGCGACCTCAACCTTCAAGGGGCACTCGATTTCTCAGGAGGTATCTCTGGGCTCGCGGGCGGCGGTGCAGGCGGAGAGCCTGGCGCAGCGGCCGCGGACGATCTCGGCGGGGAAGCCAGCGCTGGCGGCGCTGGGACCTCGAGTGATGGAGGCGATGGCCCATCCGGGAGTGGCGGCGTATCGCCAGCGACCACTCCTGGTCTGTGCACCGGCGACTTCGATCAACCAAGCTGCGGCGGCGGTGGCGGCGGTGGCGGTGACGGGGAGCCCGGCGGCGCGGGCGGAGGCTCCTTTCTCCTCGTCGCACTCAGCAACTCGGACCTATCGGGCGCGGAGATCCGCGTTCGTGGCGAATCTTCGGGCTCGGGCGGCGGCGGCGGCGGCGGCGAAGTCGTGGTCGCCGGCGCACAGCTGGCAGCAGACCAGGTGGATGCGCTAGGTGGCGATAGCGAGACGGGAGGTAGCGGCGGGGAAGGGCGCGTGCGTGTCGACCACCCGGAGAGCGTCACTCCGACTCGCTTCTACGTCGAGCTAGACGATATCGAACTCATCACTTCGGAAGACGCCGTGGTTTTCCAGGGGGTGGCGCCGGTCGGTTGGCGCGTGCAAGCGCTTGAAGAGGGCACGCAGCGAGCGTCTCAGGACGCGGTACCAGCATCGGGAAGATTTGAAATCCGGGTCCCTCTTCGGGAAGGCGTGAACCGAATCGAGTTTGCTGCAACCAACGGGGATGAACGCCTTCTCTGCTGGACCGGCACCAACGTTCGCCTCGCTCGCGAGAGCGGCGCCTCGCGGCCACGCCCGGTCGCTGCGACCATTGATATCGCGCGCCTCCCCTAACACCCGCAGAAAAAATATGGGGGCAGATCTGTAGTTCCGATAGCAGGTCCGTTTCTGCAACCATTTGGGTGAACCCCGTAAAAACCGACTGTTCTGTTGATAGCCGCGGTGAAAATGGCCTTTCGCAATTTCGAATGGCCATGCCCTCATTTTGTGGAATCGTTGCAAACTTCTGGGAGTGTATTGACCAAAACGGGGGAGAGAGATTAATCTCTTCTCTATGACCAAATCGCAACTCATCGAAGCGATCGCCGAACGCCGGAACATCACGAAGAGCCGAGCGGACCAGATTGTCGATATCGTCTTTCAGTCGATGTCGTCCGCACTGGAGCGAGGCGATGGTATCGAGATCCGAGGCTTCGGAAGTTTCACCGTTCGGGATTACCCCTCCTACCAAGGGCGAAACCCGAAGACGGGCGATCCCGTGACCGTTCCGGAAAAGCGTCTCCCGCGCTTTAAGGTCGGAAAAGAGTTGAAGGCGCTCGTCAACGCGCCCGATCGACTTGCGAAATACGAAGAGTAAAGACGACTTAG
>JAHDCI010000293.1 GCA_020629955.1 Myxococcota bacterium | reverse complement strand
GCTTAGAACGCGCCGGAGAGCGTCAAGCCACCGCCCGCGCCGCCACCCGCTTCTGGGGCAAAGTAGGGGAGGAGGGCGACGCCGCGCTCAAGGGGTTCGGCGTCTGCGTAGATCGGAACTTGCCGCCGGAGCGCGATCCCCAAAATGGCCATCGTCAAACCTACACCCTGAATCAAGCCCCACATCGTGCCGAGCACGCGACCGCCGGCGTTGTCGTCCATCGCGAGCAGGGGACCAATGACCGGAATAAAGAAGCGTCCATCCTCGGCGCCAGCACCGACGGCGGCGGCAAGACCGTACGAGACACCGAACATGACCAGACCCGAAACCATAAGACCGATCCGCGGACGGGAGCGATAGCCGACGATCTGACGTCCCCCCGGGCCGTACTGCTGTGCGGCGTATTGAGGCTGCGCGTATTGCGTTTGTTGAACCGGTTGTTGAGGCTGCTGGTATTGGGCTGGCGCCGCCGGTTGCTGCGCAGGCGTGTTCTGTTCGACGGCATGACTCTGGCTGTCTTCCACCCAGATATCTCCGTCTTGCTGCGCGAGCGCGGTTTGAGAGAACGCTGCCGTTAGGATGGCAGCGAAGAGCATAAGTGCGCGGATCGCCCGCGGCTTTTGAGTCTTCATCATGGCGCTCCTCTTTGCGACGACCGTGCCAGCGTGAATTTTGCCGAATTGACGAGTGAATACGGCGGAGCGAAGCATTTGATGATCCAGGCTGTGCCGAGTTGTGAATCCGAGTTCTCACGTATGCGTGCACGTCCGTTCGCGCGCGAGAGGGGAAGACAAACCCGGATCGGGTGCCATCGAAAATGGGAAGGATCTCTACTTTCGCGCGTACACTGCGGTATGCGAACGACCCTTTCTCTGAGCGCAGTGCTGCTCTCCTTCTCCCAGCTCGTTAGCGCGCAGGTGCTGATCAACGAGGTGGATGCCAACACCCCGGGCTCGGAAGACCGAACGGAGTTTGTTGAGCTCTTTAACCCAACTCGAGCGAACCTTTCCCTTCGTGGTCACGCGCTCGTGATGGTGAACGGCTTCACCGACACAGTGTACGCCGCCTACGATCTTGGCGGAGTGATCAACGGTGGCGATTTCTACGTGCTTTCGGCCGGCGGTGTTCCAAATACCGATCAAGTGGTCTTGCCTTCGACTCACTGGGTTCAGAACGGCGCGGATGCCGTCGTGCTCGTGCGCGGAAGCGCGGCAGATTTTCCGGAAGGCTTCACTGTGCGTGAGCTTCTCACCGCCGAGATTTTGGATGCGATCGTTTACGGAATCGACGACCCAACGGATGCCGAGCTTGTCGCGCTTCTTGCTGCCGGTCAGCGACAGGTTGATGAAGAGGCCGGCATGAGCTCCGCGAGTCACTCGATGCAGCGCTGCCCGGACGGGGCGGGCGGTTCTCGAGTGACGGCGGAATATGGCGTCGGTCTTCCCTCGCCTGGCGTCCGCAATGAATGCCTTGGTTGCGGCGATGGCGTCGTCGGCCGAGGCGAGCAGTGCGATGACGGGGCCGCGAATGGAACCGAAGCTTCGTGCTGTTCCTCCAGTTGCGCCTTCGAGTCTGCGGGATCGACCTGCGATGCCGGCGGCGCCGCGTCCGCCTGCAACCTTGCTGACCGATGCGATGGACGAGGCAGCTGCACTGAGGTTGTTGCGCGATTTGGCACCGTTTGTCGCCGCGCCGCGGGCGCGTGCGATATCGCGGAGGTCTGCGACGGACGAACGTCGGTCTGCCCTCGGGATGCTCTCGCGCTGCGAGGTTCGCCGTGTCGCGACCGTCTAGGCGTATGCGACCGGGAGGAAGTGTGCGACGGCGGTAGCGCGGCGTGCCCTGCGGACCGGTTCGAATCCGGCACGATCTGCCGTCCCGCGGCGGGGCTCTGCGATCAGGCGGAAATCTGCGGGGGCGATAGCCGCGATTGCCCCGCGGACCGGGCTGCGCCGGAAGGTTCCTCATGTGATCGCGATGCGCTGATCTGCAACGGAGGAGGCCTCTGTCGCGACGGCGACTGCGTCGCGAGCGCTCCGCTCGACTGCGATGATGAGAATGCCTGCACTGCGGATTCGTGCGCGGAACCTGGCGGCTGTGAACATACACCGGTCGAAGGATGCTGCCTGACCGGCGCGGACTGTGACGATGGAGATGCGTGTACAGAGGACGCGTGCACCGCAGACAACCGCTGCATCTCGCGCCCGATCGAGGGATGCGGGATGCCAGACGGCGGCGTCGATGCTGGGATGGACGGCGGCGTCGACGCGGGGGAACCGGACGCGAGCATGGAAGATAGCGGCGTTGGCGACGATGCGGGCGCGCTCGATAGCGGGGTCGGCGAGGATGCCGGCGCTCTTGATAGCGGCGTTGAGGAGGATGCCGGGGCAGAGCGCGATGCTGGCGGCGAAGATGCCGGCAGCGACGGGGGCTTCACGGAAAGTGATAGTGATGGGTGTGGCTGCCATGTCGTCGTCCATGACCCATCGTCCGCGCCTGCGTGGTCGCTTTTGGTCTTGGGTTGGTTCGCCGTTCGTCGACGCCGGAGGTGAACCGCTGGCGGGTCGAGCACTCCAATTCGGAAAGGCACCCTTTGGGGTGCCTTTTCGCTTGGATTCAGAAAGAAGACCTGGCCCGGATCCGTCACCGCGGCGTGTTCTCGTACTCAGATGCCATCCCATTCTTGCCACGTATGTACAGTACCTGGCTTCAAATCGGACGCAGCTGCGCACACAAAACTCCCACAATCCAGAATGGGAACGCGCAGCGGCTTAACGGCTCAACGGACGGTTAGCCGGTCAGTTCAAGAAACGCGGTCCACGCTTCGCCGAGCTCTTCCGCCGCTTTCTTTGCAGACGTATCCACTTCCTCTGAAAGCGATGAGGCCTCTGTGGCGCACAACAATCCCGGTAGAAGTTTTTCGCTCTTGAAGTAGCACTCCGCCATGGAGGCTAGGACTTCGTCGCGCTCAACTCCTAGCGCGAGCGCGCGGCGGTAGAGCCCAATCGCATGCGGGAAGCGGCCGTCTTCGCGCTGCAGGTTCGCGAGCGCAACGCAGATCTGACCCTGCACGGGTCCGCCGATCGCCTGCCCCCACTGAATCCCCAGCCGGAAGACATCTTCTGCCCACTCCTGGTTTCCGAGTGCGCCGTATGCCTGACCAAGCGCGGAGAGAGCGCGGACAATCGCCTTGCGTGGCTCCTCTTTGAGGGTGGTTCGTTCTTCGGTTCGGAAAAGAACGGAGAGGGGACCGGGCCAGGTGCCGATGAGCTCGATCACCTTTTCGTAGTCGCCACTCTCGATCGCTTCTTCTGCGAGATCGACACGATCGAGTTCGAGCGAGAAAGGCCGCTGACCTTGATGGCCGCGCGCCGAGCGCATGACTTCGCTCTGCAGGAGACGCCGTAGTTCGTCGAGTGTGACCTCGTCTTCTTCACCATCGAGCTCGATCTTGATGCGGTCCCGCTCTCCCTCTTCCACCGTAAGCTCGAGAAGGGAGAAGCCGAAAAAGGGGGCGAGTAGGACCGTGCGGAACCCGAGGTAAGATTGAAGGTCTGCAGCGTTTGGGTGCTCTGGGAGCGCTTCGGGTTCTGGCTCCTCGGCGGCGAGCGTTGCTGCGAGTCGGCGCCGCATTTCCCCAAGCGGGAGCTGATGCTCTTCGGGCGCATCATTGAGCGTAAACGTGATTCGGCTCGCGTCTCGGAACCTTGGGTCAATCTCGACCGCGGCGATTCGAACCCCTGCGATGACGGTGAACGCAACGACGGTCTCACCGACTGCGTCGCAGAGCGCACTGAACTGGTCAGCGTCTTCGCCGAGCCGCTGGAACCAGCCGTCTGCTCGGATCTGCTCTAGGGAGAATGTACGTGCGGAACCCACTTCGCCACTCTCGTTCGTCTGGCCGATGATTTCAATGGTGAACTGGTTTTGAGGACCGAATCCGTGCGCTTTTGCGCAGGTTCTGGCGTGGCAGATGTTGCCAGATGCTCGAACAGGCGGATGAAAAACGTTCGAAACCGCTTCGCGGTATTTTCACGCACTCAAACGTCGACCACGTTTCGCCACGTATCGTCCGAAAATCGGACGCATGTGTGCGGGCCAAAATTCAACGAATCAAAATCGGCCCGATTTAACAGCTCTACCCTAGCTTTTCACGATACCAATTGAGGGTTCGGGAGAGTCCTTCGTCGAGGTCAACTCGTGGCTGAAAGCCGAGCAGCTCCTTGGCTTTTCGCGTATCCGGGATTCGGAGCTCGACGTCGGCGAAGTCCCATTTGACGAAGTCGATTGCCGATTCGCTCTTGGCGAGAGCAACGATGCGGCGCGCCAGCTGATAAATGGTAACGGTGCTGCGCGCGTTCCCGATATTGAAGGTTTCGCCGATCGCCTCGTCTCGGGTCAGCGCCAGTTGAATTCCATCAACGATATCGTCGATGTAGCACCACGAACGAATCTGGTCGCCTTGGTTGTGGATCTGAATCGGGTCGCCCTTGAGCGCGCGCACGACAAAGG
>JAHDCI010000292.1 GCA_020629955.1 Myxococcota bacterium | reverse complement strand
GACGGCGACTTGCGCTCCCCCCTGCTTACGCTCTAGACACCGTTTTCCTCCACGCTCTCCACCGTGCCTCGATCCATCCGCATTTTTTTAACCCTCTTCAGCTTCGGGATGTTTTTCTCGGGCTGTGTGGCGATCGGGTTGGCGATTTTCCCGGTGCTTTTCTTGCTCGCGCTGGGCGATCGAAGGAGACATCGCGATCGATGCACTGCGTTGGTCGGCTGGGGTTACGGTACCTTCCTTCTGTGGATGAAAATCGTCGGCCTGATCGGATGGAATGCGAAGCCAAGCGTTCCCGAAGAGCTCAAGGGCAAGCCTTTTATTGTGATCGCCAATCACCCGTCACTCGTTGACGTGATCTTTTTTCTAAACGGCATGCGGAGCGCAGGGTTGACCTGCGTGGTGAAGCAGGAGTGGTACGATAGCTTCTTCTTCGGACTGGTGCTTCGCTCGACGCACTACCTCGCAACCGGTAAACGCGATGGCGAGTTGGCGATTCAAAAGATGGAAGATCATCTCCGCGCGGGGCACCCGCTCATGCTCTTCCCGGAGGGAACGCGATCGCGCCGCGACAAGTTGCATCGCTTTCGCGGAGGCGCGTTCGAACTGGCAAAGCGAACCGGTGTTCCCATTCTCGAATACTTCATCGCACTCGACAAACCGACGTTGATGAAAGGGCAGCCAGTCTGGGATGTGCCCGATGGCCGGGCCGTCTACGGCTTTGAACATCTGCAGTCGACAACGCCCGATGAGAGCTTTGACCCCCGGGAGGCGCGCCGTCTCGCCCAAGACCGCTATCGGGAGAGGTACGAGCTTTGGAACGCCTTCCGGGGTCTTTCCAGCGAAGACCACGCGGAGCTTCCAGCTTCCGGCGAATCGTTGGACCACGTCGCGTAGTTCTGTACGCGGAACGCTCGCGAAGGTTCTGCCTCACTGTAGCCTTTCAGAGACAGTGGCGTCCGCGGTTGCGGATTCGTTCGTTTACCACGCTTGTTTCGAACGCAGGTCTCGTCGATATCGCGCGAACGATCTTCACGCCGACCGACAGAGAGCCTCATCCTGAACGGTGTATAGCTTTGCCGCCCATCAAGGCACTCCGCAAGGCATACCACTGAATTCAAAGGACTTTTCTGCTTGGCCCAGAATCTGCTCTAGGGGGGAGGCATGAACAATATCAAGACTCTCCTCTCCTCTTTTCTCTTGCTCTGCATCGCGTGTGGACCGGTCAGTCCGGTGGAGCCGGCAGCTTGTCTCCCGAGCGACTGCGGAGACGCGCCGCCGATGCACATGCGCTACGCCTGCGGTGATGGCACGTACGCCGGACCAACAGGGCGCTGCATTCAATCATCGGACGGCTACTGCGGTTGGGAGGTCTCGGAATGTGTCCCGCCCGCGCAGCAGGCGTGCGGGGCGCGAGGCCTTGGCCCATGTCCGAGCGGACAGTTCTGCGATACCTCAAGCGCTGCGTGCGGCCGCGGCGACCAAGCAGGCGTTTGTCGGGAGATTACCTTTGCGTGTCCTCGCCACTACGCACCGGTCTGCGGATGCGACGGAAACAACTATAGCAACACGTGCGTTGCCAACTCGCGAGGCATCGCGGTCGATCATCACGGTCCGTGCGGACCTACGCCGGGAACCGAAGGGGGCGTGTGCGGCGGTCCAGACCGGGTTGGCTGTCAGGCTGGATTGCGTTGCGATAGAAGCGAAGTCGCCGGCTGTTTTGAGGACGCTGAAGGCACCTGCGTCCTCGACGAACCCACGTACTGCCCCGAGGGTTACTCGCCCGTCTGCGGATGCGACGGCGTCACCTATAGCAATGACTGCTTCCGGCGCGCGAACGGCGTCGCGAGCTACCATGCGGGGATTTGCCGAACGACGCGGTAGTCTGACGAATCAAAGACCGGCGCCTTCGGAAGAAGGCACCTTGTAGCGGTTACTGCTAGGCTCGGCCCGTGATTCCATCTCAACTTGAAATGCTCCGGACTCTGGTCGAGACCCCCTCTGTTACCTCTCCACGAGCAGACCTCGACCTCGGCAATCGCGAGGTGATCGCACATCTTGCGGGTTGGTGCGAAACCCTTGGCTTCCGAGTCGAGATTCAAACGCTTGCGGATCCGCGAAAACAAAACCTCATCGCGACGCTCGGAGATGGTTCTGATGGTCTCGTACTCGCCGGTCATACGGACACGGTTCCTTTCGACGAGCCGCGCTGGTCGAGCGATCCGCTGAAGCTGAGCGAACGAAATGGAAGGCTCTACGGTCGCGGATCCGTGGATATGAAGGGGTTCTTCGCGTCGGCGCTGGACGCCATTTCACGGGTCGATCGCGGCACATTGCGGCAACCCATCGTACTCATCGCAACCGCGGACGAAGAAACGACGATGAACGGCGCCCGTGCGTTGCTCGAACGAGAACGACCGAGCGCCACCCGCTGCATTGTGGGCGAGCCGACGGGGCTGCAGCCGATTCGAATGCACAAGGGGATCTTGATGGAATCCCTCCATATCGAGGGGTCGAGCGGACACTCATCGAACCCCGCGCTCGGAGAGAGTGCGCTGGAAGCGATGATCGACGCGATCGAAGCGATGAGGGAAACGCGCACGTCGTGGGCCAAGCACCGAAATCCCGGCTTCGAAGTTCCGTCAGCAACACTCAACCTAGGACGAATCGAAGGGGGTGATAGTCCGAACCGCATCTGCCCTTCCTGCGCACTAACCTTCGACGTGCGTTTGATGCCAAGCATGAGCATCGAGGGCACGCGTGACGAACTACGGAACGCGGTGGGCAAGGCGCTCGAAGGACGGCCTATTGAATGGGCGCTCGACGCACTCGTCCCAGGCGTCCCATCCTTCGAAAACTTCGCGGACGCTCCGATGGTGAAGGCAACCGAGGAGCTCACGGGTCAGGCCGCCGGCTCGGTGATGTTCTGCACCGAGAGCCCGTTCTTCGCGGAAATGGGTCTCGATACGGTTGTCTGCGGCGCTGGAAGCATCGATGTCGCTCACCAACCAGACGAATACACAACGCGCGAAGGCATGGAGAGTGCGGCCGCGCTCTACGCTGCGCTGATTCATCGTTTCTGCGGAGACACGCCATGAAGCCATTTGTCGACTGGTTTCGAAGCGCGGCCCCTTATATCCGCGCACACCAAGGCAAAACCTTCGTCATCGCATTCGGTGGCGAAGTTTTCCGCTCGAGCGGCCTCGGAGATCTCGTAGCGGATCTCGCGCTGATCCACGCACTCGGAGTCCGGCTCGTGATCGTCGTCGGCTCTCGGCCACAAATCGATCGCAAGCTCAAAAAAGCAGGCCGAGCACCTCGATTCGAAGGCTCGCTGCGAATCACCGATGCCGCATCGATGGAAGCGGCAAAAGCGGCCGCCGGAGAAAACCGCGTCGAGCTTGAGCGAGCGCTGTCGACGGCGATGCCAGGCTCCACGATGGCGAACGCACGCATTCAAGTTGCGGCAGGGAACTTCGTGATCGCGCGCCCCCTTGGAGTGCTCGAGGGTATCGATTACCAGTACACCGGGCGGGTGCGGCGCATCGAAACGGAATCGATTCACCAACGCCTCGATGACGGTGCGATGGTGATTCTCTCGTCCCTTGGGTATTCCCTTACCGGCGACTGCTTTAACTTGAGCACCCCGGAGCTTGCAGCAGATGCTGCCGTCGCTCTCGGCGCGGACAAACTCGTGATGCTCACGGAATCGAAAGGCGTTCGGGTCGCCGGGAAGACGGTCTCCAAGCTGGGCCCAAACGAAGCGCGGGCCATCGAAGATAGGAGCCGGAGCGCGGTGTTGCGAGCGACGCTTGCCGCCTCACGCAACGCTGTCGAAGGGGGTGTGCAGCGAGCGCATATCGTGCCTCGAAAGGAAGAGGCTGGTCTCCTTCGTGAACTCTTCACCCGCGACGGAATCGGAACGCTGATCACCGGCGGAATGTACGAAGGCGTTCGGCGCGCGACCCTCAAAGACGTACCCGACCTACTTCGCCTGCTCGAACCGCTTGAGCGCTCTGGCTCTCTTGTCCGGCGCCCTCGAATGGTTCTCGAAAATGATATCGACAAGTTCTTTGTCGTGGAACGAGACGCGCATTTGCTTGGATGCGCAGCGCTCTACCCCTACCCCGAGGACGGTAGCGCGGAGCTCGCTTGCCTCGCGGTGGACGCGGAACACCGAGCTTCCGGGCGGGGTGACGCACTTCTTGAGGCGGTCGAGGAGGCGGCTCGCGAAGAGGGGCTCGATTCGCTCTTCGTGCTCACGACCCAATCCGCGCACTGGTTTCAAGAGCGCGGCTTTCAAAGCGCGTCACCAAAGACCTTGCCTCTGGCCCGATCGAAGTACGACCGAAAACGAAAATCTCGGGTACTTCGAAAGCGGCTCTAAAGGGCCTTTATCGTTTCACAAACCGACTCACCAGTCTGCGAAGGGTGATTTCTAGTGCGGGGATCAGATCGATGGAAGGGAAGATCTTTCGTCAGGGGCGCCGAGGCGAGCTTTGGTCAACGAACGACATGCCGAGT
>JAHDCI010000291.1:2219-4546 GCA_020629955.1 Myxococcota bacterium | reverse complement strand
TGGATCGCGCTTGACCCCCTTTGGGGCCGATGCTAAGCACCGCTCCCTTTCGCGAGACGATTGCGTCGCCCTGATTCCTTCTTCTCGCCCTAACTCAACGTAAAAGCAAACGTCATGGCAAATCACGCTAGCGCCAAGAAGCGCATCCGGCAGACCATCAAGCGCACCGCGCGCAACCGTCACATCCGCACCACCGTCCGCACGTACGTCAAGCGCTGCCGCGAGGCGATCGAGTCCGGAAACAAGGCCGAAGCGAAGGAAGCGCTGAAGCCGGCCATCAAGCACATCGACATGGCCGTCAGCAAGGGCGTCTACCACCGCAAGACGGGGTCGCGCTACATCAGCCGCCTGGCCAGCCAAGTCGCCGCACTTTAGGTCCCCCGAACTTAACCGAAGCCCTGCTCGCGAATCGCGGGCGGGGTTTTTGTGCTTCCGCCGTGAAACGTGCTCAACCCGGATCCGCCACCAGGATTCGTGCCCTCGCACAATCCTTCGCAATCCTAAGGAAAGTTCTCTTCACTCAAATACGGATTGTATATCTCGCTCCGAGAACTTCCCTTACGATTGCGAAATCTTGCACGATCATCACGTTCCTGGTCACGGATCCGGGTTTCGGTCCTATCCGCGACCGGTTGAGCGAATCGCTTCTGGCACCTTTCTCCTCTTTCTCTGAGCCAAGCTCATGTCTTCTACTTCACGCGAATTTGAAAAGCGCCGGACGTTTGCGATCATCTCGCATCCGGACGCCGGCAAAACGACCCTTACCGAAAAGCTCCTGTTGTACGGGGGCGCGATCCATCAGGCTGGCAGCGTTAAGTCGCGAAAGGCCAAACGCTCCGCGACGAGCGACTGGATGGCGCTTGAAAAGCAGCGCGGGATCTCGGTGACGTCCTCGGTCCTTCAGTTCGAGTACGACTCGATCCGTTGGAATCTGCTCGATACGCCCGGTCATAACGACTTCTCGGAAGATACCTACCGCACGCTGACGGCGGCGGACTGCGCGATCATGATTCTCGACGCCGCGAAGGGCGTTGAGCCTCAGACGCGAAAGCTCTTCCGCGTCTGCCGCATGCGCGGGATCCCGATCGTCACGTTTATCAATAAGCTCGACCGGCCGGCGCGCGACTCGTTCGACCTGCTCTCGCAGGTTGAAGATGTCCTCGGAATTCAGAGCTTTCCTTATACGTGGCCCATCGGCAGCGGCGATCTCTTTCAGGGCGTTTACGAGCGCAGCTCGAAGCGGGTGCTCCGTTTCGAAAAGGGCGAAGCCGGGAACTCCTCGAAGGCCGAAGCGGTTGAAGTCGATCTCGATAGCGACGCGCTGAACGAACTTCTGGGCGAAGACGCCGCGGATACGCTTCGCGGCGAGGTCGAGCTTCTTGATGGCGCGGGCGAAGAATGGGACGAAGAGCGCTTCCTGAAGGGAGAGCTCTCGCCGGTCTTCTTCGGTAGCGCGCTCAACTCTTTTGGTATCGAGCCCTTCCTCGATCGCTTCAAGAATCTCTGCCCGATTCCATTGCCTCGAAAGACCGCGGACGGCACGGAGCTTGAACCTGGCTCCGATCGGTTCAGCGCTTTTATCTTTAAGATTCAGGCGAATATGGATCCCTCGCACCGAGACCGGATCGCGTTTGCGCGGATCTGCAGCGGGAGTTTTGAGGGCGGCATGCGCGTGCACCATTTCCGGATGGGGAAGTCGATTCGCCTCAATCGCGCGGAGCAGTTCTTTGCGCAAGATCGCGAGACGGTCATGGAGGCTTATGCGGGTGATATTCTCGGTCTCTACGATCCGGGGATTTTTCGCATCGGCGATACGCTTAGCAGCGGCGGCCCGCTTCTCTTCGATGCGGTCCCGCGTTTCTCGCCGGAGCACTTCGGCCGCATTCAGCTTCTCGATCCGCTGAAGCGTAAGCAGCTCCAAAAGGGCATTCAGCAGCTCGCAGAAGAAGGCACCGTTCAGCTCTTTACCGAGCCGGGCCGAGAGAAAGATCCGATCTGCGGCGTTGTCGGTAAGCTCCAGTTCGAAGTGCTAACGTATCGCGTTCAGCACGAATACGGCGCGAAGATCTCCTTCGATATTCTGCCCTTCAAATACGCCCGCTGGCTTGAAGGTCCGGAAACTCCGGAGGAAGCGCTCGCGCAACGTATTCCGATTGCCGTGCACGACCGCGACAAGAAAATCGTCGGTCTCTTCCGAGATGATTGGGAAGTGGAACGCGCCGTCCGCGATGTCCCAGACTGGACCTTCCACGAGACCTCACCGATTCGCGCAGGCGAGGGTTGAGAACACGAAAAGCGCCGCTCGATTTGAGCGGCGTTTTTCGTTC
>JAHDCI010000291.1:0-2119 GCA_020629955.1 Myxococcota bacterium | reverse complement strand
GTGTGAACTTCGTTCGGGAGAGTGCTACACGCCAAACATGAGCGTTCGACCCGGCATTTCAGCGATCCTCGTCATCATTCTCGCGGCCTGCGCGAGCGTCGTTCCCTTGCAGACCCATCCGGGCGCGCTGACGGGTGCCGGCGACGTGGCCGTCACTCGAGCCCGGTTGCTCTATGGGCTACGCGCCGATGGGCATCTGGTCCGGGGAGAACGGCCTGGGGCGATCTCCGCGACTCTCTATATTCATCAAGGCTCAGCGGAGGTGACGGTGCTCTATGACCAAAGCAGCTACCGCATCGATCTCGAGCGAACGTACGGCCTCGACCAGGCAGAGGGTGCAAATGGCGCGGTGATCAGCTCTCGCTATCACGACGGGATCGCTCGTTTCGATTCCCGCGTACGACGCGCCGAGCAACGATTGATTTTGCGACCGCCACCCGCTTCCGGCTTGCTCACCGCCGCCACCTACGAGGAGGTAGAGGCGTCTGTGGTCCGGGCCTTGGAGACGACCCGTTACCGCATCGAGACGAGTGAGCAGGGGAGAATTGTCGCCTCTCGTCGCCTCGGCCGACAAGGTGAACTTCGCCTTGCGGTGCTCTATGAGCCGGGCCGGTTCCGAGTGGAGTTGGTCGAGTCGGAGAGCGCGATCATCGACCCAAACGATACGAGCCTCGTCTTCGTCGATTCCGCCGTGGTTCAGCAGATGACGCAGGTTCAAGCCGCGATCAATGCCGCTGGGGGAGAGGTTCGCGAAGAAGCGAATGACGCGGAAGCCGAACGACGTCGGCACGAAGAATCCCTCGCGTATGCCGACCAGCGGCGCGCGGAAGCCGATCGCGATCGAATGGCGCTGGCGAGGCTGCCTGCGACTGCGCCAAACCCTGTCGGCGGACAAACGGGACAGCCCGCTCCCGCCGCGGCGGGCTTCTCTGTCGTTCAGGAGCCGAACGGATTGGGGGCGGCGAGGGTGGAGATCATTCATCAAGGCGCATCTCCACTTCATCGACTTGCCTTTCGCTCGTATGGGAGCCGCGAGTGGCGTGCCAACCAGCTGAGTCGGACGATGCAGCCGGGAGATTCCTACACCGTCAACGGCATTCAACCGGGCACGTATGAGCTGCGGGTCGAAACCCTTCGCGGCTACAAAGAGTGGCGCCCCCTACGTCTTGGCGCAGGGGGCGTCTATCGACTCGTGATCACGACCCAGGGATGGTTCGCGCTCTAAGCGGCAAGAGCTACTTCTGAAATGCCGCCGGCGTTGAGAGTTCGCCAAGCGTCGACCAGGGCTTATCTTCGCTATTCTTCGCGATACCGGGGCGAGCCGTGAGGACCTCGACGCCTTCGCGGGTGACAAGGATTGTGTGCTCAAACTGCGCTGAGAGAGAACGGTCCTTCGTGAGCACGGTCCAGTCGTCTTCCATGAGCTCCGTGCGGTAGTCGCCGATGTTGAGCATCGGCTCAATCGTGAAGACCATGCCGGCCTTGAGGCGGATATTCCGCATATCGCCGAAGAAGACTCCGGGGCGCTTCTCGGGGCGGTAGTGAGGAACCTGCGGAGGCATGTGGAACTCTCGGCCGACGCCGTGTCCCACGTAGTCACGGACAACCGAGCAACCGTTCGCTTCCGCGTGTTCTTGAATCGCGGCGCCGATATCCCAAAGGCGGGAGCCGTGCTTGACTGTCGCGATACCGAGCTCGAGACAGCGGCGCGTCGTCTCGACCACTCGCTTCGCGTCTTCGCTCGGCTCGCCGATGTAGAAGGTGACGCTCGTATCGCCGTGGTAACCGTGCTTCTTCGGCAGATAGGTCGTGACGTCGACGTTGACGATATCGCCATCCTTCAGGACCGTGTTGTCGGGGATACCGTGGCAGACGCATTCATTGATCGAAGTGCAGACGCTCTTTGGAAACGGAACCCGGCCACCGCCGCCGCCGTAGTTTAGCGGGGAAGGGTATGCGTCGTTCTCTTCGATGAACTCGTGCACCCAGGTGTTGATCTCTTCGGTGGTCACGCCGGGGCCGATCCGCTCTCCCACCATGAGTAGGGTGCGGGCCGCCAGCTGGCATGACTCGCGCATCTTCGGAAGCGCATTCTTGCTCATCAACTCGATCGCCATCG
>JAHDCI010000060.1 GCA_020629955.1 Myxococcota bacterium | reverse complement strand
GGGTGGCGTTTTTCGTGGCGGCGTTGACCTACATGCCGAGCTTATCGAGGCCGAACTGGGTTCCAAATCGGACCAACCCAATCACCGCGCCCGCCATGAAGGCAGTCCCAAAGCTCTTGATTTCGAGTCGCGCCACCAACTTGTCTGCGGCAATCAGCATCAAGGCCGTGACGAACGTCGACACGACAGGATAGATGAGGTAGCCCAGGCCGATCGAGCCAAGCGAGATCATATGACGGAGGCAGAATCCAACCGTGAAGTTCAGAAATCCGACGAGCAAGGCGACCGCGATCGTCGATCCGACCCCGCCGTGAATCTTCATTCCATCCAGCAAACGATCCGCTAGAAAAAACGCGAACACGTACGCCGCGAAAGTGATCAACATCGCAATCATGAACTCTCCTCGGTAACGGGCCAGAAAATGCCCGTGGCTTCCTTAATGTGTCTTTCTCGCCGAGAAGGCAAGAAAATCCGGCGGGCGTCGAAAAACATGGGGGTTCGACGTCCCTCAGCACGCTCCGAGCGGGTCGAAACTGCCCGGTGCGCAGGCGCAGCAACCGCAGAGCGTTTCCGGGCCTCCACACTCGGTGACGCAGGTGATCGGCCGGAAACAGGTCGGCGTGCATGAATCTCCGCAGACTCCAGGGGCGGGCGGGCCCGCGTCTTCCTCGCCGGCGTCTTCCTCGCCGGCGTCTTCCTCGCCGGCGTCTTCCTCGCCGGCATCTTCCTCGCCGGCATCTTCCTCGCCGGCGTCTTCCTCGCCGGCATCTTCCGAAGCATCCTCATCTCCGGCGTCTTCGATGCTGACGTCCTCTGCGGCATCGTCGATGTCCACATCCTCCGCTGTATCGTGGGCCGCGTCTTCGACATTCGAGTCGGTCGCAGCATCAACTCCTGGTTCATCGTCGCCGCACGCGATAAGGAAGGTCATGGATAGCGCCAGGCAAAGTCGAAGCAGTAATCGCATAAAGGGGAGCGTAGCAGGCTTCACCGTCACCTGCGCGATGGGCCTCGAGAATGTGCTCGATCACGAACTTGTCGGCCTTGGATTTGAGAGTGCTCCATCGCGCGGCGTACGCACGATTGAAGGAACGCTCGAAGACGCTTACCGAATCGTCATGCACTCGCGCGTCGCGAGTCGTGTGCTCTGGCCGATCGCGGAGGCCGAAGAAGTCGACACCCCTACTCTGCTCTACACCATGCTCGCGGAGATGCCTTTTGAGGAGATCCTCGAAGAAGGGGGCACGCTTGCGATCGACTGCGTCGCCTCGCGCCATCGCCGCAAGGACAACACGCGCTATCTCGTTCAGCGTGCGAAGGATGCCATTGTCGACCGGTTGCGCGACAAGCGTGGAAACCGCCCCGACATCGACCGACACGCTCCCTCTCTTCGGCTCCATATCCGATGGGCCAACCCGGTTGTCATCAGCGTCGATCTCGGCGGCGCCCTCTTCCGGCGTGGCTATCGGCCGAGCGGCGCTCGGGCCCCGCTTCGGGAAAATCTCGGTGCGGCCATGCTCCTCGACGCTGGATACAAGAGCGGAGTTTTGATCGATCCCTTCTGCGGAAGCGGAACAATGCTGATCGAAGCGCTCCTCATCGCACGCGATATCGCGCCCGGACTGCTCCGCCCCATCGCGTCGCCAGGGTGGGAGGCGCACGATCGAACGGCGCTTTCCCTAGTTCGGGATCGCGCCCTCAAACGTGCGCGCGCCGCGACGGCAATGCCTCGACTCTACGGGAGCGACCGCGATCCAGAAGCGGTCGAATTGGCGAAAGAGTCTCTCCGCAATATCGGATCGCTCTGTCAGAAACGAGGCATCTCGCTTCCGGTGCAATGCGCACGCTTCGAAGTCGGCGATGCGACGCAAGTCTCGCCGGATGCGGTCGGTGATGAACCCGGGCATCTCGTCACCAACCCACCCTACGGTGAGCGCGTCGGGACCCGCACGGAGCTCGCCGTCCTCTACGCGCGCTTCGGCAGCGCCCTTCGAGAGCGATTCGCCGGCTGGAAGATCTCCATGCTGTGTGGTGAACCCTCTCTATTGGCTCAGCTCGGCATGCGTTCCTCGGCGCGCAAGACCGTCTTTAATGGCCCGATGAAATGCTCCCTCTCGCAGTATGAGGTTTTCGCACCCAAAGAGGGAGCCAAAGCGGAACCCGCTCCGAAAGCGGAGTCGGTGCGCGCCAAGATTCATCCCGAAAGCGAAGCCTTCCGAAACCGGCTCAAAAAGAATCTCAAGCGCTACTCGAAGCTCGCCAAACGACAGAAACTCGAAGCCTACCGCATCTACGACCGGGACATTCCTGAGTTCAACTTCGCCATCGATCGTTACCCCGGCCGCGTTCTTGTCCACGAACATCGAAGACCGCATAAGGTCGATATCGTCATCGCGGACCGGCGCGTGCGAGATGTCGTCGCTGTCTGCGAGGAGCTTCTCGACGTGCCGCAAGAGCACGTGCATCTCCGCTCGCGGGGCGGGAAGGGGCAGTACGATAAGCGCGCAGCAACGGGTACGGAGCACGCTTATCTCGAAGGCGGACACACCTTCCTCTTGAACTACGAGGACTATCTCGATACCGGCATCTTCCTCGATCATCGGATGCTACGCGCGCAGATCGCAAAAGAGCTCAACGAGGGTGACGCCTTCCTCAACCTCTTCGCATACACCTGCTCTGCCTCTGTCTACGCAGCCAAGGTTGGCGCACGATGTACCAGCGTCGACCTTTCGAAGACGTACCTCGCTTGGGGCGAACGGAACTTTGAGGCCAACGAGCTGCCGGTACGGGAACACGATTTCGTACGTAGCGATGTCGAGCGATTCCTTCAGAAAGAACGGAATCGCTATCGCCGGATTCTGCTGAATCCGCCCTCCTACTCCCGCTCGAAGTCCACGGGCCGGGAGATGATCCTCACCCGAGACCACCGCTCGCTCATCGAAGCGAGCGCGGCGCGTCTGACCGCCGACGGGGTCCTGTACTTTTCGACTCACGCACGAGATTTTCAGCTCGATGATGCAATCGGCGAGCGTTATGAGGTTCGAGAGATCTCAAAGCGGACGGTACCCGAGGACTTCGCGCGGAGCCCTCACCGGACCTGGAGCATCGAATATCGTTGAGGGTCGCAACCTGCTGAAAACCCTCCGAAACCGCTTTGCGGTGTTTTCACGCACGCAAACGCCATCCAGCTCCCGCCACGTATGGGCAATACGAGTCCAACAATCGGACGCATCTACGCACGCCAGAATCCAGCGAATCAAAATCGGCCGTTTTTTACTGCCCGCTTGCAGAATAGAATCGCCGCTCGACCGTCTCCATGAAGGGTCCGTTTGAGATCACGGGCGCTGCTTTCCGCTCCGTGATTCAAGAAATAGAAGGGGTTTCACTCCGCCTTCGGCATCTTCATTCGCAAAAATCGGGGTGCGCTTTTTCCGCCGGAGACTCGCGCGTCGTGAATTTCCAGGGTAAAACGCCTGCTATGCGAATTCTTGTAGCTTTGCTTTGCGGAGGGTTGCTCGCGTGTGGCTCGAAGTCCGCGCTCGACCCGAACCCCTTTGACTCGGATGCATCGACCGACGCCTCGGTCGATGTGCCAACCGATACCCCTCTCGATACACCGATGGACGTCCCAACGGACGTGCCCCCCGACGTCCCGACGGACTGGACCCTCAACTGTCCCTCTCCTTCGATGACCATCCCCGGCGAACCCGTCGAGAGCACGATCAGCTCAGACGATGCGACCATCGTAGATGTCGACTTCATGATTCGCTTGACCCCCGACGGCGCCACGCCGCTCCTCAGCGTGCTCGCGCTCGACACCGTGTCGTTCGAAGGCGACCTTCCGGGCGAGTACGTCATCGAGGCGAACGCGCTCTCCGATCTCGGTACGCGTCGGCAATGTCAGTTCTCCATCGCCGTCGTCGACGGTCCGCCGGTCGCGGTGTGCCCCGCCGATGAGACTGTGGCGAATATGGGCGAATCGGTTCGCATCGATGCGCGCGCGTTCGACGATGAGGGACCCGTTGTCTCCGTCGAGTGGAGCCTGATCGAAGGCCCGGCCGGCGCGATGCCGATGATCACCGGGCAGCCTGACGGCTCAGCGTTCTTCTCCTCGCCGATCGGCGGACGCTACATCCTCGAAATGATCGCCCGAGATAGCATGGGTGCCGAGGATCGATGCCGCGCGATTGTACGCGTCACGCAGCCGCCCTTCCTGATGTGTCCCGATAACCTCGAGGCGCCGACCCGTCAGCCCTTCCGAGTCGAGGTTGGAGCAACGGATGAGGCGGGACCGCTTCGTCACGAATGGGAATTTGTTGGGCGTCCCGACGGCAGTGCCGCTCGGTTCTCATCGACCGATGGTCCAAACGCGACCTTCACCCCGGACCGACAGGGACGTTACCAGCTTCGGTATCGGGCGACCGATATGGACGGGCTCAGCTCGGAGTGCATTATCAATGTCATCGGCACCCCCACGCCGCCGACCCTCATCTGCCCCGAAGTGGTGACGACCCGGCCGCTCACTGAGACGACCATTGAGCCGCGCGTAGAGGACGATACCGAAGGTGTGACTGTCGCTTGGCGCTACATCGAGGGCCCGGACGGCTCGGATGCGGACCAGCCCGTCGGTGCTCCGGCGACGCGCTTTACGCCCGATATCGCAGGTGAATACATCCTTCAGGCGAGCGCCCGGGATAGCGATGGGATGACGGCGACCTGTGAGACGCTCGTCCGCGCCGTTGCGGATGAGGGCCTGCGCGTTGAGATGTTCTGGGACACCATGTCGGACATGGACGTGCACGTTCTGCACCCTGAATCCCCGAACTGGTTCAACGAATCTTTCGATTGCTACTACGCGACGTGCATTCCCTCGATCGAATGGTTTGAAGCAGGTCCGGACGACAACGCTCGCCTCGACATCGATAACGTGACGGGCTTCGGTCCGGAGAATATCAACATCGATGAGCCTCAGCCGGGTGTCTACCGGGTTGGCGTGGATGCGTTCAACGGCAGATCGAACGTCACGGTGCGAATCTACTGCGGCGGCTCGCGTACGGAGCCGGTCGAGATGTTTGGCCCGGTGAACATCAACTCGGAATCACCGTTTAAGCACTGGAAGGTCGCGGACGTGACGATCAACGCCGACGGAACCTGCTCCGTGGAGGAACTCCTGAACGACCGCGGCCAGCCCGATGTTGTTTCAGGCCCCGCCGCCCGAATGTCGCGCTGATCAACGTACCGCTGCGAGGAAGACGCCCCGTCAATGACGGGGCGTTTTTCGTTCATGAGAATGATTGAACGCCCCTTCGATATAGGGTTAGAGTCGATCAAAGCGAGAGGTGCGTTCACGCGATCTCTCGGATTCCTATGTCGAAGCCAATTCCAAACGCCCCCGGATTCCGGCGCTACCATCTCGTCGGTCTCGCTTCCCTTTTGATGATCGCCTTTGGTGTAACCATGGTCGTCATGCGCTCGGAGGGTGCTTGGGCAACGGATGCGATCGACCCTCAAAGAAACTCACCGACGTTTAACGACGGGCGTACGGGCACAACCTCGCACGTCATGGCGGCCGCAACCGCGGCGCCGCTCGAGACGCGTCCCGAGCACGAGGCTCACCCGCTCGATATCCTGTTGAACTCTCCGCTCAGGCTATGCCCAGAGCTTCTCAGACGACTAAACCCCGAGACTTCGGAAGCGCAGGAGCACCTCTTGAGCACGTGCCACGCAGATGTGCTGGCCTTTCGAGAGTGTAAGCGTACGGAGGATACGGCGACATGCGTGCAACGCCTCCAGGACAGCCAAACAGGATTGACGATTCGGACCCGTTTCATGGACCAACGCGCGACCAACCGCTTCGAAGATCCGTAACACGTCTCAAAGCGCGCGAGGTTTCACTCGCTGGTTAAGAGGGCGTGCCGCGTCGATTCATCCACGCTAGCGTCTGACCCATGGGAACCATCGTTCTTCGAGAAGGTCACGTTCGCCCGGTGTGGGCGGGGCATCCGTGGGTATTTGCGCAAGCCGTCGCTCGCGTCGACGGGGCACCCGCGCTCGGAGACTGGGTGCGGGTCATGGATCCGAAAGGGAACTTCGTGGGCGCCGGCTTCTACGCCCCCAAAAGTTCCATCGCGGTCCGCCTGGTAACTCGAAACCCCGATGAGGATCTTAACCTGCGCGCGCTAATTCGGCGCCTTGAGATCGCTGCAAAGCTGAGGTCCGATCTTGGCTTCCCGAATCCAGAAACGACCGGCTTTCGAATGGTGAACGGTTCCGGCGACGACCTCCCTGGCCTGGTCGTCGATGTGTTCGGAAAGACCGCAATCATCGAAGTCTCATCGGCCGGGATGGAGCGAAATCTCGAACCTCTGCTCTCTCATATTCAGCGAATCTGCGGCGTAGAGAGTGTACTGCGGACAGCGACACGTTCGAAAGCCGAAGGCATCGACACCGAATTCGAATCCCTCCGCGGTGTCGAACCGAAGGAGCTTTGTTTCCGAGAGCGGGGTTTCGAATACGTCCTGCCGATGGACCTCCAGCAGAAGACCGGTTTCTACTTTGACCAACGCGAGACCCGCAGCCTGGTCGAAGAAGTCGCACGAGAGCGAGTACTCGATGCGTACTCCTATATTGGCGCGATCGGAATGGCGGCTGCGCGTGGCGGCGCCCGCTCGGTTCGATGTCTTGATTCGTCACCGGTCGCGGTCGCGGTGGGCGGGGAGACGATTGCGCGAAACGGGTTGAGCGACCGAGTTCGGTTCGAGCGCGCCGATATCAAAAAGCGATTCCCGGAACTTCAAAGCAAGCAGGAACGCTACGACCTTGTCGTCATCGACCCCCCGAAGCTGATTCCCACGCGTCGACATTTTCAAGCCGGGCGGCGAGCGTACTCTCGGCTGAATGAACTCGCATGCCGACTCACGATCGAAGGCGGGCTCTTGCTGACCTGTAGCTGCTCCGCCGCGATGACGCAGGATGTCTTCCTGGATACGGTCGCCGCGGCCGCCAAAAAAGCGCGGCGGCATGTCACGCTACTCAAGGCGATGGGCGCCGGGCCAGACCACCCAAGTCAGCCCGCATTTCGTCAAGGGCGCTACCTGACCTCGCTACTTTTGCGAGTTCAATGATGCGCCCTCTTTCTTCACTCGATGCGAAAGGTATTCGGGGCGTCTGCTTTGATATCGACGATACGCTCACCACGCACGGGCGCCTCGGCGAAGCGGCCTATTCTTCGCTCTGGCAACTCCGCCGCGCAGGCTTTCGTCTGATCGCCGCGACAGGACGTCCGCTTGGCTGGACAGATGTGATCGCGCGCCAATGGCCGGTCGACGGCGCCGTCGGCGAAAATGGCGCCGGCTTTGTCTGGATGAGCAACGAAGGTTTGCGCGAGGGCTACATCGATTCTGCGGAAGAGCGGGGGCAGCAAGCTGGAATCCTTCAGCGTCTCAAGTCACGCATTTCGAGCGCGCTCCCGTCGATTCAAACGTCCGATGATTCTCATGCACGCAGGTGCGATATCGCTTTCGATATTGGGGAAAAGCACACCGTTCCTGCGGAGCAGATTGCGGAGCTTGTCGCGATGATCGAGAGCGAAGGATGTTCTGCGCCGGTCTCTTCGGTGCATTGCCACGCGGTACCCGGCGACTGGGATAAGGCACGGGGAATCGCCGCGCTCCATGAAGCGATTTGGGGGGAGCCGCTGATGCGAGAAGAGTGGGCATTTATCGGAGATAGTGGCAACGACGCCGCGGCGTTCTCTGCATTTCCGATTTCTGTTGGCGTCGCGAATGTCCGCCCTCACCTCGAGCGTTTGGGTGTCCGACAGCCGAAGTTTGTCTGTGAGAAGGAACGAGGAGAAGGGTTCTCGGAGCTCGCAGCCCACCTCCTCAAGGCACGCACATGATTGAAAGCACCGAGAGCACGAAACCTGAGCGCCGAGTATCCACGCCGCTTGTCCTTGCGCTCGCGAGCGGAATGGTCTGTATCGGCATCGGCGCCATGGTTCTGAGCGGCGGTCCTGAGGCCCCCGAGACCGCCCTTCCCCCGATCAACTCCGCGACCCTCGATGACTCGACGGCTCATCGCGCTGCGGAGTCCTTTGTTGATGCCTGGCGGAAGCGAGACCACGGCGTCGCAGCCGCGCTCACGATCGAGGAGGCTGCCGAAACGGTCCAGCGACGTCATATCGAGGACGAAGCCATGAGCGCACACGAGCGGGAACTGAAGACTCAGGTTTGGGACGCGATGGCCGCAGAGCGACTTCGCATTGAAGTACAATCCGAAGAGGAGGTCCCTCGCGGCACGGGAGAAGGTTCGGATGTTGCCCTCGAGACTATCGCCCGCGGGACGTTCGTCGGTTCACCCTACGAGCGAGAGGTTTCCCTCGTTCTCCGGGAGACCACCGAAGGATGGCGCGTTGTCCGCTTCGAATTCGGAGAGATCCTCACGCAGCTCCCATCGAAACTGCGACTCGAAGACGATTGACCAATCCTCTCTCGGACGTCTCATCGTCACGAGAACAGGAACGCGAGCGCGGCACGATGCACGTGCGCGTGTCTCATGATCGTTGTGTGTAGCGAGGTGACGAGCTGATGTTCTCCCTCGCGAAGGTAGGTCTCGCTCACAGCGACGATCCCATCGTCGTCTCCCTCGATCAGCGGGTTGTAGCCGCGACCGTGTTGCGCACCTCCCGCGATCACCAGCGTCGGCACGCTTGGCTCAGGGAAGGACTCGAGGGCATGACGATCTTCGTGGGCTTCCGCCATGCGGATGCCGCTCGGTCCCATCACTCCTTCGAAGGGGAGCTTGATCTTCTTTCGAAGGAGGCTCGCGAGCGCAGCTCCGCGGTTGGGCGGCGCCAGCATAACAACGCGTGAAGCGCGCAAGCGGTCGCGGAGTTCGGGGCGCGCGAGTAGCCCTCGGCAGATGATCCCGCCAAGCGAATGCGTGAGAAAGTGAATCCTCTGGACCTGGTCCGGCAGATCGCGAATCAGCTCCGAGAAAGAGTCGATATGAGAGCCTAGATCGGTACGAGTGCTCGCGTAGTCGAGGCAGGCGGTCGCGTGACCGGCGCCGGAAAACGCGTGTGCTGCGGGACGCATCGCCCGGGAGGTTCTTCCGAGGCCGTGGATCAAGAGCGTGAGCGTTGTTTGTGCAAACGGCGGCGCAGCATCAAAGTGCTGCACACAGTCGATCCGCTCTCCGGAAAAGACCACGCGATGGTTCGAATCGAGCACGCGTGCCGATCCGGTTCGGCAGTTCACCTGCACACGCCAGCCCGAGCGCCAGCGTGTATCCGTCCAGAGCTGAGAGCCTCCCAGAGTGGGCCGAGGGATTCGTCGTTCAGTCAAAGCGAGGGCTCGCGTATCGATGAACTATTCGTAATCGCGCGCCGCTTGGAAACGGCGTCGCTGGTCACCACCGCTCCTCCGAATTTGCATTCGAGGTTCCGGTGCGCGCGCACGGCGCCGCTGTCGCCGCATCGCGGATTGAATCGGTGCCGCCTCGACTGCAGTTTCTTGAGCTGGAGGGGGCGCAGGAACCGCTTCCATGGCGGGCGCGGCAGGCGCGGGCGCGGCGACGATCGGCGCTGCGGGAGCAGCGGTCGCCGGCGCGATAGGAACGGGCTCGGACGCGCTCGGCATCGTTGGCTCTTGAGCCCCTTGCGCAAGCTTCACGGCGCCATAGGTCGCCCACCCCGTCACCAAGGCAAGAACGATCGCGCCACCGATCAACATCGCTTTGGGCCGCGGCCGCTCAGATGCAGCGCTCATTATCTCAGTCGGAGGAGCCTGTGAAAGAGATCCGGAAGCGACAATCGTGGGGGTCGGCGGTAAGGCGTGGTCGGCCCAATCGGGAACCTTGCCGGCCGCAAACTCATCCATCGAAATGGACCCGAGAAGCACATCACGCATGGCGAGCGCACTCTCAAAGCGCTGCTGCGGACGACGGTGAAGCGCCCCGTCGATCGCTCGAATGAACTCCACCGGTAAGCGCGGCATGAGATGCTTCATCCGAGGCGGCTCCTCGGTGAGCATCCGCGCCATCATGTCGGCGAAGTTGTCGTCGTTAAACGGAACTTGTCCGGCCAGGATTTTGAAGAGAACGCAGGCCGCGGACCAGACATCTGAGCGGCCATCGAGCTCTCGTCCGCGAGCTTGCTCGGGACTCATGTACTGCGGCGTGCCGACAACGATGCCGGTCGTCGTCAGCTTGGTCTCGTCGTTTACCGTGCTCTGTTTCGCGATACCGAAATCAAGCACCTTCACGCGAAACTGCGAGGCCCCAGGAGGCTGGTGCAAGAAGACATTCGCCGGCTTGATATCCCGGTGCACGATCCCTCGCTGGTGCGCCGCATGAAGAGCGTCGAGAAGCTCCACCCCCAACCGCCAGACATCGCCCAGCTTCATAAACGGGCGACGCTCCATCCACACGGACGCGTCTTCTCCATCGAGATACTCGAAGACGAGGTACCACTGGTCGTGATGGTCCTTCCCCATATCGAGCAGTTGCACGATGCCGGGATGACCGATGCCGGAAACAGCACGTGCCTCGCGAAGAAAGCGCGCCGCGACGCCGTTGTCGTCCTGGCGGCTCTTCCGCAGCCGTTTGACCGCCACGGCGCGACCATCGGATGCGTCGTATCCGGCGTAAACGGCGCCCATGCCGCCACGACCAATCACGCGCTGAAGATGATAACGCTCGCCGAGGATTCGACCGACGCCGGTCTCTTCGCTTGAGAGGTCGAGGTCGAACTCGATCGAGTTCGCAATATCGCGCCCAGCCACATCTTCTGGCGGCACCGTATCGAAGGGGCCCGTGTCCGAGGCATCGAACATCGGCTGGGGATTCGTATCCACGACCTCCACAGGGTATCGGTCGAAGTACATCGTGCGCAAGGACGACCCACGGATCCGTTCGTCTCGCGACGATATGGGCCAGCGTTAAACGTTCATGTCGACGCTACCGAAGCAGGGCGCAATTCGAGAATAGACAGCGTTTCCGGATACGGATCGAAAGAGTTCGCCGGAGAATCGAAGCAAAAAAGGTCAGATTCGGCGGGTGAGAGATCTCGCGCCGGATTTTCGAACGCCGCGAGAAGTACTTGCAAGACGTGCGCAAGAAATGTCTACTCACACGCTATGGCGATCGCACAGGAAGCGTTAGAGGCCGCTCGCGGCTATCTTTTCACCCACCCCGAAGAGGTCACGCGCGCGATGCGCAGTGCCCTGGGACTCCGCGTGGGGGTTCCGATTGTCGCGCTCCGCTGGTTCGGAAAGCAGCTTGAGAAGTCCGGCAAGGTCAGTGACCTGAAGCTTGATTCGGTGCCGCCAGGCCTCAAGGCGAGCGCCGGCCTCGACCTGATGAACACTCCTCTTCGAGCCTCCGCCATCGTCTACATTGATCGAATCGTCTTTAACGAAGATGAACTCACGGTCGCGATTCGCCTCGAAGAGGTGGACCTCCGCCTCGACGGCGACGCCGCAACGCCAGTCGCAGCGCTGATTAAAAGCGGGGCACTTGATCTCTCGAGCCCAGGCACCTTGGTCGGCTTCATGCCGAACCGAAACCCGGTCATCGCAGAGGCGAAGGACAACCGTATCGTGCTCGACCTGATGCGCGACCCCAAGATCGGTCGAAACCCGATGGTCCGGAGCGCGGTGAGCGTTTTGACCTCCTTCGTGACGCTGAAGAATGTATCCAGCGATGACGAGCACCTCGACGTGGGTTTCCGCGCGTTTCCCGCGGGCGTTTCTGGAGCGTTCCGGTCCTTCCGCCGCCATGTTGTGATGCCCTCGATCGGCAAATTCCTTCCCGGCGGACGCTAGGCGGTCCACGGGCGGAGCGTCAGTGCTCAGATGCCTCCTTTCAAGGAAGCGAACTCGTTTGCCATCGGAACGATCCTGCAGAGCCGGTATCGCGTCGAGAATAAGCTCGCCCAAGGCGGGATGAGCGAAATCTACCTCGGGGTGGACCAAAAGACCGGGGACAACGTCGCGATCAAGGTTCTTCCAATCCGCTTGGGGGACGAGTCCCTCCGGGCGCGTTTTCTTCGTGAAGCAAAGCTTGCAGAGCGCGTTCGACATCCGAATGTCGTGGAAACCTTTTGCGGCGGAACCGAGGGTAGTGTCCCGTACCTTGTGATGGAGCATCTTCCAGGGGAGACGTTGCACGACCGAATCGTACGGGGAGGCCCGATGAAGTATCACGAGGCTCGAGAGCTTCTCCTCGAGATCCTCGAGGGCATCGGTGCCGCGCATCAAGAAGACGTGCTTCACCGGGATCTCAAACCGAGCAACATCTTGCTGACGAAGACTGGCGTAAAGCTCATCGATTTTGGCTTGAGCAAAAGCCTGGACAAAGTCGAGACATCGATCACGGAACCCCAAGAGGCACTCGGAACGCCATCCTATATGTCTCCTGAACAGGTCCTCGCAGAACCACTCTCTCATCAAAGTGACCTTTACGCAGTTGGCCTAATCTTCTTCGAAATGCTCTCGGGTATTCGCGCCTTTCCTTCCCATGGAAAGTCTCCCGAACGTGTGCTCGATAGCGTGATGTTCAATTCTCCTCCCTCATTAGGAGCGCACCCAAACCAGGTGCCCGAAGCACGAATTCCGGACGTTGACGCGTTTATTGCCAAGGCTTCCGCAAAGGGAGCCGGAGAGCGTTTCGCGAGCGCCGCGAAGATGGCCTCGGCTTGCCCTTCCGCCGAATCCTGAAGGGATTTAGAAGGCTCTAAAGAAGGGCAAAAGTCGTCCTTCGACATGCACCAGAACACACGAGTTTTGGAGCAAATTCCGCGATGAAGAGGTATGATCCGCGCCATGGCCGTCGAAGAAAAAGACGATACTCAAGTCAGTGAGCGATACGCGCTCACCGACGCCATGATGCGCCTCGCGACCACCGACCGTCCGATGTCCCTCGAGGTGGCATCGATGCTGGCGCTGGAGCTCTGCGAGCGATTTCTCGAGGGAGCCAATCTCGATCCCGCAGCCGTCTACATTGATCAGTTCGGCTTACTCCACGTCAGTCGAGGGCGGACCCGTGGGTTCACCCTGCGGGCCACACTTGAACATCTAACCCACGCGGTTCACTCGAGCGCTCGGGGGACATACGAGTCGATCCGGAATACGCCTCTTGAAGGAACGCAAGAAGATCAGGCGGAAGAACTACGTGCGCGTTTCGCGGATGCGCTCTTTCCAGTCGACCGCGCGGCCGCACGCCGCAGCCTCGCCTCGGCGCTCGAAAAGAGCGGTTCAAAATCTCCAGAGTCGAAGTCGGTAGCGACCTCCAAGGGTCGCGCAGTTCAGTACGTTCTCTCGGGACTCGACGACACCGTATTGCGACGACGTCCAGGGGCGACCGGCTTCTCCCGAATCGACTGGCACGGTCCCTCGCCCACGGACAAAGCGAGCGCCTACTTCGGCCCCTACGAGGTGTTTGGAGAAATCGCATGCGGAGGAATGGCTCAGGTTCTCCTCGGTCGCGACCCAGAAGACCGAGAACGTGTCTTCGTCATCAAGCGAATGCTCGGCACGATCGCAGAGCAGCAGAACTTTCAGCAGATGTTTCGCGACGAAGCGCGACTGGGGCTCTACCTCCAGCATCCGAATATTTGCCAGACGCTCGCATTTGAACAGGTTGGGAACGCCCCGTGTATTCGGATGGAGTGGGCTGCGGGTCTCACGTTGAACGAGATCCTTGTCCGAAGCATTCGCCAAAAGAAACCGCTTCCGATGGAGGGAGCGATGCGTATTGCCCGAGCACTTGCGAGCGCACTCCATCACGCGCACTCCGCGACCGATCCGACGAGCGGCCGAAAGCTCCGCGTTGTCCATCGAGATGTCAGCCCGCAGAACGTCGTCGTCCAGTTTGACGGCGTCGTGAAACTACTCGATTTCGGCGTTGCACGCTCCGCGATCCGTGAGGAAGGAACCTCTGCTGGTCAGATCAAAGGCAAGTTCGCGTACATGTCCCCCGAGCAAGCTCTCGGCCTTCCGCTCGATGATCGAAGCGACGTTTTTTGCCTCGGTATCTGCCTTCATGAGGCTCTCACGGCCAGGCCTCTCTTCGCGCGGGATACGCGCTTCGCGGTCGTTCGGGCCCTCGCGAAGGAAGGCGCTCCAAAAGTATCTGCGACGCGCCCGGAGATCCCGAAGGCCGTCGATTCGTTGGTGGCGCGCTGTCTGAGCTCGCAGCCCAAGAACCGTCCCCGAATGGGAGAGCTCGTCGGCGAGCTTGAGGAGATCATCAAGACCTTTGAGGACGCTCCGGAGCTCAAAGCCTACGTCCGCTCGCTAGCGCCAGATTGGAAAGACTGGCGTAAGGGGCTCTCTCCCTTCGAATCCGAATACATCGGAGAGGAAGCTCGCTCTGGGATCGACGGCGCCGAAATCACGCGGGAGGAGGCCGAGCCTGCAACGTCCGCAGAACGAATCACCGACCCGATTGGTCAGGTGTCGATCTCGTCGAGTGCCTCTTTCCCGATGGGAATCATCGACGGCCCGACGAGCCTGGAAATCGATCTCAGCGAAATCGATCGCGCCCTTCCCTCCCAAGAAACAGATCCCGACCTGATTCGCTCCGAGGAAATCGAGGACGTTGGGGACGATCCGTTCGAAGCTTCAGAGAACGAACTCCCGATCGTTGGCGAAGAGGATGACGAACCCGCCACGTTGGTTCACGCGCCAGACCAAGACAGCGAGCAGGCGGCGCAGTCAAGCGTTGCGGAACCAACTCCGCCGGAAGAAAAGCGAGGGGGGCTCGCCAGAGCCCTTCCGTGGCTAACCGGCATCGCTGTACTGCTCGCAACGGCCGCCGTCACCTGGCGCGTCCTCAACCTGCGAGCGGCGCATCGCGAAGAACTCGACCGACCGCGAGAAGAGTCACCTCGTGACGAACCCCGCTCAGAAGAAGCGGAGAGCGCAGCCAGCGAAGAGTCCACAGAAGAGGACACCGCGGATCAAGAGCAAACCATCCCCGTCGAGCCTTCGGGCGACACGGAAGCTAGCTCCGGCGAGGTCGAGGCTATCGCTGGAGACGAAGAAGACACGACCGATGACGAGGCGCGGCAAGAAGCTGAGACAGACGCGAGCGAAGAGGCGGCGGTAGAGGAATCTGCGGAAGACCAAGCGGCGGTGGACCAAGCGGCGGAAGACCAAGCGGCGGTAGAGGAATCTGCGACAGACCAGGCGGCAGAGGAATCTACGGCAGACGAGACGGATGCCGCCACTCTTGCCGCGGAAGCCGAAGAGACGGCGGAGGACAGCGCGGAGCGCGGTGCGCTTCTTGTGCAGAGCGAGCCAAGCGGAGCGTCGATTCGAATCGACGGCCGGCCCGCGGTCTTCGAAACGCCTCATCGATTCACCTCGCTCTCCGCAGGAACCCACCAGGTCACCGTCGAGAAGGACGGCCACCCATCGGTCACGCGCAGCGTGCGAATCCGTTCCGGCCAAAGCGGCCTCCTTCGCGTGCGACTTGGCCCGCCAATCTTGAACTAGAGTCTGTCCTTTCAACGGGGGCGCAAGCGCAAGGCTCTTCTGCGGGTTGGAGTCCGAACCACGCACGAACCCCAGCCGTTGGCAGAATACAAAGAAGCCGCCGGTTTCCCGGCGGCCTCTTGCTGCGCGTTGGTTCGCCGAACCTCTACGCTTCCGCTGGAGTCGTCGATTTCTTCGCGGTCTTCTTGGTCGTCTTCTTCGTCGACTTTTTGGTGGCTTTTTTCGTCGACTTCTTCGAGGCCTTCTTCGTTGATTTCTTGGCCGTCTTCTTCGTGGCCTTCTTTTTTGTGGCCTTCTTCTTCGTCTTCTTCTTCGACTTCTTCTTGGTCGTTTTTCCACCCTTGGCAGCGATGCGATCGCGCCGCGCCTGCAGCAGTTCCGCTGCTCGTTCCGTCGTGATGTTCTCGACGGTATCCGCGGTTCGGAGAGACGCATTCACCTCACCGTCGGTGACGTAGGGTCCGAAGCGACCTTCCTTCACCACGATCTTCTGACCGCTCACCGGATCTTCTTCCAGCTCCTTCAACGGCGGTTTCGGTGCACCGCGACCGCGGCGCTGCTTTGGCTTTGCGAGGATCTCGAGCGCTTCCGGGACCGTCAGCGTGAAGAGCTGCTCTTCGGTCTCAAGGCTCCGGTTCTCTTTGCCCTTCGTGATGTACGGACCGTAACGGCCGTTCGCGGCCACGATCGCTTCACCGTCTTCGGCGACGCCGACCTCACGCGGCAACGTCAGCAACTGCAACGCTTGCTCGAGGGTCAACGTTTCGAGCGACATCGTCTTGAAGAGCGATGCCGTCTTCGGCTTCTCCTTCGAATCCTTCTCGAGCTCGCCGAGCTGAACATAGGCGCCAAAACGCCCCGCCTTCGCGAGAACGGGAAGACCGCTCTCAGGCTCGGTCCCGAGCACACGATCGCCCGAAGGCGCAGCGAGAAGCTCCAGTGCTCGCTCGACGGTGAGCTCATCCGGAGCGAGGTCTTCGGGAATCGAAACGGTCTGCTTCGCATCGCCCTCGCCGGTTTGCAGATAGGGGCCGTACTGACCGATACGTACGAAGACTTCGTCGCCGCTCTCCGCTCGCCCGATCGGAATCGTCTCGAGACGCTTTACTTCGTCGAGGTCGATGCTCTCGAGCTTTTCTTCGACGCGCTTTTCAAGGCCGGGAGCCTCCGCACCGAAGAAGAAATCACGAAGATAACCGATGTGATCACCCTTGCCGGCAGCGATCTCATCGAGCTCGTCTTCCATGCGCGCAGTGAACTGATAGTCGACCAAATCGCCGAAGTGATCTTCGAGTAGACGGACAACCTGGAACGCTCGGAAAGCAGGCACCAAGGCGCGCGCTCGTTTCCAAACGTACCCACGGTTTTGGATCACCGTAATGATCGACGCATAGGTTGACGGGCGGCCGACGCCAAGGCGCTCGAGCTCTTTCACGAGCGAAGCCTCTGTGAAACGGGCGGGCGGTTTGGTCTCGTGATGCTTTGCTTCGAAGCTCTCGGCAGTCATCGACTGACCAACGCTCATATTGGGGAGCGGACGGTCTTTCGATTCCAGCTCCGCCGACGGGTCATCGCTTCCTTCGACGTATGCCTTGAGGAAGCCTGGGAAAGTGATTGTCTGCCCGGTGACGTGGAAGACAACGGCATCCCCAGAATCTGTTGTTCCGGAAATCTGAACGATCAGGGACTCCCCTTCGGCATCCGACATCTGAGAGGCAACCGTGCGCTTCCAGATAAGATCGTAGAGCTTCGCTTCCTGGCTACTCAGCTCGCTGGAGAGCGCCTCGACCGGGCGGCAGACATCGCCGGCAGGACGAATCGCTTCGTGAGCTTCTTGCGCATTCTTCACCTTACGCGAGTACTGACGAGGTGTCTCGGGTAGGTCGCGTGGCGTGTAGCGCTCTTGAATCTGGTCGCGAGCCGCCTTGAGCGCAGTTTCCGAGAGCGTCGTGCTATCGGTTCGCATGTACGTGATAAAGCCGTTTTCGTACAGACGCTGGGCTACACGCATCGTGGTTTGCGCGCCCCAGCCGAGCTTCCGCCCTGCCTCCTGCTGAAGCGTGGAGGTCATAAAGGGCGGCGCCGGGCGGCGGCGGAACGGCTTGGTCTCTACCTTTGAGACCTCGAGGGTCTTGCCCTGCAGGGCTTTCGCAAGATCGTTTGTGCGCGTCTCGTCGAGAACAATGACGGCACCCTTCCGCTTTTCGAGAAGCTTTCCATCGTCTCCGAAATCCCGACCGGCAGCGACTCGCTTGCCATTCAGTTCGAGTAGCTTGGCGGAGAACTCGGGATTGGTCTTAAAGAGGCCATGAAGATCCCAGTAGGACGCCGCACGAAACGCCATACGCTCGCGTTCCCGCTCGACCACAATGCGAGTCGCGACGGACTGAACGCGGCCCGCAGAGCGGCCTCTTCCCTTGCGCCGAGCCATATTGCTCATGGCGAACCCGTAAAGACGGTCAAGGATACGTCGCGCTTCCTGGGCGTAGACGAGCTGCTGATCGATCTCGCGCGTCTGCTCGACGGCTTTCTGGATCGCCCCCTTCGTGATCTCGTGGAAAACCATGCGACGAACGGGAACTTTCGGCTTCAAGACCTCGAGCAAATGCCAAGCGATCGACTCTCCCTCGCGGTCTTCATCCGTCGCGAGCAGAAGCTCGTCGCTCTGCTTGAGCTGCTTTTTGAGTGCCGCTACGTGGGATTTCTTGTCGGGATTCACGACATAGATCGGCGAGAAATCCTTCTCTACGTCGACCGCGTACTCCGCGATATACTTATTCTCTTTCCGCACGGCCATGTCTACATCGGACGGACGGGCAAGGTCGCGGATGTGCCCGACAGAGGACTCAACGATGTAACCATCTCCAAGATACTTCTTGATGGTTTTGGCTTTGGCGGGTGACTCGACGATGACGAGAGAACGGGACACGGAGCTACAACTGGGGGGGAAAAGGAGCCGCGCAGATAGATCGATCCATCTGTCGACTCAACATCGAAGGAAAGAAGCGAAAGCGCCCCGATCGCGAAACACGTCGGGGCGAAGGGGAACCCTATGGGAAGGGAAGCCCGCCTTTAGGCGAACGCCGACTCTTCGGCTTCGCGCTGCTTCTGATAAAACTCAGCTGCACACGATGGGCAGGCGAGCGCTTCACGCTTGATTTCGTATCCTGCGCCGCCTGGATCGTCGAAATGCTTGTTCTTTCGGCCAATGCGAAGCTTGTTCGCCTTCGGACGGCTGGGATACTCAGCGGGGCGCGTCTCAACAGGGACGTGCTGACAGCGGGTGCGGGGTGGCTGGACAGCCTTGCAGAATTCGCATCGATACATGCGTAGAAACCTCGTTCGTGATTGGCCGCCCCTTGTAGCCCATCCTTTCGGGATACGCAAAGAGCGGATTGAATCGTCTCTCCACCTGGCAGGAAGATCGGCCTTCCGCAAGCCCCAACTTTAAAAAAGTGCGCCCAGACACCTCAAAAACGGTGTCCCCGCGGTGCTTGCGCAACTACATCGCCTCGGCCGATTCGGACTCGAAAGCCCGTATCAGGTCTTCCCGAAGTCGCCGGAACCCGGTGATTGGCTCGCGCACTGGACCCTGCACATTCCCCTCAAGCACCTCGACTGGCACCGGAGGCGTGAGCTCGAACCGATAACCGCGCGAACGAATCCGAAAATCCATGCGGTGGCCACCACGCTGGATGCGTCGCCCATATCGGACTTCGATATTTCCGCGGCGCTCGTGTCGCCGATGGCGAAGCAGAAATGAAGCCATCCGAATCGCGAGGTGATTGTAGAGCCGGTGACAACCATGGCTAGTGCCGCTCGTGATCGATCGATAGCTAACGGACCCATGAACGCGGATCCCTTGATCGTAGAATCGAGGCTGCGGCTCTTCACCCTCGGGCACACGGATATCCGGGTCGGGCGGCAAAACCTTGTGATGCATCATCATGACCAAACCGTACGCCGATCGATAACCGGGACCGAAGAGTCCGTAGCGAGGTTCCCAGCCAGACGAGGTTCTACGCATCAACTCATCGTCCGGTGTGTTCGGAGGGGGGAGCCAAGCTGGCGACGCGATGACGTCGCGCCAAATCCGGGGCCCGGCGGGAGATTCTTTGTAGCGCAACCCAACCCCGCCGCTGCCGTTGAGTTCGGACTTCCAACCACCGATCGTCGTCGCCCAGCGCACGAGAGCGATATCTTCTCCTTCGTGCTGCACGTAGAGCGTCACCACCGGACGCTGGCGAACGCGCTGACGCCGACGGGACCCACTATCCGTATATGGATACTGGTACCAAACATCTCCGCGATCGATCTCCGCGCGGAGGTTCATATGAGAGCCGTGGTACGCGGGAAGCGGCGGCAGGGCAACGGCCACCTGCAGATGCCCTGCGTCACGCATGCCAGCGAGGTGACGCGTCGCAGATTCCGGGTCGAGAAACCCAAGCGCGCGGGCGGCTGCCTCGGTTGAGGCGGCGATGAGGTCCGGCGCTCCGTTTTCCGCAGCCTCCCTTCCTGCTTCAAAGCGAAACTCGGGGGCATCGAGGGGGCGCCCAAGAACCTCTTGCCAATTGTGAGAAGCACTGCCGTCTTCGAGCAAACCAGTCGCCCCAACCACACGTTCGCGGAGCGCGCGGAGAAGCGCTTGAAAATCCTGCTCACGGCTATCTTCGAGGAGGGCCGCTTTGGTTTCCTGGTCGAGCGTGCCGCCCGAGACGATCATATGTGCGCGCTGATACTTCGCGAGCGGTCCCGCCGTGCGCCAATCAAAAACGCCTTCCTCGGCCCGCCGAATCAAACCATCGCAAGCGAGGTGCTCTTGTACCGCTTCGATCGAACCGACCGCGGTTTGAGCGCGCATATACTGTTGGTAATGCGCCCCATGCTCTTCATGACCTTCGAAAGCGTCGAGGGATGCGAGCTCCGCTTCCCGTGCCTTTCGGGAAAGGAAGCTCGATAGGTAGCGCGCCAGGCGCCGGCGGCTCATCTGATCTTCCCGCGAAGGAGTCCAGGGACGCATTTCGTAATCAAGCCGCTCTAGCCAGGTGCTATCGACGGCCGCGTGACATGCGTGCCGCTCCGCGTCACTCAACCTCTCGAGCAGAACCCGGAAGGTCGGAAAGATGCCAAAGAGCTCGAGAAACCGTTCTCGGTCGAGTCCCTCGGGCACGTCCGAGAGACGCTCATCGGCCAGCGCAACGTAGGTTTCTCGATAGGGTTGCTCTCCGATAATCGGTTCGTCGGAATCCGGCTCAGCTTCGGTCGGCGGCGCTTCTTCCGCGTCACCGAAAACCTGTGGCGTCCACTCGTCGCGAAGGTCGAGCAACGTCAGTCCGCGGGTCGCGAGGTCGCGTGGACAAACCTCACCTGCAAGCTCCCCGTCCGCATAAAGAGGGACCTCCGCGACTGGACAGGGTTCGGGCTCGGGCTCGGGCTCGGGCTCCGGTTCGTCTTGCTCTTCCTCGACCGGCGCCGGCTCTTCCCGAGGCTCGGCATTCGCCGGAGGAGCTTCTTGCAGGCGTTCACGTTGACCGCAGGCGCCCATACATCCGGCGATGAGGACGATGACGAGATTTCGATGGAGTGAGAAGCCGATAAGAGAAGTTTATCAGAGTCGCAAAAAGCTCCGCCACTTTGCCTCCGGATCGAACCCGGATCCGTCACCCAGATTCGCGCCCTCGAACAATCCTTCACATCGTGAGAAGCCTCTTTTCGCTCGTGCAAAGCCTGTATTCTCGCTCCGACAACGCCCCTTGCGAATGCGAAGCCTGCGCGATCATCACGACCGTGGCGACGGATTCGGGCTGGGTATTCGAGGATTCCACAGAGGCGATAGAAT
Organism: Myxococcota bacterium; assembly: GCA_020629955.1. GTDB lineage: Bacteria > Myxococcota_A > Polyangia > Polyangiales > Houyiibacteriaceae > JAHDCI01. The sequence continues at coordinate 5,863 of JAHDCI010000060.1, read as the reverse complement.
CTTTACGGAGCGAGCAAAGTGGATGCCCCCTCCCCCATTCAATGAGCGACGTTCAGGTTCATTCGTCGGATTCCAAATCGAAAAAAATGCCAACGAATACAAAGGTTTTTCGAATTTGCGCGCACGTTGAGTTGCGTCTTCTGAGATTCCCGCCGCAGACTCGGTGCCCGGCCCGCTTTTTGCTTTGAGCCCCTTCCTATGTCGCTGACGCCTCGCCTCTCGCTCGACCACACGTCGAGCGCTCCAAACCTCGCGCACCACGCGCCCTTTCTCGCACTCTCACTCTTGCTATCTGCATGCGGCGCGCGCACGGGCCTACCCGTCGAGAGTTTCGACGCAGGTGTGGACGCGGAAGACGCCGCGGTCGATGTGCCAGAGGACGTCACGGAAGATGTCCCCGAGGATGTCCCCGAGGACGTCCCCGAAGATGTCCCCGAGGATGTTCCGGAGGACGTGTGGATGCCGATGTGCCCGGATTCGCTCGTCGTCCGGACGGGGGAAGCGAGCGTCCCGGTCGACATCATTTGGGTGCTCGACAACTCCGGCAGCATGATCGACGAGGTCGAGTTGATGCAGGCCAATATTCGTCAGTTCTGGGATTCGATCACCGTCGCGAATGTCGACTCTCGCGTCATTTTCGTGAGCCAAGCGGATTTCGTACCCCCGCCGCCTCTCGATTTTGACCGGCGATTCCTGGAGGTGAACGATCGCGTGAACTCGCACGACGCACTGCTGAAGCTACTCTCCAATTTCGACATGTACGAGCGCGCCCTCCGGCCGAATGCCGTGACCCACTTTATCGTGGTGACGGACGACGACAGCCTCGATATGCGCGCAGAGGATTTTCGTCCCGCGATGGAAGAGCGACTTGGACATGAGTTTATTTTCCACGCGATCGCGTCGGAGACGATCGAGCGCTCGCTCGAAAACCCGACCGGGGCGTGCTTTACCCCCGAGAGCTACGCGTTCCGTCCGGGGAGGCAGTACTACCAGCTCGCCGAAGAGACCGGCGGCCTGCAGCTCTCGATCTGCAATCGCGATTGGAGCGAGCTATTTTCGCGACTCTCCGAACGGATCGCGATTCGGATCCCGCTCCCCTGCGCATACTCCCTGCCCTATCCACCACCGCGAGGAGTTGTCTACGACCCGGAGAGCTTCACCGTGTTGTGGACCGCCGGAGAGAACGGACCGAATCCGCTCCGCTACGCGGCGGACGGGGACTGCACGGGGGGCGGCTTTACGTACGAAGAGAGAGCGGCTCGCGTCGAACTCTGCGAAACCACGTGTGAGGAGATCGACGCGCTCGACGGCGTTGTCGATGTGGACCTTGGCTGCGATTTCGCCGACGGACCTTGATTGCGTTCTCCTGAGCGTCATCGGCCGCTGGGCCGCATCCATGAAATCTGCTCAGCTCTGATTGAGGTCTCCGAGATGGACCGAGCGACGCTCGAAACCTAGCGTCGAGGCATGAAATTCCGTTCGATTCCAATCCTCGTTCTTTCCCTCGGATGCGGGAGCCAATCGCCCGCCGCGACCACTCCGGAAACACTCTCCGCCGAGCCGAGCGAGGTTCTCGCCAACCTCAGCGTCGCGTCCAATCGCGACATCGTGACCGCCGCGTTCGAAGCCATCTTCTCGGACTTTGATGAGGCGCGGGTCCGGGCGTTGATCTCCGAAGACTATATCCAGCATAACCCGGGAATGCCGACCGGCATCGAGCCGATCATCGGAGTGTTACCCGCGCTTGAAGAGAGCGGCATTCAATACGAAACGCATCGGATCATCGCCGATGGGGACCTGGTTGCGATGCACAATACGTATCGAAACGCGCAGCTCTTTGGGGCAGAGACCCTTGTCGGGTTCGACGTCTTCCGCGTCGAGGACGGCCGCATCGTGGAGCATTGGGACAATCTGCAAGCGCCGGGTGAACCGAACCCTTCGGGCCGAACGCTAACCGACGGCCCAACCGACCTCGATAGCGCGATCGACACCGAGAGCAGCCGAGGTCTCGTTCGAGGTTTCGCAGATTCGATTCTGCTCAGAGGAGAGTTTTCACGTCTCGAAGAGTTTGTCATTGGCGGCGAAGCTTACCTGCAGCACAACCCCGGGATCGGCGACGGTCTCGCGGCGCTCGGCGCCGGCTTTCAAGCACTCGCCGAACAGGGAATGGCCATCTCGTACACGAACGTGCATCACGTCATCGCAGAAAATGATTTCGTGTTGGTTCTTTCCGAAGGAACACTCGGAGAGACCCCGACCGCCTATTACGATCTCTTTCGAATCGCCGACGGCAAGATCGTCGAGCACTGGGATGTGATCTCCGAGATCCCTGCGGAGATGGCACACTCAAACGGTAAGTTCTGAGACCGAAATCAACGGAATCGCCCGTCACCAAATGAGCGCGGTGGATGATTGGCCAGGTGCGTCCAGCGAGCGGGCGCCAATTCGACCGAACGCTGCAGCCATTTCAGCTCCCAATCCCCACATCCCACCAAGACCAAGAAGCTTGTAGCTATCCTTCAACGGCTACATTCGCGCGCGCCAGACCAGTCATCGAGGTCTGGCGCGTGTCTTTCCCCCCAACGTCCACCGAACGATCGCCGACGCGAACTCCGGATATCGCACTTTCCAACGCTCCCTGAGAAACCGGATTCCTTCCCTTCGCGACGACAAGCACGGATCACGCGACCATCGGGGCCTCCTCCCATCTCGGCCAACCAATCCTATGCAACGCGCACGCGCCTCACTTCGCGGAATCAACCTCAATCTCTTTGCCGTCCTGGACGCGCTGCTTCGGCACAATAGCGTCGGCCAGGCTGCGCTCGAACTCGGCGTCACGCCGTCCGCAGTGAGCCACTCACTCCGAGACCTCCGAACGATTTTCGACGACGAACTTTTTGTTCGCGTGGGGCGCTCGCTCGAACCCACCGACGTCGCCCTCAGTTGCCAAGAAGATATTCGTGGAGGGCTGGAGGCGCTCGCTCGCACCCTCAACCAACGACGCCCGTTCGTTCCGGGAGAGACGGTCGCGGAGGTGATGATCGCGGCCGCCGATGCGATGCGTACAACCCTGATCCCGCAGCTCTGCGAGAAAGCAGCGAGGGAGGCGCCAAACCTTACGCTCGTCATTGGACGTTGCACCACTTCGGCCGTCGAGCTTCTGGAGTCGGGCCGAGCCGATATTGTCATTGAGCCCGCGTGCAGTCGCCCCACCTGGACTGAGTCGCTTCCTCTCACCGACGTCACGTTTGCGACCCTGGTCTCGGGAAGCGAACGCGAACGTTACGAAGCGAATCCGGAGGAGGTTTATCTCGAACTTCCCCACGTCCGAATCGTGATTGAGGGGATCGGGAAGAGTCCAATCGATATTCACCTCGAGAAGCAAGGTATCGAGAGGCGAAGCCCCGTCTTCGTCGAATCCTTTCATGCGGCAGTCGAGATCGTCGCGCGAGGTCACTATCTTGCGACGGTGCCGCGAGTATTTGCCGAGGAGAGTGCAAAAACGCAGGACGTATGCGTCGTCGAAACCCCGTTCGCCCCACCCCCAGTACCCATCGAGCTGGTCTGGCATAAGAGTCGCGATTCAGGAGCCTCCCGCTGGGTTCGAGAGGCACTCGCTGAAATCGCTCCCAAGTCTTCGACCCCATAGCGAGCGCGGCAACACGGCCAGGGGGTGCATTTTCGCGGTTCCGGCTGTATGCGGGTAGTCGTGAGTGATTCGAACGAGAAATCTGAACCGGCGCAAGAGAGTCCAGGGGCGGCGCTCGCCAAAGACGAACGCTACCGCGGCCCTGCCCATGCTTCCCCGTATGGACTGAGCACTCTCTCCCCATCCTACTCGCTGGTCGATGTTGCCGGCGAGATTGAAAAGGCCGACGAGATGCTTGGCGCCGTGACGAACGGAAAGCTCGTTCAGATCGCCGATCAAATCCGCGCACTCCAGGCTCAAGCCGAGGAAGTTCTTACGCAGGCCAAGCGAGACCTCGACCTCCACCGCGCCCGATGCTCCTTCCCGCGAAAGGTCGGCCATCGCTACCACCTCTACCGCGACGACCACGGTCCTTACTGGTCCATGCTCAGCCCAGAAGACTGGGGTGAGCCCCCCCACGAGTTTCTCGGCACTTTCCGTTTAATGTTTGATCAGAGCTGGGAACGAGAGAGCGACTAGCTTCACGCGCGAAGACGAACGATTGCACAACTTCACTTGGCTCCACGCCTCTCCATGAAGGCAACAAAGCTCGGCAAACACGGACACTTAAAACACTAATCTAACGGCCCTCCTCACACAGCGGACTATCAGCATAGAGTTCGTCGAACGTGCAAGGCGAATAGATGAAATGGTCGAAGTCCGGATTCGGTGCACCATCGCGCGAGTCGAAGAAGATCCAGCTCTGAATGCGATCATCCCAATCGAACGAAATACCCGCTCGATCCAACCGCGCTGTAGTCAGGCTGGAAGATTGGCGAATCGCAGGCTCTGAACATGGCGGCCGAGGCTCGCTGGAGAGTACATTTCCGCTTCGATCGAGTCTCACCGTACGCCCTGGGGAGGACGTTACGTGTTGGCTCGTTATGCAGAATTTGGCGACTGGGGCATAGCGTTCCCCTTCGTAACAGAAACAACCAAGGTCCGACGATGGACGAACCGGTTGTAGATTCGGGTTCGCATGACAACCGGCGACGAGGATAACCGTCACGACTATGAAATCTGGAAGCTCGATCACGTTTGCCTTCGCCCGTCTCTTGAAATTTGAGGCCTCGTCGCAACCAAAGCGCGCGATTCACCATGTTCTTCCTACGATGCCCGTTGCACATCGTGACGCGGAATACCCGTCGCACTCCACGCATCCCACAACATACCCTTGACGGGACAGAGGATATCCCACGCAATATCGACCATCAATCACCGCCATTGATCTTCCTTGGTTATTTCAATTGAAGAAGAGCAGAAGAATCGAAGTCGCTGGAGATTCCGCTGCCGAAGTTTTCGAGGGTCTTCGCTCTCTCCAGAACCCCGAAAAGCTGCACTCAAGAAGCAGGAATGTGACTGTTTCGAGCATTCACGGGGGGCCACAATCCACGGGATTCCGAAGAGGTTCCCAGCACGATTCACTTGTTTGACATCGTGAAAAGCGCACAACGTCTCCGTTCGTCAACGACATCACGATCTCCCCACCATTGACGGTAAAAGACCATCCGATTCTATGGAGGCGGGGGACAACGAGGACTTCGTGGCTCCGATGGTAGGGCTCGCGGCACCAGGTCGGTCCTTCTCCGCCCATGGACCTCGTATCGATATAAAGACTCGTCTCCGTAACGTAAATTCGTCCGAATGGAGCGAGGGGGCCCGGTGCCACTCTCTGGTATAGACCTGGTCTGAGTGTCTCACCAACTTCGGACCCGCTGACGCAACTCGGATGCGAAAGATCGCGATCGCCGCCACAGGCTACGAAGAGCAATGCGAGTAAGAACGCAGCCAGAGTATGACGGGCGTCACGGGCAACCGGTAAACACGATTCCCCGTTGCGTCGCCGTCGAGCGCCAACCCTGCCGCATTTCCCGACGACGAGCACAATCTGCGTTTGCGGAACATCGCTTCCGTTCATTGCCGAATCCACACTATTCGACCGGAGTCGAAGTGACCAGAGGAACGTCACGAACTCAGATACCCATACTTGGTCTTTGCAAGTCGTGCTCGATTCCTAGCAGTCCATCGGTCTATTCGGAATCTCGGTTCTGGGAACTTTCGCGCACTATGTCCAATCCTCGCCACCTAGACACAGGCTTCAAACCCGAAGCAATCATCGACATCGCCGGCCGGCTATTCTTCTTCGGAGGCGTGGCGTTCGCGCCAGAGCGTGGC
>JAHDCI010000290.1:3087-4572 GCA_020629955.1 Myxococcota bacterium | reverse complement strand
CGCTTTACGTACTCGTCCCAGAGGGGGCCGTATTTTTCGGCGCAGCGTTTGTCGTCGTCGAATTGCCGGGGGACGAGAAGGGCGACGTAGTAGAGCGGGTAGAGCCAGGGCCAGGGTTCGGTGATGAAACCAAGGGCGAGCGTTAGGCCGGTCGCCATGAGGATTTCGCCGAGGTAGTTCACGTGGCGGGAGACGCCCCAAAAGCCGCTGCAGAGAAGAGAGCGTTGACCGTCGGTGACGACCTCGGGCTTAAACACGCCAAGAAAGACGTGGTCCGGGTCGGTTTTGAAATAGAACTTCTGCATATTGGCGCCGCGCGCGCAGCACCAGCCGGCAAAGAAGGTGATCGCGGCCAGGGCGAGCTGCCAGGTAGGGGCGGAGTAGCCCTCGAGGTCGGCAACGCTCCAGAGGCCGACGGCGTAAAAATAGGGATAGAACGCAAGGCATCCCCAGCCGAGCTTAAAGCCGACGTTCTCGGCGAAGATATCGTAGGTGTAGAGATGGACCCGCTCGAAGGTGAGGTAATCGAGCAAAAACCAGAAGAACATGCCTACGTGCAATGCGATGCCAGGCTCGAAACCGAAGCGCTGATAGCGATGCATCGCGAAGCTCAAAAGGTTCAGTCCGAGGACTGCGGCGCCGAAGAGATAGAGGAACATCTTCGCGTCCACGCGATTCGAAAAGAACTGCGGGTTTTTGAGGCGGCCAAGGAAAAAATCCGCGGCGAAGCTCTTGCCGGAAGAGGGCGCGGGGAGGACCAGCGCGAAGCTGAAGACAAGCCCCATCACGATGGCGCCAAGAGCCGAGCCAACGCGCTCTTCGTAGAGCCAGGTCGCGCGGAGAATCTCGAAGTGATCCAGCGCGAACCATCCGGCGATACAAACGAGGAAGACCAGCATTCCGTTGAGCCGGTAACGGAGCTTCTTGCCATCGGGGCCGTCGACATAGCCCTCGACATGTCGTGCGGGGAGAACGAGGTGCAGGATGAGGATCGCGAGGCAGAGGATCCACGGCGTAAGAAATCCAGCGAGCAGGCTCATGTCAGGTCCTTCGTATTCTTCGCCATGATGCCGATTGCAAACCTGCGCGGGAGCATTCGCCCGAGGAGCACGCTCGCCACTTTGTTTACGCCGCCGGGAATATAGGTCGGGCCTTTCGGCAACGCGTTGAGCGTTCTTTCTGCGACAGTCTCGGCGTCTAAGGTTCCGGGGGCGTCTTTGCCCGATGCGGAAGCGTAGCCGGGCGTTCGGATCGCGCCGGCGATACAGACTTCGACATCGATGCCTTGCTCGCGAAGCTCGTGCCAGATCGATTCGCCAAAGGTATTGTTAAACGCTTTGGTTCCCGCGTAGGTCGCGAGCCTTGGCGTGCCTTGCAGCCCGGATAGAGACGACATCAAAACGATGCCGCCTCTTCCGCGCTCGACCATCAAAGGTGCGAGAGTGAGCGGCCCGCGAACGTTCACATCGACGGCTTTGAGGAGCT
>JAHDCI010000290.1:0-2987 GCA_020629955.1 Myxococcota bacterium | reverse complement strand
GAGGAGCTTTCCGACGGGCGCGAAGGCGGCGTTGTAGATGCCGAGACCGATCTCGTGCGCGCCGGACAATCGCTCGAGTTCGGATGCGAACGCGGGTTCCGCAAGGTCCATGGGGAGCGCATGGACTTCGATATCGTACTCCGCGCGCAGCTCGTCGGAGAAACGAAGCAGGAGCTCTTCGCGGCGAGCCAGGAGGACGAGGTGAAAGCCCCGTGCTGCAAGAGCGCGTGCAAAGGCAGCGCCTAGCTAGCAGCCCGTTGATTTTTTCCGAATCCCGCTTCGCGGTATTTTCACATACTCAAACGCCATCCGATTTTTGCCAGATATATACGATATCAGCCTGCAAATCGGACGCATCTGTGCACGCAAAACTCCCACGAATCAGAATGGGAATAAATCAACGGCCTGCTAGGCCTTCGGAGGCACCGGCGACCAAGGCGTAGGGGCCGTAACGTGCGCAATACTCTTCGTTCCGCATCTCGTGACTCTCGTGAAGCCGCACAAAAGACGCAAGAGGGGAATGCGTGCCTGGGCTTTGGGAACGAACCTTGCGCTCGTTGGCATCTCCGCGCACGCTCCTGCCATGAATCTGAATGTCTTCCGCGAGTATGATATCCGAGGCGTCGCCGACCGTGACTTTTCCGATCGATTCGTTCGAGACCTAGGCCGCGCGCTTGGCACTTTTCATTCCCGCCGCGGAAAGAAGAAGCTCGCGATTGGACGCGATTGCCGCGTGAGCTCGGACCGCCTGCACGAGGCGATGGTGAGCGGGCTGCTCAGCACGGGCGCAAAGCTTGTGGATGTTGGTGTCGTTCCGACTCCAATGCTCTACTTTGCCGTGCACTCGCAGGATCTTGACGGCGGCGTCGAGATCACGGGCTCGCACAACCCGCCGGAAGACAACGGCTTCAAGATGATGAAGGGGAAGGGCTCTCTCTTCGGCGACGATATTCACGAGCTGCTGGATTTGATGCAGACGCAGAACTTTGTGGAGCGCCCGGGCGGGTCGATCGATGAGCTCGATCTTGCCGACACCTACGTCGGGTTCATGAAGGGCAATATCAAGCTCGGAAGTCATAAGCCGCGCGTCGCGATCGATGCTGGCAATGGGGCGGCCGGTCCGATTGCGGTGAAGGTTTTTGAGGCGCTCGGGATTGATACCAAGGCCTTGCTCTGCGAGATGGACGGCACGTTCCCGGTGCATCATCCTGATCCCACGGAACCGGAGAGCCTCGAGCTACTTCGCGAGACCGTGCTTCGTGAGGGGCTTGATGCGGGGATCGCGTTTGATGGCGACGGAGACCGCATTGGGGTCATTGATAAGCGCGGAGAGATTCTCTGGGGCGACCGTTTGCTGACGCTTTTTTCACGGGCATTGCTGAAGGACCATCCTGGCGCGGCCGTGATTGGCGAAGTGAAGTGCTCGCAGGTTCTTTACGATGATATCGCGAAGAATGGCGGGCGCCCGATTCTGTGGAAGACGGGGCATTCGCTCATCAAGACCAAGATGAAGGAAGAGAAGGCGATGCTCGCCGGTGAGATGAGCGGCCATCTCTTCTTTGCGGATCGCTTTTATGGTTTTGACGACGCGGTGTATGCGGCGGCACGTTTAGTGGAGCTTTTGAGCCTGGATTCGGCGCCGTTGCACGAGCGGCTTTCGGATTTGCCGGTGACCTCGGTGACTCCGGAAATCCGGGTTCCTTGTGCGGATGAGCTCAAGTTTGATCTTGTTGCCCGCGTGCGCGCGCATTTCCAGGCGACGCATGATGTGATCACGGTGGATGGCGCCCGAATTCAGTTTGGCGATGGTGCGTGGGGGCTTGTTCGAGCTTCCAACACGCAGCCAGTGTTGGTGCTCCGTTTCGAAGCGCAGGATAGGGCGACGCTCGATTCGATTCGGGCGGAGGTTGAGGGCGTCGTCGAAGACGCGAAGAACGCGTAACGCTTATTGCACTCGGAAGTTCATACTCGGGTGCAGGCGCGGGTCGTTGTTCGCGGGGGATGCGATGGGCCATCCGCTGCCGTCTACGGGTGATTCGACCCGAAAATAGACGCGCTGTCCCTCGTGGCCTACGAGCGCTTCGGTGAGGTCGAAATAAATGGGGGCGCCTGGGCGAAAGCGCAGGACGCGAGCGCTATGGTCTGCGCCATTTCGACGTGAAGGCGAACGACCGGAAAGCGTCTCGCCGTCAAATCCGGCGATTGGGGCGATGCGAAGTTCGCGTGAGCCGCTGAGCGGACGGGGAAGGTCCGGGAAGAAGAGAGTCAATGTCGCTTGAACGAGCTCGCCTTGAGGGACATCAAACGCAAGTGAAAGCGTGCCTTGCTCGTCTCCACCGATTGGGGGATGAGGATCGCCTCGGCCGATACGTTCCGCGGTATCGTATCGTTCGGCACCCCAGTCGACGGCACGCGCGACGACGGATCCGGTAAAGCGCAGATCCGCACCCTCGGTACCTAGTTCTTCGCATTCGTTCTGTAGATTGCAGACCTGTCCGCCTTCACAGCCTGTGCAAACCCCATGCGGATGCTGGCATGCGTTAAGAAATGAGAGCGTAAGAACGAAAGCTCCGAGTGAGACCAGGCGAGGCGGCATTCGCCAGAGGTTATAGCAGCGCACAAGACACTCGTGTTGTCCTCTCGCGTTTTTTGCGCAGGCATCGTCCTGCGGTTGTGACTCCGAGCGGAGGGTGAAAGGGCGTTTATCCGAACGAAACCGCCCGGGTCTCCAGCGATCTTGTTCAGAAGGCTCATCTTTGCCCAATCCCAACCTATTCCCGAGGTTAGTGACTCGAATCGTCGGTGAATCAGCGTTGACCTGGCTCGAAGGGGGGCGCGGTTCAGGAGCGCGGGCTTGTTTGAGCCGAAAAGTCGCGCGCTGGGCTTTGCGGTCGTGTCCAACGATGTGGATTTTTAAGCAGAAGACGCACCAATGCGCCGCGGGGGCATCTACCGCAGCGTGAGTCGAAGCTCGACAGACGTTAGAC
>JAHDCI010000289.1 GCA_020629955.1 Myxococcota bacterium | reverse complement strand
CTAGTTTCTCGCGTTGCCGGACGGTGCTGCGCGAGCGCTTGATTCGCCTTCGCGAGCTCCTTCTCTCTCTCCGCCAACGCATCCGATGTGGCTTGAAGCTCGGATTGCGCATCTCGAAGCTTGCGCGATCGATCGCCGAGCTCCCGCTCAAGCACTTCGTTTTTGGCGGCGAGCGCCTCTCGATCATCGCGAAGAACCATGCGAGGAGGGTAGCCCCTTCAGAACATTTTCGATAGGGTGACCTACCCCACGGGAGGGTCGACGGGCATTGGGGCAGACAGCACAAGATATGCACCCACCGTGGCCGCCAGTGCGAGCAAGAACACGGCCACTCCAATGATTGCAAGTGCCTTCGCCGGAGAGTTCCGCTCTCTCTGGTGCGGCGCGACCTGAGCAAGCTGGCGGTTTGCGCGCTCTAGCTCACGTTCCTTCTCGGCGAGCGCGCTGGACGTCTCTTGGAGTTCGGATTGAGCCTCGTGAAGGGCGCGGGAGCGATCATCCAACTCGCGCTCGAGCACTTCGTTCTTAGCGGCGAGCGCCTCTCGATCATCGCGGTGGACCATTCGCGGAATCGTAAACGAAGCTCGCGATACTTCGCAATCCATGTCCGGCAGCTTAGCCGCGTTGGCAGTTTCAGGCGCCGATATCCGTGCGGTATTGCATGCCTTCAAACTCGATCTCGGCCGCTGCGCGGTAGGCGACCTTTCGCGCCTCGCGGACACTGTCTCCGCTCGCCGTGACCGAGAGCACCCGGCCGCCCGCGGTGACCAATCGTGTTCCATCAACGCGTGTTCCGGCATGAAAGACCTGCGCACCCATCGCTTCAGCGCCCGCGATCCCTCGGATCTCAAGGTCCCGTGGTCCGGAAGCAGGATATCCCTTTGAAGCGAGGACCAAGGTTGCCGAGGCTCCTGCGCCAAGTCCCATTGCATTCGCGACGAGCGTACCGGTCGCGCAAGCACGAAGCGTTTCAAAGAAGTTCCCAGCCAGACGCACCATCAAACTCTGGGTCTCGGGATCGCCAAAGCGAACGTTAAACTCGAGCACCTTGGGCCCCACCGAGGTCATCATGAGACCCACGAAAAGAACCCCGCGGAAGGGGGCGCCTCGCCTTTCCATTTCTGCGAGCAAAGGTCGAACGATCACCCGAAGGATCTCTTCACGCTCCCTACGGGAGACATGCGGAGAAGGAGAGAACGATCCCATCCCGCCCGTATTGGGCCCAACACCTCCATCGAGCAGACGTTTGTGATCTTGCGCGGTATCTAGCGGCAACGCGCTCGTGCCATCGCATAGAACGTGAAAGCTGACCTCCGGTCCGATCAGCGTTTCTTCGATCACCACGACATCCCCCGCGTTCCCGAACCTGCGCTCAGACATCAGTTCGCGGAGGCCGTCCTCCGCTTCCTGGGGAGAGCGCGTCATCAATACTCCCTTCCCCGCGGCGAGACCATCGGCCTTCAGGACGAGCGGCGCGTCACTCGAACGAACGTAAGCGAGCGCTTGCTCAAGCTCGTGAAACGTGCGGGATTGCGCGGTCGGAATTCCGAGCTTTTCCATGAGCGACTTCGCATACGCCTTTGATCCCTCCAGGCGTGCCGCTTCGCGCCGCGGGCCAAATACCGAAAAACCAGAACCTTCCAGCAGATCGACAGCGCCCGCGACGAGCGGGGCCTCCGGCCCAACGACAATGAGCGCCGGGTCGAGTTTGCGAGCCAGCTCCTTCGTCGCCTGAAGGTTGGCGAGGTCGAGCGCGTGATTTTCGAACGCGAGCGTTCCTCCATTGCCAGGCGCAATATGAAGCTCGGCGCCATCCTTCGCGAGCCGCCAAGCGAGCGCATGTTCGCGCGCCCCACTCCCGAGAATGAGAACGCGCTCATTCATCGGAGCGGCATTTCTTGGGTCCGGTCGGCGCTATCCGTCCCCATGAATTCGAGACGATTCCCGAAGGGATCCGATACAAAGAAGCGACGCATTCCATCGACTTCACTCCGCCGCACTTCAACGCCATTGGATTCAAGGCGCGCGGCGAGCGCCTCGAGGTCTGCTGTGACAATCGCAGGGTGCGCTTTCGTCGCAGGCCGAAAGTCCGGCCTGACGCCCACGTGAATCGCAACACCGCCCGCGGAAAACCAACAACCACCCCTCTTGCGAAGTCCTTCTGGCTTGAGCCGCTCTTCGAACCCGAGCGCGTCGACAAAGAACGCACGAGCCTTCGCCTCCCCGCCGGTCGGCATCGCGAGCTGAACATGGTCAAAGCGTAGGAACATCATGGCGCCGACCTCAATGCTTAAAGTGGCGGACGCCCGTCATGACCATGCTGATACCGAGGCGGTCGCACGCCGCGATGACTTCATCATCTTTCACGCTCCCACCAGGCTGAATCACTGCTTTGATGCCCGCTTCGGCCGCAGCTTCGATCGCGTCCGGGAAAGGAAAGAATGCATCGGACGCCATGACGGCACCCGCCGCTTCTTCTCCCGCACGCAGTGCCGCGATTCGAACCGCCATGACTCGAGACATCTGTCCCGCGCCGATGCCGACGGTCCGGTCTTGTTTGGCGAAAATGATCGCGTTCGACTTCACATGCTTGGCGACCTTCCATGCCAGCTCGAGCGCCTCGCGTTCGCCCGGAGCGAGGTCACGCTTCGTCACGACAACCGCATTTTCGAGCTCCGCTTCTGCGCAAGCATCACGCGACTGCACCACCACACCGCCGCTGACCCGCTTGAAATGCAGCATCGGCGCGTCGGCGGGCAGCCACTCCCGCGTTGCGAGAATGCGTAGCTTTTTCTTGCGGCGCAGACGGGCGAGCGCATCGTCCGCGAAGTTCGGCGCAATGACGCATTCGAGATAGGTCTCTGCGAGCGCTTCGGCGGTGGCCAGGTCGACTTCCCGGTTTAGGGCTACGATTCCGCCGAACGCACTCTCAGGGTCCGCCGCTCGCGCGACGCGATAGGCCTCCTCGAGCGAACTCGAGGTTGCGACCCCGCACGGGTTGGTGTGCTTTACAACCACCGCTGCTGGCTCTTCAAACTCGCGCACGCACTCGAGGGTCGCGTCCACATCGACAAGGTTATTGAACGAGAGCTCCTTGCCGCCCATACCCAGCGAGTCGGCGCGGGCGAGCGAGCCTTCTGCTGCGTTCGCCGCCGTGTAGAACGCGCCGACCTGATGCGGATTCTCGCCGTAGCGAAGGTCGTAAGCCTTACGAAATTGCATCGTAAGCACGCCAGGAAAGACGCCTTCTCCGCCGCTTAGATAGGCTGCGATCGCGCCGTCGTAGGCCGCCGTATGTGTGAACGCCGCGCCCGCGAGCTCTCGCCGAAGTTCGCTCTGGCCATCGCGCAGCGCTTCCGAGACGCGAAGATAATCCTCGGGATTCGACACGACCCAGACGCGCTCATGGTTCTTCGCGGCGCTCCGCAACATGCTGGGTCCGCCGATATCGATCTGCTCAATCGCTTCCGCGAGAGGGACCCCCTTCGCGATCGTCTCGCGGAACGGATAGAGGTTTACACAGACCAGGTCGATCGGCCGTCCGCCAAGGGACTCCAGCTCCGAAAGATCCGACTCCGTCGCTCGCGCGAGAATGCCGCCGTGCACGCGCGGGTGGAGAGTCTTCACCCGTCCTCCCATGACCTCAGGGGATCCCGTGTAATCGGCGACAGAGGTGACCGGCAACGAAGCATCCCGGAGAAGACTCGCGGTTCCTCCCGTCGAAAGAAGCTCGAAATCGAGTTCGAGGAGGCGCTTGGCGAAGTCGACGAGGCCAGTCTTATCGGAGACGGAGAGCAGAGCGAGACGGGTCATAAGAGAGCCATACCAAAGGGACCCTCGCACACCAGGTGCGAGCGAGAGTGTTCACAAAGGTGATTCAATGGACGCACGTTCGTTACCGAGTCGAACGCGGCCAGACAGCAGTTCGCATTTGGTCCGAATTCCGCTCGACTCGCGCGGGGGATACAGGCAAAACGGGCACCATGAAGCTCTCACAAGCCTTTATTCCCACCCTGAAGGAAGTCCCCAAAGACGCAGTGGACGCAAGTCATGTCTTGCTACTCCGTGCCGGATACATCCGCATGGTTGGTGCCGGCATCTACGAGATGTTGCCGATGGGACAGCGCGTTCTCGGAAACGTTACTCGGATCATCCGCGAGGAGATGAACCGCGCCGGCGCCCAGGAAATCCTGATGCCGATCATGCTTCCGGCAAGCTACTTTCAGGAGACTGGACGCTGGGATGTCTACGGCGATGTGCTCGTTCGACTCAAGGATCGGAAAGGTGGCGACTACCACCTCGGGCCGACGCACGAAGAGATCGTCACCGATATGATCCGGCGCGATCTCAAGAGCTACAAACAGCTACCGCAGATGCTCTACCAGGTGCAGATGAAGTACCGTGACGAGCCGCGTCCCCGGGCAGGACTGATGCGCGGTCGCGAGTTCATGATGAAGGACGCCTACTCGTTCGATATCGATCTTGAAGCAGCGATGGCGAGCTACGAGCGGATGCGCGTCGCATACCGAAAGATCTTCGATCGTCTCGGTCTCGAATATCGCGTGGTCGAAGCCGACTCGGG
>JAHDCI010000288.1:2120-4595 GCA_020629955.1 Myxococcota bacterium | reverse complement strand
TCTACACCCGCATCGACCAGCTCGCGCGGGAGGCACTCGATGGTTCGAGTGCGCGCGTTGTTCTTGAGGATGCGATGCTTGGGCCGGAGGAGTCGCTTCAGCTTCGCATTCGAGATGAAGGCTTCGAAGATGCGAGCGTCGATTTTGGCGATGGGCAAACGGGACCGATCTCTTCGCTGGTCGAACATCGTTATGGAACACCTGGGGTCTATGAAGTGAGCGTTCGCGGAAGCGTTGACGGCGAGGAACAATCGTTCGAGTTCCGGGTTGTGGCGCTCGAATCCGAGTCCTTTGCTGGTCTTGGTGGAGACGTCATCGAGCCGGAAGGCGCAGGTTTGATCAGTGGCGTTACACCCGGTCTCGTGATGGGCACGCTCGACGATGCGCGCGTTGCGTTCGGTTTTGCGACCGGGGAATCCGGAACCGTTGGCAGCGAAAATTGGTTCTTGGCCGATGCGGGGACAGAGGGCGTGTTTTCGTCACAGCCCGTCGACGCGGTCGTGCCGGTGGTCAATCGCAGCACCGAAGCGATTATGACCACATTGCCCATTCAAGGGGCGACGTGCCTGCAGGAAGAAAACGGCGGAGCGATCGATTTCGCAGGCGACATTCGCAGCGACGATATCGTGCAGGCGGTGGTCGCGATCGGCGGTTTTGAGGAAATGGGCGCTCGCTCGCTTTTGGCGAGCACGCTGGGCTACACGCCGGAGACCTTGCCGGAAAGCCTACGCTTCGTTTTCCGTTTCGGCGCGGAATAGAAACCGTCTACGCCGTCAGTGAGACGGAAAGGAAAAAGCCCCACGAAAATTCGCGGGGCCTTTTCTGTGTGCTCAGTCGAGCTCAGCGACCGCAGAGGCCGACCACGTTGCAGTTCGGGAGGAACTCGTTCGTGCAGGTTTCCGGAGCGTCGCAGACGTCCGTGCAGCGGAACATATCGTCGGTCGTACCGTCGCTGCAGATTGCGGACGCGCAGTCATTCGCGCTTTCGCAGAGATCGCCCATCGCGCCCTCACCGCGCTCACCGACTTCGCAGTCGCACTGCTCTTCACCACACTCGGCTTCGCAGCGCATCTCGTCCGGACAGTCCGCGTTCGAGTCGCACTTCATGGCCTCTCCGCCGCCGTCTTCTTCGCCAGCGTCCTCGCCACCAGCGTCTTCGCCGCCAGCGTCTTCTCCGCCCGAGTCTTCGGTTCCGGTGTCTTCGGTTCCGGTGTCTTCGGTGGTGCTGGTGTCGGTCGCAGCGTCCGTGCTGCCGTCGTCGTCACCACACGCGAAGCCGCCAAGGGCCAGCGCAAAAATCAAAGCAAGTCGTTTCGTCATAGGGTCCTCATCCTAATCTGGGGTGTTCTTCGCCGCGCGGCTTAGCACAGCTTTTCGGCGGGATGAAGATTATTCGTTCATTTTCGAATATGTGCGAGTTTCCGGCCGGCTTCGACTTTTGCGTCGTCTGCGTGTGATCCGTGCGATTTGGTCGCGATTATGGTTCTATTCCGGCGCAAATCCCTTCCATCTTGGTGCGTGAGAAGGGCGTAAAGGAGAGAGCATGAGCGACGGGACCATCGAGAGCGTTTCCAAGGAAGACCGCATTTTTGAACCGCCTGCGGAATTTGCGAAGCACGCGCATGTCTCAAGCCGCGCGGAATACGACGCGCTTTATCAAGAGAGCGTTGCGGACCCGGATGCGTTCTGGAAGAAGCAAGCCGAGCAGTTCCATTGGTTTGAACCGTTCGACCAAGTCTCCGAGTGGAAGCCGCCGCACGCGAAGTGGTTCCTCGGCGGAAAAACGAACCTTGCCTACAACTGTCTCGATCGCTGGGTGGATGGTCCCCGCGGCAATCAGGCCGCGATCATCTGGGAAGGGGAACCCGGTGAGGTCGTCACGTATACGTATCGCCAGCTTTGGCGTGAGGTCTGCCGCTTTGCGAACGGGCTCGAACGTCTTGGCGTGGAAGCGGGCGACCGCGTCGGTATCTACATGGGCATGGTCCCAGAAGCCGCGATCGCAATGCTGGCGTGTGCGCGCATCGGCGCGATTCACACCGTCATCTTCGGCGGCTTTGCGGCCGACGCTGTTCGTGACCGATTGAACGACGCCGAAGCCAAGGTTGTGCTCACGCAGGATGGTGCATGGCGCCGAGGCAAGATTGTTCCGCTAAAGGAGCAGGTCGATGCCGCCCTCTCAAGCGTTCCGACGGTGGAGCATACCGTTGTCCTGAAACGTACGGGCCAAGACATTGTGATGGAGCCGGGCCGCGACAAGTGGTGGTCGGATGTCGTTGAGTCTTCGAGCGCAAAGCATGAGGCCCCGGCGCTCGACTCGGAGCATCCGCTCTTTATCCTCTACACTTCCGGAACGACCGGAAAGCCAAAGGGCGTTTTGCACACGACCGCGGGCTATATGGTCGGCACGACGGTCACGTCGAAGTACGTCTTCGATCTCAAAGAAGGCGACGTCTATTGGTGCACGGCCGACGT
>JAHDCI010000288.1:0-2020 GCA_020629955.1 Myxococcota bacterium | reverse complement strand
ATCAACCCCGAAGCATGGATTTGGTATCGAAAGGTGATTGGAGACGATAAGTGCCCAATCGTAGACACCTGGTGGCAGACCGAAACCGGCGGAATCATGATGACGCCGCTCCCTGGCGCCGTTGCTGCGAAGCCGGGAAGCTGCACGCTTCCTTTCTTCGGAATCTCGCCCAAGATTCTTCGTGAAGATGGATCCGAAGCGGGCCCGAACGAAGGTGGTCTGCTCGTCATGGACAAGCCTTGGCCCTCGATGCTTCGCACGGTTTGGGGCGATGATGAACGATTCCGGAACCAGTACTTCTCGCGCTTCGAAAACCTCTACTTCACCGGGGACGGCGCTCGCCGCGATGAAGATGGATACTTCTGGGTCATGGGGCGCGTCGACGATGTGGTGAACGTTGCCGGACATCGCCTCGGTACCGCCGAAGTCGAGAGCGCACTCGTTGCGCATGAGGCCGTCGCGGAAGCGGCCGTGGTCGGACGGCCCGACGAAATCAAAGGCCAGGGCTTGGTCGCGTTTGTCACCGTTCGCGGCGGCATCGACAAGACCGAAGAGCTACGTGCGCAGCTCGTCGAGCAGGTGTCGCGCGAGATCGGAAAGTTCGCGCGGCCCGATGAGGTTCGGTTCGCAGACCAGCTCCCAAAGACGCGAAGCGGCAAGATTATGCGCCGACTTCTCAAGGACCTTGCCTCTGGCAAGGGCGTGAGCGGAGACGTGACGACGCTTGAGGATGCCTCGGTGCTCGATTCGCTCCGCGGGAGCGATACCTGATTCGAACGTCACGAAAGAAAAGAGCCTCCCGCGAACAGACGGGAGGCTTTTTTCGTTTTCCAGGCTCCTGCTACTCGAGCCCTTGGTCCTGCATTGGGTGTGCAAACTGAAGCCTGCGGTCGCTCCAGAAGGAGGCAACGATACGGGTCTCGGTGGTGAGGGTGGCGAGATGCTGGCGGCACGCACCCTCGGATTCGATGCCGAAGACGTCGTAGAGTGGGGTGCCGACGGGGATTCCTTCGAGCACCTCGCGAAAATCGGCTTCCGGGTTCGCCTCGAGCGCCTGCGCATAGAGGTCGTAGGCTTCTTGGCGGGGAACGAGTTCCATTTCAAAAGGGGAGAGAATCTCTTCTTGTGGTACTGGAGTTCCATCCGGCGCAAACGAGGCCATATGGTCGAGGCGCATTCGGGTTCCATCGTCGACAAAGCGGGAGAGGAAGTCGAAGACGCGACGAAGAGACGTGCCTTCCGGAATTTCGGGGAGCACGTTCGAGACGGGCTGGAGGAAGAAGTTCGTCTCGTCGTGGGGTAGGCGCACGGCGTGGTAGTTCACCGAGTCTTCGCCTTCAACAAAGAACTTGAGCGCGACACCCGGGAAAAATCCGGCGACCTGAGGGTTTGCCGCGAGGCTCAGTCGAGCCAGAACCGTCTGCTCGCCGCCGGCGAAAACGCCCGTATACGGAACGTCGCAGGAAGCGTCGGCTTCGACGGGCGTCCAGCCGAGCTGCACCATGGAGCCGTAGGGATGGAGGAGCTTCACGCGCCCCGTATCCATTTCATCTTCGCTATTGGTGAACGCTCGGGTGAGACGGGGCAGCGAAGTGACGGCGCCGCGGGCCGCATCCGCGACGAGGTCCCACGT
Source organism: Myxococcota bacterium (assembly GCA_020629955.1). GTDB lineage: Bacteria > Myxococcota_A > Polyangia > Polyangiales > Houyiibacteriaceae > JAHDCI01. The sequence goes on along the minus strand of JAHDCI010000288.1, from coordinate 387 downwards.
GCGTCGCTGCAGCTCCGGGACTTCCCCTTCGCCGTACTCCGTGCACTGCGCCCACTCCCAGTGGTAGTTCATCCGCTCTTCGGACGAGAACGAGCCGTAATCGATCGACATCCCCGCGTTGGGGCATTCGCGAACGGGGCCATCTGCGCAGAGCCACCAGAGCCAGCGTGGGCAGAAACCATCTGCTTTGCCCTCGGGGTCCGCTTCCGAGATGAGCTCTCCGCATGTGCTTCCGATGATGCGGTTCGCCAGTGCGTCGTTGCACTCCGTGAGTTCCTCGCCGAAGCAATCGTAGACGATGTCGGCTGCTTCTTCGCATTGGTTGGCGGGGGTGGCGCAGCGGATCATCGCCGCGGCGATCAAGAACAAGGGAAAGCGTTTCATCCG
>JAHDCI010000059.1 GCA_020629955.1 Myxococcota bacterium | reverse complement strand
CATGAGTCTTCTCTCGTCCCTCTTTTGGGACGGGGGCGGGCGCTGCTATAGAGCTTCTTTGACCTCACGCGCGGAAAGGCCGCGCAAAAGGAGTGAAGAATGAGCAAGAAGCTTTCGAAGGAAATCTGGATCGTCGCCGCGAAGCGTACCCCGTTTGGCGCCATGAACGGCTCGCTGAAGGGAATCAGCGCCATCGACCTTGGCGTTCACGCTGCGAAGGCCGCCATCGCGCAGTCCGGTGTCGAAACCAAAGAGTTCGGTCACGTGATCCTCGGCAACGTTCAGCAGACGAGCTCCGACGCCATCTACGGTGCGCGCCACGTCGGCCTCAAGTGTGAGATCCCGATCGAGGTTCCTGCGCTCACCGTCAACCGCCTCTGCGGTTCCGGATTCCAGGCGGTTGTCACCGCGGCAGAGCAGATCCTTCTCGGTGAAGCAAACGCTGTTCTTGCGGTCGGCTCGGAGAATATGTCCCAGGCGCCTCATTCGGTGTATGGGCTTCGCGACGGTCAGAAGTTCGGCCGTCCTCCGAAGATGGTCGATACCCTCTGGGAAGCGTTGACGGACAGCTTCTGCAATACGCCGATGGCTGTCACCGCGGAAAATCTCGCCGAGAAGTACGACATTACGCGTGAAGATGCGGATGCGTACGGCATTCAAAGCCAGCAGCGATGGGCGCGCGCTCAGGAGAACGGATTCTTTGCCGACGAGATCGCGCCGATCACGATCAAGTCGCGTCGCGGCGATAAGGTCGTCGATACCGACGAGCATCCGCGTCCCGAGACCACGATGGATATCCTCGGAAAGCTCCCGCCCGTCTTCAAGAAGGACGGCGTCGTTACGGCGGGCAATGCCTCCGGCATTTGCGATGGCGCGGCTGCGCTAGTCGTCGTCGACGGTGAGTGGGGCAAGAGCCGGGGCCTGACGCCGATTGCGAAGATCGTGCAGTGGGGCGTCGCTGGCGTAGAGCCGACTCTGATGGGCATCGGACCGGCGCCTGCGATTCGCAACGCGCTCACCCGCGCCGGCATGGAGATTTCAGACGTCGATGTCTTCGATATCAATGAGGCCTTTGCGCCTCAGTTCCTCGCCGTGCAGAAGGAGCTTGGTCTCGACAACGATAAGACGAATCTCAACGGTGGCGCGATCGCGCTCGGTCATCCGCTCGGCGCAACCGGCGCTCGCATCACCACAAACCTCGTCTACACGACCAAGAAGCTTGGTAAGTCGATCAGCGTCGGCTCCGCATGCATTGGCGGTGGTCAGGGCATCGCGATCGTCCTCGAGAACTGCTGAGTCGAGAGCGAACGAAAGCGGGCGAGACACTTCGCGTGTCTCGCCTTTTTTCATGGAGGATGATCCCAATCGAGTTCGCGCGAAGCGGTTTCGGACTAGCGAGCTAGGTGCCCAGATCCTGCAACTCAACCAAGGCCTCTCGGCATTGGGGGTTCGCCGCCAACGCGTTCTCGTAAGCGTTTCGTGCTTCCGCGAAGCGTGAGGCGCTGCGGTACGCGCGCGCCAAGAAGAGGTGCGCCCGGTCGAGTTTGGGGGCCATCTCCGCGGCCTTCTTCAATCGGTCGAGAGCCCGGCCCTGGGCGGCGGCATCGCCGGCGCCTGCTTCGTGTTCGGCCCATCCGAGGTAAACGATGAACTCGCCTTCGTCGGGGGCGATCTCGACCGCGCGAAGGAGAGCCGTCACCGCGGATTCGTATTTCCCGCGGTCGATGGCGCGACAGCCGCGCCGGAAGTGCCGCTCTGCGTGCAGCATTCGCTCGACGCGTTCATCGAGATCGGCGCCGTCCATCTGCAAGACGCCTCCTTCGTCGAGTCCTTGCCGCTTCAGTTGAGGGTCGAACGGAGCGGACGGCTCCTTCCGCGGTGGCTTCGAAAGCGGCGCGACCACATCTTGTTCCGGCGGCGGCACATAGAATTCCTTGGGCGGCGCGATCGACTCTTGTTCGAAGCTTGGCACTGCAGGGCGAGCCAGCGAGGGACCCTGTTCCCCTCCCTGGTCCCGCCGAGCAGGCGGAGAAAAGGTCGGTCGCTTTGCTCGCTCAAACTCGCCGGTCGGAATGTCCGCTGAGATCGACTCAGGTTCTGTTTGCGATGGGCGGGGAAGAGCGTTGGTCGGCGCCTCTCCTGCGCGGGAACGCTCCTTCGAAGCCGCCGTCTCTCTTCGTTCAGCGGTCTTCTTAAGGGTCTCTTGCGTCTCGTCTTCAAAGCGAGGTTCCGCTTTCGCGACGGGAAGCGGATTCGTCTCGGAGAGTTGACTCGTGGTCTCAGACGCTTTGCCCAGAGGAACTTCGTCACTATCCGAGTCGATCGAAGCCGCCCCTGGAATCTCTTTCGTGATGAGATTGCTTTGGCCGAGGGGCTGGTGTTTTGACGCTGCCCCCTGAAGGGCAGACCCGAGCAAAACGGCGACGCCTCGGTCGACTCGAACGTTCGCCTCTTTCGCGAGCGCGCGCACCGCCTCCGTGAGTTTTGTGTCGGTCTCGACTTCCTTGAGAAGAAGCTTCAGCGTCCGCCCCGCACGCCGGATGACTTCGGGGTTTGGATCCTCGCCGAGGCCAAACGCGGCGTTGTATCGTCCTTCTCGAAGCAGAGGCAAAAGCTGAGCGAGCAGTCGCCGGTGTTGCGTCCCGCCGCGTTGGCGCGTCGGTTTCTTCTGGGGTCTCGCGGAAGTCTTCTGAGCGGTCGCACGTAGCGAGACCATCGAGAGGCAGAGCGCGGCCCAGAGCGCCGCGGCGCTAGCGACGCCTCCCGCGGCCAAGACTTCCGAAAGAGTTGTCCTTCCGTTCGCCTGTTCGATCGGGGCTCGCTCCGCAACAGAGAGAAATGGGCGCAGGCCCCGGAACTCTTCGGTGGGCGCAGAGACAAAGAGTTCGCCTCTTCGTTGAAGCGCATCAAGAACCCGTACTGGCGGCACCCTCTCGCGGATTCCGCGGATAATGATCTCAACGGTGCTCATCTCGAGGGTGACCGCGGAAGGAGGCGCGCTCATCTTCTCAGAGAACAGGAAGGCTCCGCCGGACCAGCCGAAAATGTCGAAGAGCTTCTCCTGCTGTTGTGCTTCCAGGGAAGCCCGCAGGTTCTTCGGCGTAAGGGCGCCCATGGCAATGAGCATGGCGCCTTGCTGGCCTGCTCCCGCACGCACCCGTCGTAGTGACTCTTCGAGTTCTTCTTTATTGATCTCGCCGCGCCAGAGCAGTTGCTGTCCGAGACACTCGTCGACGAGATTCGAACGCACGTGGATTGGACGTCCGCGCTGAAAAAACACCACCTTCTGAGGCCGATCACCTTCCGTTGTCCTGCGGGGGTCGCCCTCCGCTTGCAGGAGGAGGGCGCCCGTCGCGCTTTGTTCGTAGAGGCGGGCAACCACAAACGGGAAGGGTGTCTTTTCAAGTCGCCCCTCGAGCCTTGCTGTACGTTGAACCTCTTCCGCGCGATGCTTGACGTCTTTGCCCTCCGCATCCGCATCCGGCAGTGCGCTGGCTTTGGCTTCCGGTTCACGATCGATGACGACGCGGCGATTCTCTTTCGTCTCTTTCGGCTTCTTCGCATCCAGATGCGGCGCAAGGAACTTACGAACTTTCGTGAGCTCGGCGTCCTTCACGCCTTCGACCTTTGCGATGGCCAGCGCCCCATCAAATGCTTTTTGATTTGCGTGCGTGCCGGTCATTAGCCATCGGACGCTATCGCCGCCCGGCGCCCAGCGGATCGCCGAGATCGTCGCGATGCCATCTCGACCGGGAAGGTCAATATCCAGAATCACGATCGGAAAAGGCTCTTGAATGAAGCGGTCGATCGCCTGCTCGCCAGTCGCCACGCAGGTTGGCTCGAGCTTGAGCTTTTGGGCACAGTCGCGGAGCCGGTCCAAGACTTCTCGGCGGGGGTGGACAATCAAGACGCGCGTCATGAGTTCTCTGCCCACGGCGCCGCAGCTGGGACCGGCGCGACTTTCTTTTCGAAGATGGCGCGGAGCTCTGTCGCTCGTTCTCTCCACGTGTTGACCAGCCGCTCGCCCCCGCTGAGGTCTTCAAGGGGACCTATCCCGAGAGCCCGCGCGTACACGGTCGCAATCGGTCCTCCGATTCGTAAGTGTGTGTCGCGGCCCCCCAGCAAACGCGCGGTGTGCTGCACCCTGCGAAAAAAGCGATAGGCGTCGATCAACGTCTCGGTCTCGTCTGCGTTTATCGCACCGATTTGATGGAGGGCCTGCATTGCGTCGAGGGTATGGCGCACGCGCACTTCCGGATGGTTTGCGTGCTGAATCTGTAAGCGCTGGGTGAGAAGTTCGGCATCCAGAAGACCGCCGAAACCGAGCTTCGGATGGTATCGACGCGGGGTCTCACCAGCAAGCTCGACTTGCATTCGTCCGCGGAGTTGGCTGAGCCGATGAGCATCTGCTGGCGGTCGCTCGAATGCGAGCTCCTCAACGAGAGCCGTTACCCGGGGGTGACCCTCTGTGAGGGTGCGGGCTCGGACTAGCGCTTGTCGCTCCCAGCCTTCGGCGTGTTTGCTGTGATATCGCGCAAAACTATCGAGTGAAACAACGAGAACTCCTGCACTCCCCTGAGGACGTAGACGCGTGTCCACCTCATAACCTGGCCCTTCCGGGTGCAAGGTCGTTAAGAGCCGAATCCCTCGTGTCACCGCCGTCGTGGCTCGTTCGATTTGTGACGGGCTGAGCCGCGCATCATCATCGAGGAGAAAGAGAAGGTCGAGATCGGAGCCAAAGCCCATCTCGGCTCCGCCGAGTTTTCCGAGCGCGACAACGCAAACGGCGTCTCGAACTTCGGGGTCGAGTCCACGAAGTGCCGCGTTCATCGCGATGCGGACCTGTTCTTCTGCGAGCGCCGTGAGTGCACGCTGAACGTCGCGTGGGCTTAGCTCGCTATCGACACTGCCGAGACCAATTCGCAAAATGGATTCGCGACGCGCCCGCCGAAGCTCCTTGATGAGTTCCTCACGTGGGTCGCCATCGACAGGTATCAACGCATGAGCGGCCTGATGACGCGCCTCGATCCATTCCCTCGAAGGGCTCTCGCCGAGCAGGACTTCCGCCATCGATTCGGGATGCGCCAGGAGCGCCTTTGAAAGCGGCTCGCTACTGCCAAAGAGGCCTACGAGTCGCCGGAGTAGGCGCGGCTCTCCCTGAAGTGCTCCAGCGTAACCGGCGCCGCCCCGCCGGAAGAAGAGTCCAAGATGGCGCAGGGCGAGGGAAGGCGAAAAGGCACCTTCCCGAATCTCGTCGAGCATTTTTTCCGCGAGTCCCCGGTGATCACCTCGTCCTTCACGAGAGAAGGGAGAATGTCCTTGCGAGAGCCGGTATAGGTACGCGGCGATTTCGCTATGATCGTCTCCGAACGCTTCGAGTCGATCGCTGAGTTCGACCAACTCACGCGCCGACGAAGCTTGCTCGATCGCGTCGACCAGCGGCTCCGAAGGGCTGACGCCTGTCTCTTCACTATCTGGCCTGAGCGAATCGAAAATCTCACGTACCGTCTGGCGCGCCTGCGAGAGCGCTCGCTCAAAGTCGTCGACCGAAGCGTAGCCGAGACTTGAAGATAGTGCGGAAGGGTTCTCCGGCAGGGCGTGCGTTTGATATCCCTTCTGCATATGCAGACGGTGTTCGACGCGCCGGAGCATCGACCAGGCGTCTGTGAGCGCGTCGGCCTCTCGAGGCGTGACGAAGCCAGCCGTTCGAAGTTTCGCGAGTGCGCTCAAGGTGCCGGGAACCCGAAGGCCGGGTTCTACGCCGCCCCAGACGAGCTGCAGGGTTTGCACGGCGAACTCGGCTTCGCGAATTCCACCTTGGCCGAGTTTGATATCCCGCGATGCATCGCCGCGAGCTTCCTGGCGCGATCGGCGGACCATGGAACGCATCTCATTGGCGATCGAAGGATCGACGCGTCTTGGGAAAACAAAGGGCGAGACATGTTTGAGGAAAGCTTCGCCAAGCGGGGCATCGCCTGCCATTGGCGCGGACCGAAGTAGAACCGCGCGCTCCCACGGTCGGGCTTTTGTCTCGTAATATCGCTCCGCATTCGTCATCGTGTTGACGAGAGGCCCGCGTGAGCCATCCGGTCGCAATCGAAGATCAACGCGGAAAACAAAGCCGTCCGAGGTGACCTCTCCGATCGCTTGGGAGACGATTCGGGCGGCTTCCTCGTTCTCGGATTCCCGATCGTGATGCGAATCCGGAGCGAGGAAAATGAGGTCTACATCGCTCCCAAAGTTCAGTTCCTCGCCAGAGAGCTTTCCCATGCCAAGGACGCAGAGTTCGGCGGCTCGACGGTCGGAAGCCGCCACCCATTGAAGCGCCACGTCGATTGCGGAAGCAGCGATGCAGGAAATTTCGGAAGCGGTCTGCGCGACGTCGGCGTGCCCTTCAATCTCACGCAGGGCGACACGAATCAGCGCCTCGTGACGCACCTTTCGGAGCTTGGCGAAGAACTCCTCTCTCGGACCGATCTGCGCAAGCCCCGAAAAGAGCTGCCGGATCTCGTCGCGGTCGTCGACCCGCTGCAACGAACGATCGATCGAACCCTGCAGAACCGAAAGGTCTGTGAGCGCAAGCTGCAACATTGCGGGCGCGTGTTCGCTCAGAATCGCTGCAACGGCGGACTCTTCCGGCGTTGGGATCTGTCCTCGCAGCTTCGCTCTCCGAAGGAAGGTTTCGTGCGCGCTTTCCAACATCGGAAGCCTACCTGAGGGAGCTGCGCGCGGGGGCGCAAAACAAGTTTGCTACCGGTTCGTCACGGAGATTTTTGTGACGTCGCGCGGGTTACGCGGCAGCCGCGCTGGGTTCGTCGCCGGAGGCACTATCTGCGTCCGGCTTACTTTCCTCGGGTTCGGGGAAGAAGCCCTCAAGGAGCAGTAGCGCGGCGCCGACAAAGATCGTGATATCGGCGACGTTAAACGTTGGCCATTCGGAGAGCCCGAGGATCGTTCCCTCCCAGTACACGCGAATAAAATCGACGACGTATCCGAGGCGAAAACGATCGGCCAGATTTCCGATCGCGCCCGAAACGATCAGGGGAACGGCCCAGGCATACATGCGCCCGCCCGTGCCCTTGGCGAAATGCCAAAAGAGCGCGAAACAGGCGATGATCGCAGCCAGTCCGAAGATGGAGTGTTTGACGATCGGAGAAGCCGTCGCCAGCAAGCTAAACGCAGCGCCGCAGTTCTCTGCGTAGCGAAGCTCGAGCAATCCCTCGGAGAGCACGACCGGATCCGTTCGGCGGCGTTGATATTGGTATCGGCCGTGTTCGTCGGTATCGCATACCGGGCCCGCGTTTTCGCGCGTTTCGCTCAGGTTGTCCTCAGCCCAGAATTTCGTTCCGAGGTCGATCGCGGTGAGCGCAAGCGTCATTCCGATCGCGATCGCAATCGCGCGTGTGGGTCGCGGCGTAAGAGGCTTCGCGATATCGGTTTTGGCTTCGGTATTTTCCATCGGTCCTCAAAGAGACCCGTATCCTTCCACAAAGCCGCTCGGATTCCAGTGGCCAGCGTTCGATTCGGCCTATTGGTCGACGACCTTCACACCTTTCCAGAACGCGACTCGCCCGGCGATTTCCTTCGCGGCCTCTTTTGGGCTCGCGTAGTACCATGCCGCATCGGTGTTCACGTCGTCACCCACGACGACAGAAAAGTAGTTCGCTTCACCTTTCCATCCGCAGAAACTCGTCTTCGTGCTCTCGCGGAAATGCTTTTCGACCAGCGCGGCGCGCGGGAAGTAGGCGTTGCCCTCGACCGTCACAATATCGTCGCTTTCAGCGATCAACGTTCCATTCCAGTAGGCTTTCATGATGTTCTCCTCCGCTTTCTCTTTCAGGCGCGTCGCGGGGAAGGGCAAGCGGCAAATCGATGGTGGGCGAGTGCGTGGTTCGAGAAGGGCCCTCTTCCGCCAGGAACGCCGATCCGAGCTTCGCTTTTCCTTCGATATACTCGGCATGTCGTCCGCTCTCCGAACCTCGCCTAGACGCCCGTGACGAAAGTTCTTCCCTTCCATCGATCGGATCCCCGCACTATCGGTCTCCGTAGACGAGCAAGTAGTCGTCTTCGCAGGAGACCCCTTCGTCGGCCTCGCCTCGGACCCGAACAAAGACATCCACGGAGTCATTGCTGCCGATGCAGCTCGGCCGGAGGTGGACAAGAGCGGGCTCTGCCATCGTTGCATCCGCGCAGCAGCCGAGCCGAGATTCGAAGCGCACCGTGCTGCCCTCAACGCAGGCGACTTCGGCTTCGTCTCCACCGGAGCACTGAGCGTAGGCGCAGAGAGTTAAATTCTGTCCGCGCATCACGGCAAGTTCGACCTGCGGTTCGATCGGCGCATCGAAATTATCGAAGACACTGAAGCGGTAGAAATCCTCTTCGCCGGCCGGAAAAATCGTCCCGGTCTCGTTGCCCGAAGGGTACTCCGCGTTGTTCTCGATCTCTCCAAGAATAGCGGCTTCGTCGATCGTTTCGTTCGGCTCGAAACCGTCGACGATCGGTTCACCGACGCATTCGCCGTCGCGGCAGAAGTTATCAAAGGTGCATGCGTCGCCATCGTCGCAACTGCCGGAAGAGAGCGTCCACTCTCGCGAGGAGTTCCGGAGGTCGCAAAGTTCGCACGCGTTGCTCGGGTTTCGCTCGCCATCGGGGACACATTCCCCACCGATGAGGCAAGTATCGCTAAGCGCGTCATTTCGGCAGCGAAACCTCGTCGCATCGATCGGATCGCAGCGATCGGCGGTGCAGCTATCCCCGTCGTTGCAGTCTACGGGGCCCATCGCCCGGCATATTCCATCGCGGCAGACATCTTGGGTGCATGCGTCGCCATCAAGATCGCAAGCCTCGCCTTCAACACATCCTCCATCGGGCGGCATTCCATCGTCCCCGGGGCAGCCGGAGAGAAGCCCGAGGTAGGCCATCACAATAAGCGGACGAAAGTAGTGCATAAGCGGGAGAGCCTCGAAAGCCTACCCCAGTCTGTGCAGCATGAAAACGGCCCTCATTCGATGCGAACCGCAGACGCCCGAACGGAATGAGGACGATGGCTCTTTGCAGTCTCGAGTAGGCCAGTGCTTTTTTTTTCGATACGCTGCCCATCATGCCGGGTCGTCTTCGCTTTTGGGTCTTTGGAATTGTGGGCTTCTTACTTATCGGAGTGGTCCCGAACGCCCATGCCCAACGGATGGGGCTACGAATCACCCCGGAAGGGCTTGAGACCATGAGTTCGGTCGCGATGGCGCTCGCGCCCCGAACGATCGAGACGGACAATCTCGATGCGGAGCTTCGCGAGTGCGAAGATTCTCGGGTCATCAGTGCGCATCTCCCGCCGATCGAGATTTCGCTGAATTACGACGAGATTGCGCTGGCACCCGCCGATGGTGCGGTTACTGCCCATCTTGTCTTCGACGTGAGTGCCGCCGCCGACGAGGTTTTTCTCAACAATCCGTACGCTTGTTTTGGCGAAGAGACCTGCGACGTTCACGCGTCGATCGATGATCTCGAGGTCGATTTGACCCTCGGATTGATGACGAGCGCACGTGGACAGATCGAGCTCTCCTCCGCGGATATTGCGCTCGAGATCGATGACGAAGATCTCAACGTGACCTCCGAAGGCTGTGCGATCGGCGAGGTGGCTCAGTGGCTGATTGAGGCCGTGAAGAGCTGGGCGCTCGAGCGGGGCGTGCCCCATATTGAGATGTTGCTCGAAGAGCGAGTCGCGGAAACGATTGCCGGCCTCTTTGAGGAAACGCTTGCGCTCGAAGTTGACTATAGCGAGACCCTAAACATCCGAGCGAGCCTGGATGCCATCGAAATCGACTCGCAGGCTCTCGACGTCCTCGGCGACGCGGTCGTTACATACAGCGGAACGCCGGTCTTTGACGAAGGTCCCCCGGATTCCCAAAACGCCGAAGGTCCAGCGTTTCGTTCCGGTTCGGCGGCGCAAGGGGACTTTCAGGTCGCCCTCAGCGATCAAGCCGTGAACGAAGCGCTTTACGAAGCGTGGCGTGGCGGGGTGATTCAACGTCTCCTGCGAACCCCGGTGGCGAACCCGCGAATCGATTTGAGCGGCGTGGGCGCGATTCAGCAAGTCGGCCTACCCGCGGGCACCAATCTTGAGATCGCCGCCGATATCGAATCGCCTCTGGAAATCCGTTTCGGTCGCTCAGCTCCCAATGAAACACAACTATTTCTTCGGGGACTTCGAGTCGTGGTCGATGTTCGGGCGCCGGAAACCGCTGCGTTTGAAGTTGAAGCGGTCGTCAATGCGCGTGCGGAAGCCAGCCTGCGTCTTGACCCCGGGGCCGGCGGGGTTGGCCTCGACATTGGCGAGCTGCAGGTGGAATCGATTCAGCTCATCGGCGAGGGCGATGAGTTTGAGTTCGACGGGGCGCGTTTTGAGCGTTTCATCGAACGCACCGTCACCCCGCTCCTTGCGGAGCGCCTTGCCGAGCTCCCGGTCGCTCCGGCGCTCTTTAATGTCTTCGGCTATTTCATAGCGCTTCGAGGAGTCGAGAGCGAGGACGGCTGGCAGCGGCTCGGTATCGACGTTCATCAGGTGGACGAGAGTGATACGGCGGCGCCCGAGACTTCCATCGATACGACCCCGGAGCTTCTCTCCGCGGGGGCGACAACCTTCGAGATTTCCGGCTCAGACAATAGCACGCCGGAGTCTCTTCTTCGCTTCCGTGCTTGGCTCGATGAAGAGGCAATCGTCGACGAACCAAGCAGCATTCGCCTTCTCAGTGTGGATGCGGCGAATGGTGAGCATACGCTTCGGGTCGCCGCGGTAGACTTGAACGGAAACGAAGACCCAACTCCTGCGGAACACCGCTTTCGCGTGGACGGAACCCCGCCAACGCTCACGCTCACCCAGGTGCCCGAAGGAGTGCTTGAGGCCAATATTGTCAGCGCGAGCTGGGAAGCCGCGGATGGCGAGGGGGAAGTCTCGACCCGCTGGGAACTTCGAAAGATTCCGGCGAGCGGTCAGCCAGAAACCGTGGCGCAAAGTGAGCGCCTTGGCGCCAGTAGCTCCATCACCTACGACGAGCTCGAAAACGGTGAACTCTACGAGCTGCTCATCATTGCGGAAGACGAAGCCGGCAACCTGGCGAGTCAAGGGATCGGGTTTTCAACGAACCCCGGCGGCGGTTGCGCCTGCAGTGTTCCGGGCCGCTCCTCGCGTCCCGTGATGTGGGCACTGGCGCTCGTTGGACTGGTGATGATTCGTAGGCGTTTTCGATGAGGCGCGCGTTCTTCGCAATTGCGCTGACTTTCCTCGGGAGTGGCCTCGTTAAGGCTCAGGCGTTTGGCACCGCGTACAGCGGTCCCGCGACGGGCGATGGAGCTGCGGCGTACTTTAACCCGGCTGCGATGAACCTTGCGGATACGGTGCTTGAGCTCGATTTGGGCGCAGCGCCGATTCGACTTCAGTTTGAGTCGGAGGTCGGCACCACCAATAGCTCTCTGATTTCGCCGCTCCTGACGCTTGGGATGTTCACGGATCGAATTCACCCCGACATTCGGCTTGGGTTCTCCCTCGGCGTCCCCGCCGCATCGGGAGGTACATGGGATCCTGACGCAGGTGCGGGAGACGTCACTCGTTGGTATCTCGTCGATGGGACATCGCTTCATCTCGGCGGCGTGATCGCGATGAGCTGGGCGCCTGTGGAGTGGCTCAGTATCGGCGCAGGCGCGCAGCTGGTCTACGGACAGATCAGTTCCCGCATCGATAAGGATTTTGGAGCGCAGCTGAACGCGATGGCGGGCTGCGACTATGAGCCTTATCCCTTCGCGGACCCGAGCGATAATGGCTGCCCCTTTCCCTATGGTGATCCGACGTTCGCCGCGCCGATTCGCCTCTCCATGAACGGCTTCGGCGTCGGCGGCACTTTCGGTGTTGCGTTGAACTTTCCTCAGTTTCGTGCGGGGGTTTCGGTACATACCCCGCTTGCGCTACCGGTCAGCGGCGAAGTCTCGGTTGAGTATCCGACAGAGCTGCGCTCGGCGGTTCGCGATATTCTGCCTAGCGCGGAGCTACCGGCACTGAATGCGCTGGGCGAAGCCTCGATGAATCTCCCTTGGTCGATTCACGTCGGCCTGACGTATCGCCCGGTGACCGAGCTCGATTTCGCGCTCTATTACCGCTGGGACCAACAAAGCGTTGCACCCTATTGGGAGGTCGTCATCATCGAGGCGAGTTCCGATGCGATTCAGAATACGGGCAAGGCGCAGGGGTATCGCAATCGACATTTTGCGCGGCTACGTGTCGGCTATCAGGTCCACGATGCGGTGAACGTTTCGCTCTTCGGTTCGTACCAATCCAATACGGTTCCGGAAGAAACGGTTACCCCCACGAGCCTCGACTTTCACCGAGTGGAGATCGGACTTGCAGGCAACTGGCGAATCAACGAACGCTTCTCGCTCTTTTTGCAATACGGCCACCTCTTCCTGCTTCGGCGCGAAGTGCGGGCAAACCTCCATCGCCCCTCGAACCTCGCCTCCCTTGCGAACTTCAACAAGGTGCCACCGCTCGGCGCCTGGTCCGGCGCTGCCGACCTGGTTCGCTTGGGTTTCCAGGTTCGCTTCGACCGCGAATGACGGACGTCCCTCAGGCTCTTGGCGTCATCGCGGACGCCCCTCGGCCGAACGAAAAGGTGGGACTCGCGCGCGTGGCGCGTGGAGCAAAGGAGCTTTTTGGAGTCCGTATCCCTCGGCACGGAGACGTTTGTGGATGGTATCTCTGGTCTGGCGACCGAAGTGACGACCCAGACTTCTTTGAGCCCGTTTGCGTCGCGGATCTCGACAAGGTCTGCCCGGAGGTCCAGCCGTTGCTTTCTTTACCCGCCGGCTGGAGTTTCGAGCTAACGCCCGAGTATCTGGATGTCTGTTTCATGAGTTCGCTCTGCGAGGACGCCACAACGACGGAGGAGAGAGTCGAGCGAATCGGAGTCGGACTCGACGCCCCGCCGGATTTCGTCCACGAGGGAGCACTCGTCGCGACCGAATCTCTTTGCGGTGCTCATACGGCGACAGGCTGGTATGTGTGGACGGGCTCGCCATCGGAAAGCGAGTTCTTTCGCGTGGGACGAGGCGAGTCGGAATCGGCTCGGGTGTTTCCATCGCTTCACGCGCTTGTGCGATTGCCCGTTGGTTGGCGGTTTTCGCTATGGAACGAGCAATTCGAAGCGTGGTTCGAAGGTCAGGATACGAAGGTCGGTACACGAAGGTCGGTACACGAAGGTAGCGTGTGAGCCGGAGCCGCCGACCGCATCGATCAATCGCCTGAGACGAACTCTCGACTCTGCAGCGTTCCCTGAAAGGGACCGGCCGGGTTCGATAGGTTGCCGCCGACGGTGACGAGGCCATCGCTCGTGCCGAACACCGCATGGAAGTCGTTTCGGGTTGCGAGGCTATCGTCGCCGATGGTCTCGAGCGTCTCGAAATCGAGTCGAAGAATCGTTCCTGCAGCGCCCACCGCATGGATCGTATCGCCGCGCATCCACACTCCGTTTAGGCCCGGCAGTCCTTCGACCTGCTTGGCTTGCCATGCGCCGTTGTAGCGATAGGCCCAGCCATTGCCTCGGCCGCCGACAATCGCGATTTGGTTGGGCCCCGTGCCCCATACGCTCACGAGATCGACATCCGCGCCGATGAACTCCTCGGTGAATGTCGAACCATCGTAGTGCAGAACGACTCCGCTCATTCCGACGATCCAGACATCGCTCGCCGAACTGCCCCAGACTTTAAAGAACGAGCGTACGCCACGGCGCATCAACTCGGGGAACTCCACGATGCTCCAGGTGTTTCCATCGTAGCGAATGATTTCCGGGAGTGGTTCCCGGCCAGGCTCCGGCGCGGCGTCTCCTCCAACTGCCCAGATATCGGTGGCGGAGCTTCCCCAAACGCCCCAAAGCTCACGCTCGGTTGGGCTCTCAACTTCGCTCCATGCGGCTCCATCGAAGTGGACGATCGTGCCATCGCGCCCTACGGCCCATACATCATCGCTTGCGTTCGCGTGCACCCAGTTGAGCATGGGGATGTCGAGACCGTGATCGACTTCTCGCCATTCCGTCCCGTCGAAGTGAGTGATCACGCCTTCGCCCCGTGGAGCGGAAGCCGAGGTTCGTGTACCACCAACGGAGTAGAGGTCGCTCGCGCCACTGCCGCCCACGTTCATCATCCAGCCTGAGTTTGTCGCATCGTAGGGGCTGAGCCATTCGGGGTCTCCTCCGCAACCAAAGGCGGTGAATGCCAAAAGAAGTGTGAGGAGAAGCGGGCAAAGGCGCGGAAAAGTCATGTCTTCGCTATAGCGCTAGGAATCTTCAAGATCGAGCTTGAGGCGTTTTTGGGATAGTCGGGATCGGGTCGCGTTACCGATTCCTTCGGAGCCATTCGTGGGCACGACGCTCCCGGAACCGAATCAAATCGCCTGCGATTCGGGCGACCCCTCGCGCGTGCGCCGTTTTGGAATGACCGCTGATTCGAGGACGGCAATCGACCAACGCGTTCCGTATCCGAAGGCCCGCTCCGACGCACCGGATCGGGAACTCGAAATTGAGGAAGAAAGAATCCGATGGGAGCTGGCGCGCATCAAAGAGCGAGCGCCGAAAAAGATAGGGGCCTTCACTTTCGATCGCGACCTGGTGAATCGCCTGGATGAGCAGCCTGAGGCCTTTGGAGAGGACGCGGCGAAACGTTCCATCGTTTCGGTTTCGGTAGGTGCTCAGCACCAAATCGCAATCGCTCGCGCGGGCTCTTTGTGCGTCACGAAGCGAGATCCCGCCCGCTCGTGCCATGGTATCGATCGCAGTCGGAGGGACTTGTCCGTCGGCCGGAAGGAAGGTCACGAAGGGGGCGCGGCTCGCTGCAACTCCACTTTTTAACCCGGCGCCCATCCCGCGATTCTTCCCATGGGAGATGACCTTTCCGCGAAAGTGGAACTCCGTCATCAGAGCGTCCGAACGTTTCGCTGTCTCATCGCTCGAACCGTCATCGATGACGATGAGTTCAAGTGCGACTTCGTGCTCGTCTCTCCATGAAGCAATCTCGGTGAGGACAGGGCGAAGGTTCTCCTCCTCGTTAAAGGCGAGGAGGATGAGCGACAGAGCCGGCTGCCCGGTCACGGTTCCGGTCGCATTCGAAGTGGCTTGGCGGGGTTGCCGGCGACGACCGAATACGCCTCAACATCCCGCGTGACGACGGCACCCGCGCCGACCTGTGCGCCTTGCCCGATGGTGACGCCGGGGAGGAGAATCGCGCCGACGCCGATATCTGCGTCAGGTTGAATCACCACCGGGGAGAAGCGCAGTGGTGCGTGCAGAATCGGCAGTTCTCGTCCCGCTTCTTCGTGGACGCTCGTCAGAATGCGGACGCCAGGGCCGATTCCCACGTTTTCACCGATCCGAATGCCGCCGGCCGCGTGAAAGAAACACTGCTGACCGATCCATGACCCGTCCTCGATGATGAGCTCGTTTTTGAAGTAGCCCTTGAGGATGGTTTGATGACCGACGTAGACCGAACGACCGATGGAGACGTTTTCGGGGTGAAAGATCAGTACGCCGTCTTCGATATGGGTTCCTTCACCGAGCCTCCGCAAATCCGATGACGAGAAGCGGCCGCTACCATGAGTGCGCCGCGGCGGGAGAGAGTCGCTCATTCCGCAAGCGAGATCCGGCGTCGCGTCGTTTCACCGGGGCGTACGGTGATGTTGACCCGGCGGGTCACGTTAAGCTCCGGATTGGCGCACGAAACCGTATGGGAACCCGAGGAGAGTGGCACGTTCACGATGGGGGTCTGACCGAGTCTGCGGCCATCGACGCTGACGATGCACCACGGACGAGCATCGAAGGTAAGGGCCCCTGGAGGGCCAGAGCTGCCCATGGAGCTCATGCCGCCCATCGAGCCCATTCCGCCCATCGGAGAGCCGCCGCCGGTTCGAATGAGAGTTTCGAGTCGCACGGTGAGAGTTTCGCGCTCGCCAGCTCCGAGATCGACGGGGATCTCGACGCTTCGGTGACCTTCCGCAGCGACACGGAGAACATGCCTTCCGGGGGTTGTTCGGATCGATCCTCCGGTGATGACTTGCTCATCGAGTGAAGCCTCTGCCCCCTCAGGCTCAAGCGTGACAGCCAGCTCTGCCTGGTCTTCGCGAAGCGGGGAGAGTTCGAGTTCGACCGAGATTTCCTCGAGCGCGTTTGCCGTGAGCGCGACGCTCTCTTCGTGCCGCTGGTAACCGTCCAGCTGCACGATCAGATGATGCTCTCCGGTGCTGAGACCACCGATCGTGGAAGGCGAGAGCGCGCTGTGGACCTGTCCATCGACAATCAGCTGTGCGCCGGGAGGAGTGGTTCGAACCTGGAGCGCACCATTTTCCTCTTCGATGGCGCGCAAGTTGGGTCGCATCGCGAGAGAGGGGGCGGTCTCGCTTAGTGAAAACTCCTCCTCGAAGGGCTCGTACCCTTCGAGAGAAAGAACGAGGCGATGAGGGCCGAGGGCGAGACCGTCGATATCGAGCGGAGTTTCGCCGCGCGATTCCCCATCGATCGTGACGCTTGCTCCAGGCGGCGCGGATTGAACGGAGAGGTTTCCCTGCGTGCGGGGGCGCTGGGTCCACCAGAACGCGAATGCGATAAGCGGCAAGAGCAGCAAAACCGGCCAGAAGGTTCGCCGCTTCTCGTCAGGGGGGGAAGATGGAGGAGTCGATAGCCCGGAGTGGGACACCCCAGAAAGCGAGTGACCGTAGAGCGAGTCTTCGTCGGCGGGCGCTTGGGCCGCAAGGACTTCGGCCAGCTGTCGGCCCTCTTGAAGCATTCGCTTCTGCTCGTCGAGTTTTTCTGCGAAGAGGGTCTTCATCCACTCGCCGAGCGAAAGCGCGCTGACCACGAGCTGTTCTTGCCGAATCAGCTCTTCGAGGTCCGCTTGCATCGCGCGGGCGTTTTCATATCTGTCCGCGACGTCGGATTTCAGGGCTTTGCCGATAATCGCGGCGAGCGCATCCGGCATATTGGGGTTGAGTGACTTTGGGTCTGGAACATCCCCGCTCTTGACCCGCTCCAGCGTCTCCTCCTCCGTCTTGCTTCGAAAGAGCCGCTTCCCGGTGGAGAGCTCAAAGAGAATGATGCCCAGCGCGAACACATCACTGCGTCCGTCGAGCGGTTCGCGTCGCGCCTGCTCGGGGCTCATATACGCGAGCTTGCCTTTGAGCTTTTTGTGGTCGTCTGGGTTGGAGGTCGCCGCTTTCGCGATTCCAAAATCAACGAGCTTCACTTCGCCCGTAAATGTGACCAAGACGTTCTGCGGCGAGACGTCGCGATGAACGATTTCGAGCGGGTTCCCATCGAGATCTCGGCCGTCGTGGGCGTGCGCCAGGCCCTTACAGCACCCAAGAGCGATCGCGATCGAATGTTCGATCGGAAAGCTCCGCACCTCGGAGTGGCGCATCTGACGAATGATGGAGCGGAGGTCCTCCCCATGAACGTGCTCCATCGCGATGTAGTAGTCGCCCTGAACCACACCGATATCGTAGACCTGAGCGATATTCGGATGCGTCAGTGTGGCGGCAATGCGCGCCTCTTGAAGGAGCATCTCGACGAAGGCTTCGTCGTTTGCGAGCCGAGGCAAAATGCGTTTGACGACGATGAGTTTTTCGAAGCCCGCGACCGAACGCTGAAGGGCGAGGAAAAGCTCGGCCATCCCGCCGACCGCGAGACGACGGAGCAATGTGTATTTTCCGAATCGCTTCGGAAATTGCTCTTCGCTCTCCTCGAGTTCTGCTTCGCTCATCAACCGAAATACCGAGGCGCCACCGCATCTTGCGAGAGACCCACGACCACTTCGAGAGGATCCCAACGAGGGGCGTTCATGTCAATGCGCGGTCCAAAAGACCGCGTGGCCTCGTTCACCCGACAACGTGGTTTCGTGAGAAAATCAAGCAACGACTACGGCAACTCGGCTCGAATGCGAATCGCCTCCGGCTGCGCTTGCGGAAAGGCATCGGCTTCCAAATGGACGCGAAGGCACTGCGAAAAGACGGAGTCGTCGGTTTCAACTTCGACGGGGGGGGCTTGAGTCTCTGCCAGTCGACGCCCTGTCCGAACTCGGAAGAGCGCGTGAATACGAAGCCGGCGCGACGATTCCCAGTCCCGGAGAAAACACGCGCGTACCGCGCGAAGCAGGTTGGGATCCTCGGTCTCTGCACCAACTCGCGACCGCCGGATGTCGACCTCGATTGCTCCACTGAGAGGGGCTCGAGGCGCATCTGTCAGAAACGAGCTTGGTGCTTCATCATCCATCGCATTTGGCGCAAGGCCTCGGTGGTACGAGGTCGCTGCGACCTTCTGAAGAACAGCTTCTCGGAGCTCGCTTCCAATAAGTGACTCGCGCACGCACCGGTGTGCATGGTGAAGCGCGGTCTCTTGTTCGGCGTCGGAGTTCCGGGCGGAGAGGGCTTGCAGGGCCAGTTCGCAAACAATCTCGGCCGGAACCGGCAACTCATCCTCCTCAAAGGCGGCAATCGCAGCCCCGTAGAGTTCGACCGCCATCGCCGAGTTTCCGTGCGCCTCGGCGCGGGCAGCGTAAGCGAGGAGCTCACCGCGATGGGAGGTCTCGTAGGGAGAACATCTCTGCTGGACACAGCGCTGGTGGCCCGCGCAGTCAGCGCGAGACGTGCAGCTTTGACCGGGGGCTACTCTCGGTCGAACCCGCGCCGCCTCAGGTTCTTCTTCGAAGGGCCTTCGCTCGGTCGGGGGCGGCGAAGGAAGGTTGCAAGAAGTTAGAAGTGCGAAAACGAGGGCCGAGAAAAAAGTAAAACCGGGCACTGCCCGGTCTTCTTCTTTCGGCCGGCAAGTGTCTGAGGCACGGCCACTCATTGAATAGCTCTCTTAGAGATCGAGTCCGGCGAGCGGGTCGTTGCTCGCGGCCATTCGGCTGCCTCCACTGCTCATGGCTGCGGTCATGCCGCCCGATCGACGACGACGTCGGCGACGCGTCGTGGTGGTCGCGCCGGAAGTGTCCATTGCGGAGGCCGCCTGTGCTGCCGCCTGCGCCGCCTCTCGCTCGGCCGCCGCTGCTCGAGCCGCCGCTGCGTTCGCGGCCGCCTGCGCTTCGGCCGCCTGGGCCTCCGCTGCCTGACGCTGTTCCGCTTCTCGTGCGGCTTGCTCACGCGCTTGCGCGGCGACCTCTTCGCGTCGCTCGGCTTCGGGCTGAATCACACCGAAGTAGATGCCCGCGGCGCCGCCAATCACCAGGAGCAGGAGCCCAGCGATGATTCCGGGATGAATCCCCTTTTTCTCGTTGGCGCGGATGTTCGCCATCTCACGCTCGTGCTCGAGGAGGCGCTTCTGCTCGGTCTCGCGCTCACGCGCTTCCTGCTCGAGCTTCACCTTAAGCGCTGCAGCTTCCTTCTCTCGCTCGAGACGGGCGACCTCTTCACGCTCGCGGCGCTCAGCCTCAAGACGCGCCTCTTCTTCGGCACGAATCTTCGCTTCTTCCTCTTCGCGCTTGCGGCGCTCTTCGGCTTCGGCGGCGAGACGCGCCTCTTCTTCTATGCGGCGCTCTTCTTCTTCCTCATCACGAATGCGATCCTCCTCAAGGTTCATTAGCTCCTTAAGGTTGACGAGGACTGAAGATTCCTTCTTCTCGGACATCGAGTGTGCTCCTTCGGGGTGCGGTAAATTACCGCCCGCAGTAACGGGTCATTTAGCAGGTGGGGCCGCAGAGTGTCAACGCGGGAAGCGCGGACAACTTCGGCCGAGTGGGAAGAGCGTCTCTGTGAGGGGATCAGAAACGACCTTTTCGGTGGATTTTCGTCTCGGGCGAACCTGTTTCGAGGGGGGGCAACCAACCAAAGGACGCCCCGGAACCTTTCTATTGTGCGAGTCGTACGTATCGGACTCCGCGCTTCCCGAGTTCTTGGGAAAAAAGATCACTTTTTTGAAATCTTTCTCGTCAACGGTCGCGGTTTTCGAAAATCCGCAAATCAGCGCCGGTCCTTTGGCTGCACCCTGCTACGCTGCGCGGGCGATGGCCTTGATCGAGTTTCGCGATGTGAAGAAAGCCTTCGGGCCGAAGCGCGTGTACCGGGGACTAAATCTTCAGGTTCACTCGGGGGAAACCCTGACGGTGATCGGTGGCTCGGGCCAAGGGAAGAGCGTGATGCTCAAAATGTTGGTGGGCCTACTCTCGGTGGATGAGGGCTCCATTCATTTCGACGGTGAGCGGATCGATCAAGGGGATGCGAAGCAATGGAGAGGCGTTCGACGAAGAATTGCCATGCTTTTTCAGGGTGCGGCGCTTTTCGATAGTCTTTCGGTGGGCGACAACGTTGCCTACGGGATGCGAGAGCATGGGACGCCAGAGGGTGAAATCGATGACCGCGTGGAAGATGCGCTCTCGAAGGTGGGCATGAGCGGCGCGCAGAAACGATGGCCAGCAAGTCTCTCCGCGGGTATGAAGAAGCGAGTAGGGCTCGCCCGCGCGATTGCGGTCGGCCCCGAAGTTCTTCTTTATGACGAGCCAACCACCGGGCTCGACCCCATCAATATCAGCCGAATCACCGATTTGATCGTTGAGCTTCAGAGCACCTTGAACATTACTTCCATCGCCGTGACGCACGATATGCCGAGCGCGTTTAAAATCAGTCACCGGATCGCAATGATTCAGGGCGGCGAAGTGATCTTTACCGGACAGCCCGCAGATATGCTGACGAGCGAAGACGCACGCGTGCGCGACTTTGTCGAAGGCAACGCCTCGGAAGAGGAGGAAACGGTGGAGTCCCTGTTAAGGAGCGGCGTATGAGCGGCGCAAAAAACGACACAAAAACCAATGTTCGCGTCGGTGTCTTCGTGCTCGTCGCGCTCATCGTTGGGTCGGCGATCGCCTTTGTTCTCGGATCGAGAAAAGGAATGTTCTCCTCGAAAACGGATTACGTCGCAGTTTTCGAGGATGTCGGTGGCCTCGTTCCAGGCAACACCGTTCGTATCGCTGGCGTCACCGTAGGCTCTGTTCAAAGCGTTGAGTTTGAAGACGTGGGTACGGTGCGTGTTCGTTTCTCGGTTCTCGACAGCGCGACAGATCTCATCCGCGGAAATCCCTCGGTATCCCCAGATTCTCTTACGGGGGATGCGCCGCGGCCCTCTGTTGTGATCGTTGGTTCGAAGGGCATGCTCGGAGACCGGCTCTTGGATATTTCTGTAGGCGCCCGCGAACTACCAGAATGGCCTGCCGAGACACCGCTTTTTGTGAACGCCGACTCGGACCTGATGGCGAGGGCAGGGGAAATCGCCGGCGAAGTGGAAGGGCTCACGAGCAACCTTCGCCGCATGACCGAACCCTTCGCGAACCAGGAGCTAGCCAACGATCTGAACGAGGTCGTGCACAATCTTGCTCAGGTGACGGGGATGCTCGCGTCGGGAGATG
Organism: Myxococcota bacterium; assembly: GCA_020629955.1. GTDB lineage: Bacteria > Myxococcota_A > Polyangia > Polyangiales > Houyiibacteriaceae > JAHDCI01. Next base: position 6,147 of record JAHDCI010000059.1, on the reverse strand, counting down.
GAGCGGTTCAGCGATTGATGACCGACCCTCAGACCGGTGATGAGTTGGTGGCGACTCTTCAGAACCTCCGCTCCACCAGCGCCGAGTTCTCACGAACCGCACGAAGTTTTCGGCAAATCGCGGACGAGGTCCGCTCAGGTGACGGTAGCGCCCATGCGCTGATTTATGGAAACGAAGCCGAAGCCGCGCTCGACAATATTGGGGAAGCCACGGGCGAGCTCGCGCAGATTCTGTCGGATGTTCGCGAAGGGGATGGAACGGTTCACGACCTCATCTACGAAGATACGGCCGATGAGCTGCTCGCGAATCTTACCCAGGTCAGCGAAGACGCCGCCGCGATCAGCGCCGATGTGCGCGCCGGCCGTGGCACGATCGGCGGATTTTTGGTGGACCCGTCGATTTACGAAGACGTGAAGCGCCTTGTCGGCGACCTCGAACGGAACGACATTTTGCGGGCGCTCGTTCGATACTCGATTCGGCGCGACGAGGCTGCGGAAGCTCCTGAGGTCGAAGAGTGAACACCTACCTCTCGCTTCTTCGTGAGCTTCTCGACGAAGGGGAGATTCGTGGGGACCGCACCGGAACCGGCACCCGGAGTCTGTTCGGTCGACAGCTTCGCTTCGCTCTCGACCCGCATTTTCCTCTGCTCACGACAAAGAAGGTGCACCTCAAATCCATCTTGCACGAGCTTCTCTGGTTCGTTCGAGGAGAGACCGACGTTCGGTCGCTGCAAGAAGTCGGCGTGACCATTTGGGATGAGTGGGCAACCGCGGAGCAGACCGCGCGTTTTGGGCGCGAAGCCGGCGACCTTGGCCCTGTCTATGGCCACCAATGGCGAAACTTCGGGGCCACCTTGAAAGAAGACGGGACGTACGCCCGTAACGGCGTCGACCAGCTACAGCGAGCGGTCGACCTGATCCGAAACTCTCCGGAAAGCAGACGCATTCTTGTCTCCGGTTGGCATCCCCGGGAAGCCGACCTGGTTGCGCTACCGCCGTGCCATACGCTTTTCCAATTCTACGTTCACAGCCCGCGCGAAGGCGAGAGCCGGCGCCGGCTGAGCTGCCAGCTCTATCAGCGGAGCGCCGACTATTTCCTCGGCGTCCCCTTCAACATTGCGAGCTACGCGCTCTTGACGATGATGGTGGCCAAGGTGACTGGCCTCGGACTTGGGGAGTTCGTGCACACCTTCGGCGACGTGCACCTCTACTCGAATCATGTGGAGCAAGCGAAGAAACAGCTCTCGCGCGAGCCTCGAACGCTCCCAGCGATGGTGATTCATGGCGAGCAATCATCGCTTGAAGACTTCCGTTTCGAAGACTTCGAACTAAAGGATTACCATCCCCATCCTCGTATCAAAGCGCCCGTTGCGGTTTAGAGCGTATCCGTTGATGCATTCCAATCCCGCATCGCGGCGTTTTCGCGGGTTCAGGCGACGTCCACGCTCGGCTCAATGTGTTGCACCCGTGCCGCCAACCCGAACAGATCGATGAGCGACTCAGAATGACTGGATATCGCGAACTCGTCGTGGAGAGAATGCCATCGCTCGCCCTGATCGCGGCGCACGCCCGCGGTCGGGTACTGGGAAAGAGCGACGGGCGTTTTGGGTTGCCGTGGCACATTCCTGAGGATCTGAAGCGATTTAAGAAGCTGACGATGGGGCACGCGCTGATCATGGGCCGCGTGACGTTCGAGCTCATCGGTCGTCCTCTTCCGGGACGCCGAAATATCGTGCTCTCCCGAGCCGCCAACTACGAAGCAAAAGGTGTCGAGCACGCGAACTCGCTCCAAACCGCGCTCGCCATGGTCGAGGACGACCCATTGCCCTTCGTTGTTGGAGGCGCTCAGATTTATGCTGCGGCGCTTCCCTATGCGACGCAGCTCGAGTTGACGGCGATCGATCGAGACGTTGAAGGGGATGCGCTTTTTCCGCGCGTACAGTGGGCATCGTTTTCCGCGCCGACCCTCGAAAGAGCAAAGACCGAAGGCGTTGAGTTTCGCTCCTACGAGCGTCTCGCCGGAGACGTGGTTTTCCGTTTCGAGACGATGGGCGAGCCGCGTAAGCTCGTACAAGTTGGCGGACAGTTTCGCGTTGGCGCGCACGAGGTTGGGACTTCGCTCGCGGAAGCGCTCAGCGCGATCGGGCGCGACATCGACCCGATCGCGATCGGAATTGGGCATGAAGCCCAGTTCGTGACTACCGTCTCTTCGCTGTGGCCCGAACTCGTCCATACTTGGCAGGATTGCTCCTGGTGGCCGGGCTAGGGGCGTGTGGCGACGCGTCCGCCCCGTCGTCCGAAATTCCTCGCCCAGTATTCGAACGCGCCGAGTCCTTTGAAGGATGGGCCGAGCGGGTGCTCTCGGCGCGGGGGAGCCGGTCCGAGGCCGCGCTTCGCGACCGGGTATTTTCCCGTTTGCGCCTTGAGTCCGGTATTTGCGGCGCCGCGGTTCGTGCGAGGGGCCGAACGTATTGGCGCAGTCGTCCGAGCACGCAGCGAGATTTCCCCGAGACGGAAACGGTGCGCTTCGAGGGCCGTGAGGTCGGCGTTTTCCGGCAGCTTGGCGAAGTGCACCTGGTTTTGCGAAAGGGCGAAATGCACACTTACCTTTGTGTTGAGGTGGGCGAGCGTGTTTCCACAGGCGGGTGAACGGCTCGCGTAAACGTCCGCCTCGCTCAGAAGCCACTGCTTTCGAGCGAATTGTGCTACACCTCTCGACCGTGAGTGAGTCGATCGACGAGTTGCTTCGGCAGGCCAAAGATTTGATGAACGCGGGTCGAAACGATGCCGCGTTGGCCGCCTTTGCCCGGATTTTGGACAGCGATCCCGATCATGCCGAGGCGCTCGGGCAAAAGGGTGAGGTGCTTCGAAGACAGCGACGCTACGCCGAAGCGATCGAGGCGCTGAATCGAGCGCTCTCGGTCGATCCAGGATATGCCTTCGCGCTCGCGAGTCGAGGAGACGCTCGATCGAAAACCGGCGAGAACCAGCTCGGAATCGCGGACCTCTCGAGGGCGATCGATCTTGACCCGGAGTATTCCTGGGCGCTCTTTCGTCGCGGCGAACTCTATCTCGATGCCGCGCGGTACGACGACGCTATCGCGGACCTTTCGCGCGCTTCGAAGAATGACTCACGAGCGAGCATCGTCGCCACTCGGGGGGAGGCGCTTCGCCTAAAAGGCGATCATGCAGGCGCAGTCAAAGATTTCGACCTGGCGCTCGAACGGGACAAGAAGCTCGCGTGGGTCTATGCGTCTCGAGGAAAGAGCCGCTCGATTCTGGGAGATACCGAGGGAGCGCTCGCCGATTACAACGCGGCGATCCGCATTCAAGAGGAGTATCCATGGGCGCTCGCTCAACGCGGCGAGATGCATCGCCTCGCAGGGCGGCTCGAAGATGCGATTCGAGATCTGTCGAGAGCGATCGCGCTCGAGCCGAACAACGCCTGGGCCCACGCGAGCCGTGGCGCGGCCTATCGCACGAAGCGGCAGCTCGACGAAGCGTGGGCTGACCTCAGCCGGGCGGTCTCGCTCGATGGCCGTTACGCGTGGGCGCTCTCGAATCGCGGGATGGTCTTTTTCGATATGCGAAAGTACGAACGCGCGCTCACAGATCTCGACCGAGCGATCGCGATCGATCCGAAAAATCCCTTCGCGATCGGTCGGCGGGCGGAGACGCTCGTCGAGCTACAACGGTACGAACTTGCGCTCGCTGATTTTGAGCGTCTTCTCGCGCAAGATCCCTCCGATAGCTGGGCCATCGCACATCGCGCGGACACGCTTCGCCTGATGGAGCGTTACCCGGAGGCGCTCGCCGGATTCGACCGGGCGATCGATCTAAAGCCGAAGTATGCGTGGGCGCTCGCTTCGAGAGCGGAGACCTTTCACAAGCTGGAGCGCGAAGCGGAAGCGCTTGCGGATTTCGACGCGGCCCTCGAGATTCGGCCGGAGTACCCGTGGGCGAGGGAGGGGCGCGCCAGAGCTCATCAGAGCGCCGGGCGACATGAGCTCGCTTTGGTCGATTTTGACTGGCTCGTGAAGAAAACCCCGGGCTCGTCTCGCCTTCGCCGAATGCGTGCGGAATCCTTCCTCGGTCTTGACCGTTTGGAAGACGCTTTGAGTGATTACGACCGCGCGATTGAGCTTTCGACCGATTCGGCCACCGCGCATCTGGGGCGTTCGAACGCCTTGCGAATGCTCTCACGTTTTGAGGAGGCGCTCGCCTCGGCCGAACGGGCGCTGGAGCTTGAGCAGAGCGCGATCGCGTTCGCACGGCGTGGCGAATGCCAACTTGAACTCTCGCAGTTCTCGGAAGCGCTGAAATCCTTCGAGGCCGCCGTCGCGCTCGATCCGACGGAGATTGTTGCGCTCCGAGGGCGCGCAAAGGCGCGAATGGAAACCGGCCATCACGATGAGGCTCTTGCAGATCTCGAACAGGTTGAGGACCTCGGCGGAGAGCTGCCGGCGACCTCGGCAATGCGCGCGAAGCTGCTACGTCTTTCGCAGCGAACGGATGAATCGATCGAAGAATTTGTCGAGGCGGTGCAGTTGCGGCCGGGCGATCCGGACGTGCTTGCTCAGCGGGCTTCGGCGCTTCTCGAAAGTGGACGCCCAATGGAAGCGCTCGCCGACTTACATCAAGCGCTCGACACCGCGCCCGGACACCGCTTCGCGCGCATGCGAAGGATCGAAGTCTACGCTGCCCTTGAGCGCTACGAAAACGCAGCCGAAGAGCTCGAATCCTTTCTTGAGGAGAACCCCGCGGACGAAGAAGCGCTTTACCGAAAGATCGACCTTCAGCGTCAACAAGGAATACTCGAAGATGCGCTAAAGACCGCGGATGCGGCGCTTGAGCGCCTTCCCGACTCGGCTGCGCTACGCGTAGCGCGTGCCGCGGTGCACCACGCGAAGCAGGATCCAGGAGCTCGCGGCACCGACTTGCGTGGTGCGACACGGATCGCGAGAGCGGCCTCCTCAGCGCATCCGCAGGACATCGATCGTCGCCTCGAATTGCTCGTTTATCTGGTTGCGCTCGATCGCGCTGCGGAGGCGACGAAGCTTGCGCGCGATGTGATGCGCGAGGTCTCTCCTTCGCATATCCGAACGCTTGGCGTACGACTTTCCGAGATCACCGACCTGGTCGGCGCGACACCGACTGCGACCGAAATCCAGCGGATGATCGAAAAGCACGAAAGCGGCGCCGCTTTACCGATCGGTGGCGTGGTAGGAAGCGAAGAGGAGTAGTGCGCTTCGAAAAGTATGAGGGCATCGGTAACGACTTTGTCCTCGTCGAGTCGAGCGTTACGCGCGCCGAAGCGATCCGCCTTTGTGACCGGCGAAAAGGGATCGGTGCCGACGGCGTGCTTCGGGTCGATGTCGGGTCTCGCGCGATGGAAGTGTTTAACTCCGATGGGTCCGTTGCATTGATGTGCGGCAACGGGCTCCGCTGCGTTGCCGAGTACCTGCATCGACGAGGCGCTCCGGAAGAGTTTGAAGTGCAGACTGCCTCGGGTCCCCACTCTGTGAAGGTCCATGGACAAGGCGATGTCGAGGTTTGGATGCGGGCAGCGACTTCGAACCCGCTCGAGATTCCACTCACCCGTGCAGAGCCAGCGATCGACTTCGCTCTCTCTGAAGATTTCGGCGCGATCAAAGTAACGGCGGTCGGAGTTGGCAATCCGCACTTGGTGACGTTCTCGCCACTTGGCGAAGAGGCACGCGAACGTCTCGCACCCCGGCTCCAGGCCCTCGACTGGTTTCCAGACGGAGCGAACGTGGGTTTTGCGTCTCTCCAAGGGGGACGTCTCGCACTCTCGGTTTTCGAGCGCGGCGTCGGCTGGACCCAGGCATGCGGAACGGGCGCGTGTGCCGCCGCGGCAGCCGCGGTGTGGACAGGGCGCGCTCGGGCGAAACGGCCGCTCGAGGTCAGCCTCCCGGGCGGTTCGCTCCAGATCACGGTCGGCGATCCGGGAGAGCGCATCCGCATGCGCGGTCCCGCGACCTTTGTGTTTGCGGGCGACGTCGAACGCTAACTTGCTCCGACGTCACACGCTGGGATGGCGTTTGAGCTAGGAAAGTGGCGCGAAACGAGTTTCGAAATAGGGCCGGCGAAATAGCGACGGTTCGCCGGAGCGTTTGCTCCTCATGTT
>JAHDCI010000058.1 GCA_020629955.1 Myxococcota bacterium | reverse complement strand
AGCCGCCGCTCTTATCGTCGCGCTGGAGCTCAAGAAGCTTCTCTTCTTCGGCGTGTTTCAGGAGCTGATTAAAGCTGCGGAAGCCGTAGTATCCCTCGCTGAACTGAGGGCGCTTTCGCTTTAAGACTTGCTTGACCATCGAACCCCAGAGCTGGCCGTTTCGGTCTTCGAAGAGGCGTTCGATGACGTCGAGAACCAGCTCGAGCGCCTCGGACTTTTCGCCCTGTGCTTCGGCCGCGCTCGGTTTCGCCTCACTGGGCTTTTCCGCTTTCGGGGCATCGCGATGGGAGACGCTGAGGGCAGGCTGTTCGCCGGTCTGCGGGGCGCTCTTGTCACGTCCGCGGCCACGTCCGCCTCGCCGACCTTTGCTCTTGCTGCGGCTCGGCGAGCGTCGCCGGACGCGTTCGAGATCGTCGTAATAGATGAACTCGTCACAGCCTTCGATCAGGAGGTCGCTTGAGCTGTTTTTGACGCCCACGCCGATCACGGCTTTTGCGTTCTCGCGTAGCTTTGAGACGAGCGGCGAAAAATCGCTATCGCCGCTGATGATGACGAAGGTATCGATGTGCTGTTTGGTGTAGCTGAGGTCGAGCGCGTCGACGACGAGGCGAATGTCCGCAGAGTTTTTCCCAGAGTAGGAAACGTGCGGGATCTCGATCAGCTCAAACGCGGCCTCGTGCATCGGCCGCTTAAAGGACTTGTAGCGATTCCAATCGCAATACGCCTTCTTGACGACGATATTTCCCTTATCGAGGATGCGCTCCAGGATAAGGGAGATGTCGAGGTCGTAGTTCGAATCGCGGGCGCCGATCGCGACGTTCTCGAAGTCGAAAAAGACCGCGAGGTTGGGGGTGCTTTCGGTGCTCATAAGTCCGTGTCTGGAAATGGAATGAAGGGGCTATCTGCTAGCAGGCTCGTGAAAAAGAGCCGATTTTGGTTCGTTGGATGTTGGCGTGCGCAGATGCGTCCGATGATTGGACGCGTATTGTGCATACGTGGCGAGAATTGGATGGCGTTTGAGTGCGTGAAAATGCCGCGAAGCGGTTTCGGACGTTTTTCACCAGCCTGCTAGCCGATATCCGGCTCGCCCTCGATCTTCTCGAGAAGTTCGCGGCATTCCGGCTTTTGGCGCAGGTGCTCTAAAAGAATCGTGGAGGCATCCACGAAGGAGCGCTCGTAGCCGAGCGCCTCTCGAACACGCGAAGCGATTCGCTCACGTCCGGCCTGAAGGTCGCTCTCGAGGGCTTCGCTATACCGCTGGAGCTGGGCGCGCAGTTCATCGATCTGCGCGCGCAGGCTCTTCCCGTAATCCTCTTGCTCTTGCGCGCGCCGGCGGTAGTCGGTGACGACCTGCCCAAGTGCGTTCGCGCGACCGTGCGCTTGACCGAGGGATTGATAAAGCGCCGCCGTCGGGTTGCTCGTGAGGTTCTGCTCAAGGGTTGCGTAAGTCGATTGCGCCTCGCGCTGTGCGTTCTCAAGACGCTTCGCGCGATCGCGTTCGGTCAATGCCTGCCGAAGCGCCCGGGACTCTTCGCCCGCGAGCTCCTCGACCTTACGACCGATCTCCGCGCGCAGTGCGCGACCTCGCTTTTCGATCGCTTCGAGCTTCCGTGAATGGGTCGAGAGTTCGCCCTCAAGGCGCGAAGCGCGCGCGGCCAGATCCCACATTCGATCGGCGGCTTGCCGAATCGTCTCAGGCGCATTGCCGTTGGGGTAAGCGCGAGACGTCGCGCGAAGGAAGGTCGCGGCGCGACGCGACCACTCGACAACCCCCGGCGAGGGCGCTGGCGGTGGGGGCGGCGCGGGAGCGGGCGCATCCGAAGAATCGGCTTTCTCCCAGACCGTGGCCGAGGGGAGCGAGCGCTGCAGTTTCTTCAGCTCTTCCTGGAGATGGTGACCGTCGCGGAATCGATCTTCAGGGCGCTTCTCGAGAAGCTTCAGACAGATTCGTTCGGCCTCGGGCATGAGGTCGGGGCGCTTCGCGCTCGGCTTCGGCGCGGGCGACGTCATCTGCATTTTAAGGAGCGTGTCACGGTCCGGAGAACGGAAGGGGAGCTTCCCAGTGAGCATCTCGTAAAAGAGCACGCCGAGGCTGTAGAGGTCGGAGACGGCGACGGCATCTTCACCCCGCGCCTGCTCCGGCGACATATATTCCGGCGTCCCGAAGACGGCTCCCTTCGGCGCGAGCCGAGCGTCCCGAGCGAGGGCTGCGAGCCCGAAGTCGAGGATCTTCACGAAGTCCTGACGACCACCACGCCCGTTTGTGAGCATGACGTTGTCGCTTTTGAGATCGCGGTGAACCACCCCGAGGTCATGCGCACGTCCAAGGGCCGCACACATCTGCTCAAGAATGTCGACGGCGCGTGCGAGCGGCATCGGGCCCTTCGCGACCTCGGTCGATAGTGCAGTACCGATGAGGTACTCCATCACCAGGTAGAGTTCGCCGTCTTCCGTCTCGCCGACGTCATGAATGTCGACGATATGCGCGTGGTCGACGCGGTTCGCGGCGCGGGCTTCGCGAAGCATCCAGGCGCGGAGATGGGTCTCTCCTCGAAGGTCGGGCCGGATCAGTTTGAGCGCCACCACGCGATCGATGAGCACGTGACGGGCGCGATAGACAACGCCCATACCTCCTTCCCCAAGGCGGCTCTCGAGACGGTATCGTCCCGCGACTACTTTCCCGAGGTATGGATCTTTTTTGGAACTGGCTCGCGCCATAAACGTGATTCCTCCACTAAACGAAGTCGCCGAAAGTCGAGAAGAGCGCTCCGCGCAGTCGCTGCTCGCGCGCGGAAGAAAATTTTCTCTCTCTCGTAGAATGCATGTGATTTCGGCTAGCTGAGACTCATCTGGAGAGCCGCAACGTTCCGCCATGGTACACAAAAGTGCTCAGTTTGAGACCCCATTTTCCGATTTTTCGACTCGCGTCCGATTGCGCCGGATTCGAAGCGTTGCGAGCGTTCTTCCGCTGTCACTAAAATTGCGCTGCACGCTTTGTATGAGAAATGCCCATTTGTGGGAGTGAGGTCACAGCGTTTCTTGCCGCGTCGGTCTCGCCTGCCAAAGTGCCCTACACGGACATCGCTGTTCGAAATGGGAGGTAGAATGAGTCGGAAATGGAACTCGCTGTGGGGGATCGTGCTCTTTGCACTCGCCTCCACCACGACTGCGTCAGCGCAGGTCATCATTAACCCTACTGGGGGAAACGTCGCGGGAGACGGTCTTCGCATCGTGGTGGGCAACGAAGGCATGCTTCAGGTGTTTCGCCGCGGGACCGGCCAGGTGTACGCGCCCGGTGCTGTGCCGCCGAGCGAGTCGATGTTTAACGGGGTGTTTGTCGCGCGCGGCGTTCATCTCGTTGGGGGACGCGGGAGCGCGTATTCGGCGAATATCGACGAGACTTGGACGCCCATCTCGCAGTCGACGGTTTCGGGTGCCGGCACGGCAGCGGATCCCTTCGTGCAGGAGACCGAACTTTCCTCAACTCGGGGCATTCAGCTGACGATCACGTATCTCTACGTAGCGCCCAATGATTTCTTCGATGTCCGCTGGACCTTAACGCTCCCGGACGACAACACGGACGTCATCAAGGCGTACCACATCATCGATACTTATCTCGATGGCGGTGATTCCGGACCGGCGTACTTCGAACCGGCCGACGGTGCGCCGACGATCGTTGGCACACAGAAGGGGACTCAGTTTGAAGTCTTCATTCAGGGCGATCGAGAGTGGGACCGTTGGTATAGCGGTCAGTACAGCACGCCGTTTTCGGAAATCGACAATGGCCGCGACCTGTCGAATACGCTCGATACGGACCCAACCACCGACAACGGCATGGGCGTGCAGTGGAATCTCGGCGCCGCGACCGGCACGCTATCGTGGAACTACCGCATCGCCTTTACGACCGATACGAGCACGTGCGGCAACGGCGTTATCGAAGGGTTCGAAACGTGCGACGATAGCAACACTTCTGCCGGCGACGGCTGCTCCTCCGCCTGTCAGGTCGAGCCCGGGTTCGAATGTGAGGGTGAGCCGTCGACCTGCGCGCCCGTGTGCATGGACAGTTCAGAGCTCGAAAGCGACGATGGCTGTGAAGCGCCGACGCCCCACTGTGAGACGGATGGGGTCACACGCTGCGTAGAGTGCGCGGTCGCAGGACACTGCGATGATGGCAACGAGTGTACGGCCGATCTCTGCTCCGAGAACTCCTGCAGTTTTGAGAACGTCGCGGCCGGCACCGAGTGCGGTGGAGGAATCTGCGATGGCGCAGGGAGCTGCTCCGGTTGCCTCGACGATGCGGCCCCAGGCGAGATCGATTCTGGTTGCTCCGAAGCTCAACCCATCTGCGACCCCGGCCCAAGCGAGTGCGTAGAGTGCCTCGTAACGCCCGATTGCCGCGGTACCGAGACCTGTGACGACGGTCGCTGCACGCAGGGCGACGCGGACGATGACGGGGTGCCGGACGAAGATGACCTCGACGACGATAACGACGGCATCCCAGATGCGAACGAGCTGGTTGGCGCGCTCCATCGTGACACCGACGACGATGGTATTCTCGACTTTGAGGACCCGAACTTTGTCGACTGCGGTGACGCGGACGACAATGGGGTCTGCGATACGCTCGATGAGAGCGTCGACTTCGACGGCGATGGCATCCCAAACCACCTCGACCGCGATGCGGATGGGGACGGCATTACCGATACGATCGAGGGTGGCGGCGCGGATACCGATGGCGACGGAGAGATCGATGGGTTCACGGACGCAGATGATGACGGCGCCGACGACGCGACCGAAGAATCACCGCTTCCGCTCCCGAATACCGACGGAGAAGACGATGGTCCCGACTTCCTTGACCGCGATGCAGACGACGATGGCATCCTCGACCTTCTCGAGGGACACGACGCCGACCATGATGGTGTTGCGGACGCTGAACCTACCGGCCTCGACGAAGATGACGACGGCATCGATGATGCGTTCGATCCAGATTCTGGCGGCGATGAAGCTCCGCTTCCCGATCTTGATGAGGACGAGATTCCGAACTTCCAGGATCCGGACGACGACGATGATGGCATCGATACGGCGCAGGAGATTCAGGACGCGACGGACTACGAGACGGACGGCATTGGCCCCGCTGCGGACGCGACGGACGTTGACGCCGACGATTTGAAGAACTGGTACGACTCGGATTCCGACGAGGATGGCGCGAGCGATGGTCGCGAAGACACGCGACCCGGCGAAAGCGGAGACCTCGATGGAAACGGAATTCTCGACTACCTCGATCCGAGCTTTGCTCCGGTCGATACCGATGGAGACGGGATTCCGGACGCGATCGAATGCTCCACTCTCCCGGACACCGCCGCGTGCGAAGATAGTGACGGCGACGGTCAGCAAGACTTCGACGACGTGGACGATGACAACGACGGCATCCTCACGATTGATGAAGGCGAGGGCGATGCGGACGGAGACGGCGTGGCCGACTACCTGGATGTCGACTCCGACAACGATGGCATCGTGGACTCGTGGGAGAGCGGCGGACGCACCCTCGATGTGAACGGAGACGGCGTGGCGGACGATGACACCGATAGTGATGGAGACGGTCTGCTCGATGTCTACGATGACGGTTTGAGCCCTCGCGATACGGATCGTGACGGCATCGACGACCATCTGGACCTCGACTCCGATGGCGACGGTCTTCTCGATATCATCGAAGCGAATGGAACCGATTCCGACAACAACGGTTTGGTCGATGGCTTCGCCGACGCGAACGGAAACGGTCTCGCAGATTCTCTGGATCCCGGACAGGGCGGCAGCGCGCTGGCGACTCCGGATACGGATACCGATGGCCTTCCAGATTTCCAGGACACGGACTCGGACAACGACACGGCGCCCGATTCGACCGAAGGCTGGGACAGCGACGCGAAGGGCACCCCGCAGATCTCGGCGACGGGACTCGACGCCAATGAGAACGGCATCGATGACGCGTACGAAGGAATGGCGGCGCCGCTGCCCGATACCGATGGTGATGGCATGAAGGATTGGCGTGACCCGGACGACGATGGCGACGGCGTATTGACCATCCACGAAGAGCCGACCGCTCAGGATACGGATAGCGACGGCACGCCGGACTATCTCGATCCGGACGACGATGGCGACGGCACACCGACCTCCGAGGAGAACCCGGACGAGAACGGAGACGGGGACCCCGACGATGCGCTCGACAGCGATGACGACGGCATCCCGGATTACCTTGATCCGATCGACGGTCCGAATGATCAGCCGGGCGACACCGACGGCGGATTTGCCGGGGGCGCGCTTTGCGCAACAAACGGTTCCTCCTCCGATGGACTCTTCGTGCTGACGCTGATGGCTGCGATTTTCCTTCGCCGCCGCCGCCGCTGAACGAAGCGAGATGACGAAGCGCCCGCGTGTATTTCACGCGGGCGTTTTTCGTTGGAAGGCGCGGGATAGTCGATCGTCCTTGCCAGAGAGTTCGGTCCCACTTTAGCCTCAACCGCGTAAGGCTGAACCATGACTGTGAAGAAGACCCTCGAATTTCTGCGCCGCTCCGATGTGGAGAGTTTCAATGATGGCCTTGATCCCGGTGCGCTCGCCGCGGTCTTTGGCATGACCGACGTTGGCCAGGTTCGGGAACGCAACGAAGACCAGTTCGTCATTGCGCGCCTCGAGCGCACGATCATGATCGAGCGCTGCGGGTTGAGCGCGAACGATGGGACCTCGCACACCGATACGCCCATTGGCCGAATCATGATGGTCGCCGACGGCATGGGCGGGCAGCTCCGCGGCGATGTTGCGAGCGCGGTGCTCACCGACGCCATGCTTTCTTACGCGTTCAGCATTATGCCCTGGCTTCGGATGAATTCCGCGGGGGACGAACGCGCTCTCGCTGATGGGCTAACGGAAGCGGTCGCTCGAGCGCAGCGAAAGATGCAGGATGTTGCCGCGCGTAAGGGACTTGAGGGAACGATGGGGAGCACGCTCACCTTCGCGTATGTCGCGTGGCCGATGCTCTACCTCGTGCACGTTGGAGATTCGCGGGCCTACCTCGCGCGTGGCTCGGAGCTCTTCCGCCTCACTCGGGACCACAACCTTGCAGACGAGATGGTTCGAATGAAGGTGATGACCGAAGAAGAAGCCAAAGCGTCGCGGTTTACGAGCGTGCTCACAAACTCCGTTTCAACCAGCGAAAAAGAAGCGAAGGTGGAGCTGCACCAGGTCGAACTCCGTGAGGGCGATCGCGTCTTGCTCTGCACGGACGGTCTTCACGGGGAGATCGAAGAGAAAGAGATCAAAGCGCGTCTGATGCACGTGGCTTCTCCCGATCTTGTTGAACCGGCTGTTCGCTCGTTGGTTCAAGCGGCGAAGCAAGCGGGTGGCAGCGACAATATCACCGCTGTCCTCGCTCGCTTCTAACCGCCGTTGACTGACTCCGAATCCCGCCTCGCGGCATTTACGAAAAACTCCCACGTTTTCGACAGCGGGAGTAAATCAACGGGCCGCTAACAGATGGCGAGATCGTCCGCGAAGATCACGCTTCGGTAGTCTTCTCTCTGAAACGGCAGCGTAAGCCGCTCGCTGCGCGGGTAGGGCGCGTCCACGATCGCGTCCATTCGCTCAAAGGCTTGGGGGCGAATCATCCTCTGTAGCGCCAGCGCAGCGCCTTGCCGCTCGGGGGCGGTGGACTCGAGTTTCCTTCGAACCTCTGGATCGCTCATCGACGCGATATTTGAAGCGACTGTTTCAGGGTTCCACCGCGTCGACGCACCGGGCGTATCGTTGCGTTCCTCGGCCGTGGCGGGGCGCGGCACCCCGTCCTTCCAAAGCGAGACCTCGTCGGGCCCAGCCCACGGATCGACCGGAACCCCGTTGAGGCTCGCGTTAAAGTGAAGGTGCGGCGCGAGCCAAGGTGCGAAGAGCACCCCGTCAATGGAGCTCATCCCGCTGAGCGCGATGACCTGGCCCCGCTTCACTTCGTCACCCTCTTCGACCAGCGCCCGCGCGATGTGGTTGGAAGCGGTGAGTAGACCCTCGCCGTGATCGATCTGAACTTTCAATCCGCCCCGCTGCATTTCGCAACTGACGGAGACCACGCGCCCCGGGGCGCTGGCGACGATTTCGGTTCCGGGCGGCACTGCAAAGTCGGTCCCGATATGACTGTCGTAGCTGAGGGTATCCCGTCCGCGGAAATCGAGGATATCGGTGACGCGAACGCTATACGCCCCCTTCCAATCGGAATGAAGTCGCTCGAGCGCGTGCCGGTTGGGAAGATTGTAGATGAGCACACTATGAGGGTCGCGACGCCCGAGCCAGAGCGGCACCGAGCGCCATGGGCGGAGCATCTTGAGGGAGCTGAATCCCCAGAGGCTCGGGGGCAGATAAGGGTCGCCCACGACCGCCGTCCACATCTGGCGGACGCGAGGGAGGAAGGGCTGCAGTCCAAAAATCTCAGACCAACGAACCGGCTGTCTCATGCGCTCTCTCCCTCATCATCTCGGGTGCTCATATCCGCCCGAGTCCACCAGCCGTTTCCGGGCGGCAATGCCTGTGCCGGATCGCCGCGGAAGATCACCGAGTTCGTCGGCGTCTCCTCAAGATGCACCTCGATGACCCGAACGGGATGAGATGCCGCGTTCATGAATGCCTGGCACTTGCTCGCCAAGAGGGCGGCCAGTAGCTCGGTCGTCGGGTCTCCCGGCGTGATGACGAGACGCCAACCCGAAAACTGCTCTCGAATCATTGGCAGGAGCGGATCGGCCCGGTCGAGCTGCAGGGCGTGGTCGATATGATCGTCGATAAACCGGTGCCAGGTGCGTTTCAGCGCTCCGAATTCGACGACCATATTGGCGTGGCCATCGAGACGTTCGGTTTCGCCGGCCAACCGAACTCGCACGTATTCGTTATGCCCATGTGGCGTCGCGCACTTTTCGGAGGCTCCCGCATGTAAGCGATGTGCCATCGAAAAGCGCCGTTTGAACTCGAGTTCAAAGGTCACAAGCAGAGTATTCGCGGAAGTCGCGGGTGCGTCGAGTGCCGAAGGCAAAGAAGCACCGGCGATGCTTCCTAAGATCCTTCGAAATCTCGTGTTTTTGGCGTTCGAAGCGATCTGGATTTCCCTTGCACTTTGGACTTGGGGGAGCCGAAACCACCGCGATAATGCCCCAAATTCGTGCTGGAAACACACTCCTCCTCACGTGCCTCTCGACGGGAGATGTCCGATCCCTTTGCGAAGTATGTGAAGCATTGATTAGAGCGTGTTACAAAGGTCCTTCTGGGAAGGACGTAGGGAGACGCATGGATTTTTGGGTTCGATTTTGGGGAGTACGCGGTTCGATCGCTTGTCCGTCCCCAGATCATGTGCGCTACGGAGGCAACACGAGCTGCATCGAGGTGAAAGCGGGAGACACCCACATCATCCTCGATGCGGGAACCGGCATTCGAAATCTCGGCCAGAGCTTTCTTGAGCGAGGCGTTCGCGAAGCCGCAATGTTGCTCACTCACACGCACTGGGACCATATCAACGGCTTCCCTTTCTTCACTCCGGGCTACGTCGGCGATCATCGGTTTCACATCTACGCCGGTCATCTCGCTGCCGCGGGAGGTGTTGAGCGAGTGCTCGCTGGGCAAATGGCGCGACCGATGTTTCCTGTCCCATTCGAAGCACTGAAGGCGCGTTTTGCCTTTACCGATTTTGAGGCCGGGGAACGTTTTGAGCTGGGCGATGCACAGATCCGAACCGCACCTCTGCGTCATCCTGATGGTGCAACGGGCTATCGTATCGAGTTTGGTGGCAAGTCGATTTGTTATGTGACCGATACCGAGCACGAACCGGGGAAGCCGGACGAACGCGTGCTCGAGCTGATCGATCACGCCGACATGGTGATCTACGACTCCACGTATACCGACGAAGAATTCAAAGAGAAGGTCGGCTGGGGGCACTCCACGTGGCAAGAAGGCGTCCGTCTCGCGAAACTTGCGAACGTAAAGCGGCTCGCGATCTTCCACCACGATCCCTATCACGACGACATCTTCATGGACGGTGTCGCCGAAGAGGCGAAGCGCCTATTCGAAGGCTCGTTTGTGGCGCAAGAGGGCGTTCAGATCGATCTGTAGAGCGCGGGCTCTACAACATTTACGTTATCTCGACGACCCACATGAGCCGGCTCTTCTTCCCGACACGAAGCTCGACTTCGTCGTCAGGCGAACATCCTTGGAGGCTCTGTCCGATGGGCGCCGCGCCGGTGATCACGCGGACCGTTTCTCCTGAGCGGGTTTCGATCTTGAGCCCACCCCCCGAAGGAAGAAGAAAGTAGAGCTCTTCGCTTTCGTCCTCGTTTTCGACTCGAATGAGGCTTCCCGCGCGCACGGTGGCGCTCGGCTTGAGGTCGACAAAGCGCAAGCGTCCAATGGATTCAACGAGCTCCTCCACGCGCTTTGCCTGGCCACGTGCGAGGTAACTCGCTTCGAGCGCGCGCGTGTCTTTATCGTTTTCGGGACGGGCCTCTTCGTGGACCGCGCCTTTGCGCGTCGTCTCGGCGGCCTGCACCAGTTTCTGATGCTCGTCCTCCAATAGGCGGAGGACTTCGGTCAGCAGATGTTGTTTCTCTCGCATCGACATCGATGCTTATCTGTCGCGAAGATCGGCTACGGAAGTCAAGCCTTGCGCACCGGGAGCGTCGCGAACTTCGTGATCTAGGGCCTGTCCCTATATTCGGGGTTGCCAGAGCGTAGATGGTTGGATTCACAGAGCTTTTAGAAGTGAGGAGGAAGAGTGGTGCTCTTTCAACGAGCCTCGGAAAGCTCTGTGATTTCAAGGGCTGCGCTATGGCGACCCCGAATATAGGGACAGGCCCTAGGCCGAACACTCTGCTACTCTCTAGTTCTATGCGCCGCGTCCTGGTTGTTGATGACGAAGAGAATATTCGTCTGGTTCTTCGAACAATGCTGAATAAGGCGGGCTACGAAGTGGACGTCGCGGCGAGCGCGGAAGACGCACTTGAAAAGGTGAAGAGTGACCCTCCGCAGTTTCTGATCTCCGACGTTCGCATGTCCGGCATGACCGGGATTGAGATGGTGAAGCAGCTCGAGGAAGAGGGCTCGGATATCGTGACGATCGTCATGAGCGCGTACGGTTCAGTGGACCTCGCGCTCGAGGCGATGAAGGCAGGCGCTTACGATTACGTCTCAAAGCCATTTAAGAAGGACGAGGTATTGCTCGCTCTTCGCAAAGCGGAGGAACGCGAATCTCTCCGGGAGGAGAATCGTCGCCTTCGGGAGCAGCTGCTCGAAGGGGCGTCCATCGCCTCAATGATCGGGCAGAGCGACGCGATCCGCGCCGTGTTTCGAATCGTGGAGAAGGTCGCCGCTTTCGATACGACGGTGCTGGTTCAGGGAGAGAGCGGCACGGGGAAAGAGCTGGTCGCGCGCGCGCTGCACAATCTCGGACCGCGGAAGGATGGACCCTTCGTTGCGGTGAACTGTGGAGCGATCCCCGAACAGCTCATGGAGAGCGAACTCTTTGGCCATAAGCGAGGCGCCTTTACGGACGCGCGATCGGACAAAGAAGGCCTCTTCCGGGCGGCTTCGGGCGGAACCCTATTTCTCGACGAGATCGGAGAGCTTCCCCTTGGGTTGCAGGTAAAACTTCTTCGAGTCCTTCAGGAAGGGACGGTTCGACCCATCGGAGAGAGCCACGATATCAAGGTGGATGCGCGGGTGGTGGCGGCGACCGTCCGGAACCTTCGTGATGAGGTGCGTGAATCTCGCTTCCGAGAGGACCTCTTCTATCGCCTCAATGTTCTTCAGATCGATGTTCCGCCCCTGCGCGCCCGGGCCGGGGATCTTCCACTGTTGATCGATCACTTCGTCGGCCGGATGAATCAGCGCCTCGGGACTTCGATCAAGGGCGCAAACCCTGAGGCACGTCGGGCGATGGTCGCGTACGAATGGCCAGGCAACGTCCGAGAACTTGAGAATACGATCGAACGCGCGATCGTGCTCTCGGATGGGGAGTGGATTCAGCTTGGCGATCTGCCAGATCGCTTCTGTGAGGAACGAGCCCCCGCAGCTGCATTTCTCCGAAGTGGCGAGCTCTCGATCAAAAAGATGCAGCGCTACATGGAACGGGCGCTCATCAAGCGTGCGCTCGACGAAACCTCCGGAAATCGGACCGCCGCTGCGAAACTACTCGAAATTAGCCATCGCGCGCTGCTCTATAAGCTCAAGGATTACGACCTAAAATAGCGGATGAAGCAGAGGTGAGTGAACATTGTTCGCGATTGTTCCCTTTCAAATATGAACTTTCACCTTGCATTGACGGGCGCTTTCAAACAGTGTTCGCCCTTCGTTCGCAGGGCGTCGCTGCGGAGGGCGTGGTGCTCTCCCCGGAAGTCGCATCGAACGAGGGTCGGTCATGAACGGCATGACGTCTCCTGAGCGAGGGGTAGAACAAGATTTTGGTGCGGACGATACCCAGCGGATTCAAATCCCGCTGCAGGTTCTCGTGCGCGCCGCTCAAGAGGCTGAGCAGGCCACGATCGCCGAGCGCAGGCTCTACGGCGAATCCCATCATATCGGGGATGATCTGCTCTTCGCGGATTGGGTCTGAACATTGAGAGGGGATGCCGCGCCACCTGAGGGTATCCCGATCCCGCTCGACCGACTCTCAGAGGAAGCTCTCACGGGAATCATCGACGAGTTTACGACCCGCGAGGGAACGGACTACGGTCGCGAGTATTCGCTTTCGGAAAAGCGAGCGCACGTCTTGGCGCAGCTTCGCCGCGGCGACGTGGTCATCCTCTTCGATCCGAAGACCGAGACGACGAACCTCGTCCGCGTGAAGCACTGACTTCGGGCGCTATTCGGAGAGCGCGCCGATTTCTCGGACGACGTCGGAACCGTTTTGGTAGTGGCCCTTCCAGCGGATGGTGAGGTCGCCATCGAGGAGCACGTTCCACGCGTTGCTCGTGATCCCAAGCGCGGTCTGGAGCGAACCACTCGGGTCGACCAAGACTTCCACGCCGGCTTCTTCGAGGCCGTATTCCTCTCGCGTGCGTTGACAGAAATCGGCGTCCGGATCGGAGCCGTCGGCAGTGTCCGAGATAATGAAGTATCCGCGGCCACCCGCTTCCTCAATGGACGCGTTCACGCTCGACACATCGTTTCGCGCGAACGAACGACACGGGGGACACCACGCCGCGAACTCGTAGATCCAAACCGGTCCGCTCGAACAGAGGGAGTGGAGGGTCACTTCTTCACCCTCGCAGTTCAGGAAGGTGGCATCTCCAGCGACCTGGCCTTCCGCCGTGCCAAAGGGACCTGCTGGTGGACACACTCCTCCACCGATCGTCGTGCAGATTCCGGCAGCGCAGCTCGAGCCAACCTCGCAAGTTCCGCACGAACCGCCGCAGCCATCATCACCGCAAGCATCCGATTCTGCGCACTCCGGGACGCAATCGCCTCCGTCTCCCTCGCTGGCATCGCTTTCGCCCGCATCGCTTTCGCCGGCATCGCTTTCGCCCGCATCTACCTGGGCGTCGCGGCTGCCAGCATCCGGGGGCTGGATGATCGCGTCGCTCAGCGAGGCGTCGACGGGGGGCGGCGGCTGTACATCATCGTCGCCGCAGCCAGAGATCGAGAGCGAGAGGAGAGCAAAAGAAGTAAGAAGGAAGTTGCGCATAGGTTCACTTATGAACGAGGGAGACGATCGTTACACAATTCTTGTGACTCACGAACCCCTGCGCGTCCGTTGATTTAGGGTGAATGCGCTGTGCTTGAAATGGAAACGGCCGCGAAACTACTTCCGCAATTTCGCCAAGATCATGTCTGCGAAATTCGCGACTTCGTCGGGGCTCATCTCTTTTTCGGCGCTTGCGGTGTACATTTCGACCGATTCATCCGGAAGCCCTTCGAGAAAGCGACTCGGAAAGAGTGGAGCGGTACGACCGCGACTCTTTTTGCCAGATGCCCGGGTTAAATAGAGCAGGTCGCGGGCCCGTGTGACGCCCACGTAAAAGAGTCGACGCTCTTCATCGACTCCGGTGGGTGCGGCATCCGTGAGCTTGGGATCGACAGTTCGTTGATGTGGAAGCTTTCCTTCTACGCAGCCGATCAGGAACACGATATTGAACTCGAGGCCTTTCGACGAGTGCAGGGAGGAGAGGGTGATTTCGTCTCGTGAGTCGTCCTCCTCGCCAGTCTCCTCTCGAAGAGAGATCCGTGCGAGTAGCTGCGCGAGGGAGATCTTCCGTTCGCTATCGAAGCGCCGGAAGGTACGCATGAGGAACTCGATATTCTCCCGTCGCCGCTCCCCAACTTTGGTCTGATCCTCGAAGATCATCGAGGTGAACCCGGTTTCCTCGAGGAGCCTCTGGGTGACCTCTTCGAGAGGGGCGCCCGTCTCCAGCGCGTCGCGAGCTGTTTGCAACGCGGAGAGCAAATCCATCCCGTTTCGAGCGGTGCGTACGGGCACGTCGAGAGTCTGCAGTCGGCGTAGCGATTGGTAAAAGCTTAGCCCATGGCGAAGTCCGTAGGCGCGTACGGTTTTCAGCGCTTTGCTACCAAAGCCGCGAGCGGGCGTGTTTAGAATTCGCCGGAGTGAGAGTTCGTCTTCCGGATCGTTGACCACCCGGAGGTAGGCGATGATATCTTTGACCTCTTTTCGGTCGAAGAGCTGCGTGCCGCCGAACATCCGGTAGGGAATTCCCGCTACCCGAAGCTCTTCTTCAAAGAGCTTCGCTTGGGTGTTGCTGCGGTAAAGGATCGCGATGTCTTTGTATTTCCTCGGCACTCCGCCGGGGCTTGCATCGCCGCCTTTTCGAAGGTCGTGGATCTCGCGCGCGACAAATTTGATCTCCGCGGTGGTGTCGGGCGTATTCACGACGCGAACCTTCGGACCTGAACCGCGAGCGGGCCGGAGCTGCTTCTCGTGCCGCTTGGTTTTCGACTGTGCGATGACCGCGTTCGCAACCTCGAGGATCGGCGCCCGGCTGCGATAGTTCATTTCAAGTTTTACGACCTTCGCTCCCCGAAAGGTCTTCTCGAAATCGAGGATATTTCCGACATCGGCACCGCGCCAGCCGTAGATCGACTGGTCATCGTCGCCAACGACGCAGATATTCTGATGTTCGTCGACGATCTGTTTCACGAGCGCGAGCTGCGCGATATTCGTGTCCTGGAATTCGTCGATCATCACGTGGCGGAAACGTGCCCTCCACTTCTTTCGTAGGTCTTCCCGTTCGCGCATGATCTGAACCGGCCGGACCACGAGGTCATCGAAATCCACCGCGTGCATACTCTCAAGGCGCTCAAGGTAGAGGGGGTAGATCGCGCGCGCGATGTTGTCGTACTCGTAGTCGATTTCACGCACGTTGCCGGGCATCTGGAACGCGTTCTTCCAGAGCGAAATCCGCGAAACGATCGCCATCATATCGAAGCTGCGATCGGTCGGAATGCCTTCCTCGCGCATCAGCTCACGAAGGAGGCCGACGCAATCGCCCTGGTCGAAGATGACGAAACGTCCCTCGTATCCGAGCGCCCGGGTCTCCTCTTGAAGGAAGCGAACACCGAAGCTGTGAAAGGTCGAGAGCCAGAGCCGGTGCGCGTCTTCATGACCGACGAGCGGGATCATCCGCTCGCGCATCTCTGCAGCGGCTTTGTTCGTAAAGCTGACGGCGAGAATCGAACTCGGTCGGACTCCACGATCGACGAGGCGGGCGATACGGTGGGTGATCACGCGCGTTTTCCCAGAGCCCGCTCCGGCGAGTACGAGCATCGGTCCATCCGTATGCTCGACGGCAGCGGCCTGGGCAGGGTTTAAGCCACTCATCGCGGCGGTTCCGGGCGCGAGAGTTGAGGGCAAGCACAAACGAGGTTGAGGCAGCGCATAAGCGGAAAGCCCTCGTACCTCAGCGGAGGAAGCTCGTCGAGGTCCGGTCCCCGATTTGAAGTCAGGAAGAGTGTTGCGCGCAGATTTTCAATGCGTTTCGAAACCGTGGTGCCGCAGGTGGGGGGTTGCGTGGCCCGACGGCAACACCTCAGATGGAAACGTTCGCCTGCGGCGAACATTTCCCGCTACTGAAAAGCGTGGCTCAGCGCTTCGATCTGGGCAGGCCCAATGTCCGGCGTGAAGAGGCGCGGGAGGCGCAACATGGGCGCCGTCGTACCGGCCTTCAGACGCTCCAAGCTTTCCGCCTGCACCGCCTCACGCATGCTTCGGACTCGCCCGGCGCGTCCCAGCGTCGCGAGCGGGCTGGAGGCGTCGAGTTTTGCCGGGAAGCTTTGAATCTCTTCGCGGATCTCGCTCCCAAAGAGTGGTTTGAGCGTTTGGTTTACGACGACGCTCTGAATCGGAATTCGCAGCTCATCACGGAGCGCGGTCTGCAGCTCAAGTGTTTCGTTGGTCGGCATGTCTTCCGGAAGCGTGACCACGACAGCGCCCCCTCTCTGCGGGTCGCGGAATAGCTCGAGCGCGCGGCTTGCCTCACGGCTTAGAAGGCCGCTCGGCGCGATCGCGGTAATCACCATCGGCATGCGTATCATGTCGAGACCATGACCGGTCGCGGGCGTGTCGAGGATGACCAAGTCATAGTCACCAATGCCGTCTTTGCCGTGGCCGACCGCGTGAAAGTACGCCTTTCCAAGCATCGACCAAGCGTCAATGCCGGGGGTGCCACGGATAAAAGCCTTCGCGTAGCGATTCTCAAAAAGCGTTTCGTAGAGCGCTCGAATCTTGAGAATCATCATCCCGTATTCTTCGAGTGCCTTCTCGGGCGTCATATTGACCGCGTCGAGGTTCTCGCGAATCGAGACGATATCGTCGCCGATCGGAGCGCTTCCGAGCTTCCGGCTCAGGCGCTCTTTCACATTCGTCATCGCGATCAGCGTGCGTTTGCCTCGCTTGGCGGCGGCGAGCCCAAGAGATGCCGCGACCGTCGTCTTACCGACGCCTCCTTTGCCGATTACGAAAAGAAATCGTTTGTCGAAGAGGTCCATCTTGCACACATCTTTGTGGCGAATCAGAAGCCCGCGCAAGCGATCGAATCCTTCATTTGGGGAAAGTCCAGATTTGCGCGGCTGCGGCACGGTTTTGCCGGCTGTGTCGGCGCACGCTTTCGCAAATTGCAGCTTTTTGGAGGCTTTCGCTCTTTTTGGTCAGTCTCCTGCAGTGGCCCACCTTCCCTTCAAAGCGAGTCGCGCGCTTCCTGGCGCGAGGCTGATGTTGATTCGGCTCCTTGTCGTGATCGCGCTCGGGTGCGGCTCCGGGACCCGTGAAGTTCCAAGTGCACAGCGCGGAGCCCTTCGACAGCAGCGCGCGCAGACTCCGCTTCGCCCCACTCGCGCGGATGAGCGACCAATCCTCGAAGGGCGAGCCGAATCGCCTGCGCCAGGAGAAGTACGTCGGCCCGAAGTCCCCGTGGTGCCGGTGGTGAACCTCCACGAAGCCAATCGCTTCCGCTTTACCCACCGAAGTGGCGCGACATGGAATGAGCTTGGGACCCCCACGGGTTCGCAACACAGCCTCGGCGGCTGGACCACCTCGTTGCGCCGGCGGGTTCTGACCCTCGGTGAAGAGAGCGTGCCCGCGCTGGTCTCAACGGGCCGAACCGGTCGTTTTGTCTTCTCCTACGACGAAACGATGCCACTCGGTGAAGATGGACTGACGTTTCGATTCTTTGGTCGCAGCGTTCGTGGTGGCCCCGTTGCGGCATACCTCGGAGAACGTGAGCTTCGCGTGGAAGGAGAACTTCCTTCGGAGGGCAGGGGACAGATTCAAGTCACCATCCCGCGGGAGCTCCTCTCGCTTGGCGAACATGAGATCACGCTGCGCGCCCGTCGCTCCGGGCAGCTCCCTGGGGTTGGACGTGCGGGGCTGATCCTCGAAGCGGCGCTCATCGGTGAGGGCGAACCTCCGGCGGACACGCGCCGAACCGAAACAGGATTCCAAGTCGATTCCAACTGGGGAATCGCGCGCGGCTTCGCGGTCCCCGAGGGCGCTCGGTTTCGGGCCGAGGCATCTTCGCCGGTGACACTCGAGCTCCTGCGTGATGGGGAATCTCCGATCCGTCACGAACTCGAAGCCGGGCGTCTCGATGTCAGTCTTCGCGAGCTTGCCGGCGCTTTCGTCGAGGCGCGGATTTTCGCGAGGGAGGGAAGCGCAGAAGTGAACGCCCCGTCGATCGTCATCCCCGCCCCGCGCAATGTCGACAGCGCGCCCGAGATCAAGAACGTCATGGTGGTCCTCATCGACACGCTTCGGGCCGACCGACTCGCTCCCTACTCGCCACAGACGCGCGTACAGACACCCGGGCTCATGAATTTCGTGGAGAGCGCGAGCACCTTCCTCCACGCGCATTCGCAGGAGAACTGGACAAAGCCGAGTGTGGCGACGCTTTTGAGCGGCTTAATGCCGTGGGAGCATCGCGCCACGGAACACGCCTCGGTAGTTCCGCGGAGCGTCACGCTTCTCCCGCAGCGACTCTCCGAGGCGGGCTTTGAGACCGCGAGCTTTATCTGCAACGGATTCGTCTCCGACCGCTTCGGCTTCGACCGCGGCTGGAATGCCTACCGCAACTATATCCGCGAAGGTCGGCGTACTCATGCGGAGGCGGTCGCCAGCGATGTCTTAAGCTGGCTCGATTCGCGGGACGATCAGGAAAAACCCTTCTTCCTCTATGTGCACACCATCGACCCGCATGTGCCTTATCGACCGCCGCGACGCTTTCTCGAGATGTACGGCGACTCGAACTATAGCGGTCGAGTCAACTTTAGCCGCGACGCGACGCTGCTCGAGAATGTAAAGCTCGGCAACCTTCGCCTGAACGATCGTGACCGTTCCCATCTTGAGGCGCTCTACGACGGCGAGATCACGTATCACGATGTTCATTTCCAGGCGATCCTCGATGGTCTGCGAAACCGCGGCGCGTATGACAATACGCTCATCATCGTTACCAGCGATCATGGCGAAGAGTTTTGGGACCATGGTTCGGTGGGACACGGTCATTCGGTTTACGAGGAACTTCTACACGTTCCCTTCTTCGCTCATCTGCCGGGGGTCCCCGCGAGGCGAGTACAGACCCCGGTCGGGCTCGTCGATGTTGTACCCACGGTTTTAGAGGCGCTTGGCCAAGATGTTCCCGACGAACTTTCGGGCCGCTCGTTCCTCTCCGCATTGCGCGGTGGCGACGAGATGATGGAGCGCGAGACGATCTCCGGCTTCATGGACAACTGGCGCACGCTGACGGCAGGGCGCTACAAACTTGTCCGCCGATCGCGCAGTCGAGTCGCCATTTATGACCTTGAAGAGGACCCCGGTGAAACAACCGATTTGAGCGAATCTCGACCTTTGTTGGGCGGGTGGCTGCGCCGATTTATGGGGATTCATCTGGATGCATCGGAGGCTGCACGACAGGGGAATCGGCGTCATCGGCAACAGAATACTCAGATTGATCCGGAGACAGCGGCTCAACTTCGCGCCCTTGGCTACGTAGAATGAAAAATTGGCTACTAACCCAAACGGTTACTTGATCTACGAGCCTTGCTCGTGAGAAGGTCACTGAATGGGTTTACGTAGGTTTGGGTGGCTTCTCGCGGCGCTTTGCTTTTTGAGCGCAAATGCGAAAGCCGAGTTCTATTTTACGCAGCCGAGGATTAGTCTCCCCTCAGGCGCGCATCCCCGGATTGGTTTCACCGAGCTGTGGAGTGGAAACGAAGCAACTGGAGCAACATCAAACCTAGGTGTCCTCACACGAACATCGGATGATGCGCGCGTTCGAGTCGGCTGTATCGCGTTTAATCCGGTCACGTCGCAAATCGTGGTGTATGAAGTCGAAGATTCGACGACCACCCTTGGTCGATCCCGGCTCGCAACCCTCAACCCAGATGATGTCACGACGACTGCGGTTGGGCCGTGGCTCGATACCTACGTTGCGGGCTGTGGCTTTGACGCAGTAGGTCAACTTTGGGTTGTGGACGCAGGCACCGCTCAAGTGCGACTCGCGGATCCCGCGGATGGAACCTTTGATGGTACCGATCACGATTTGCCCTGGGATCCCTTCGTCGGAAACACGAACCTCTGGGGTGCCGATATTGCGTTCGACAATACCAACCGCTGCCTGCTCGCTTTCACCAACAGCACCTTCGACGAGTTCTTCTACGATTGTGATATGAGCGCGGGGACGTTCGTTCGTCGGCCGATGACGCAGACGGGCGCGGGCCGTTTCGACAATAGCAATCGAATCGCTGCATGCGGCATCGCGGCGTCTCAGATTCCGACCACGTGTGAACCCGTCTGGGCTGGAATCGAAGGTCTGTCGAATGATGAGCTGTTCGCACTTGATTTGGTGGCCAATACCTACGAACGAACGTTTGATTCTGGCGCGAGTGCGTTTTGGTATGCGGTTGACGCGACGGCGGTGCCCAGCTGCGATAGCTGTGGCAATGGCACACTCGACAGTGGTGAGACTTGTGATGACAACAACACCGATCCCGGCGACGGTTGCAACGCGGCTTGTCAGGTAGAGTTTGGTTACGAGTGCTCCGGAACACCGTCTTCGTGCGAACTTGAATGTGGCGACGGGATTCAGATCGCGCCCGAGACCTGCGACGACGGAAACGATACTGGCGGAGATGGTTGCAGCGCGACCTGCCGCGAGGAGACCGGCTATGAGTGCACGACTGGCGCGGGAAGTGGTGCGGAATCGGTATGCACCGTGGTGTGCGGGGATGGTCTCATCATTGGTGATGAGGCGTGCGACGACGGCAACACCGCCGCTGGAGATGGTTGCGACGCGAGTTGCGAGATCGAGACCGGATACGTCTGTTCCGGTGCCCCCTCGAGCTGCATGACCGTTTGCGGAGATGACATCATTGCAGGCGCGGAGACCTGCGACGATGGCAACGCGGCCGCCGGTGATGGTTGCAACGCGATGTGTCTCATCGAAGATGGATTTACCTGCACGGGGCTCCCGTCTAGTTGTGATACGACGTGCGGCGACGATGTGATTGCGGGCGATGAGACCTGTGACGACGGCAATGCGGCCGCGGGTGATGGCTGCGATGCGATGTGCATGACCGAAGACGGCTACGTCTGTACCGGTGAGCCTTCCTCCTGTTCAACCGAGTGCGGCGACGACATCATTGCGGGCACGGAAGCGTGCGATGATGGAAACGCGATCTCGGGCGATGGGTGCAGCGCAACGTGCGCGATTGAGCCCGGTTATATGTGCACCGGCGCCCCGTCTGATTGCACAACAACGTGTGGGGATAGTGTCATCGCGGGGGCGGAAGCCTGCGACGACGGCAACACGACGGCCGGCGACGGCTGCGATGCGAGTTGCGCCGTCGAAACAGGATACGAATGCACTGGCGCGCCTTCGGTTTGCGTGACGGAATGCGGTGACGGTGTGATCGCTGGCACAGAAGCTTGCGACGATGGGAACATGGCTTCTGGCGACGGTTGCAATGCAAGCTGCGTTGTCGAAAGCGGTTATGCGTGCAGCGGCACGCCCTCTGACTGTGAGACCGTCTGTGGCGACGATATCATCGCGGGCACGGAGACCTGCGACGACGGGAACGCGGCCGCTGGAGATGGCTGCGACGCGATGTGTTTGGTCGAGGATGGATTTGTTTGCAGCGGTCTTCCCTCTGCGTGCGCAGCGGTCTGCGGCGACTCGATGGTGCTCGGAAGCGAGACCTGCGATGACGGCAATACGGCGGCGGGCGACGGTTGTGACGCAAGCTGTATGATCGAGAGTGGCTACGTCTGCTCGGGCATGCCCTCTGACTGTGAGACCGTCTGTGGCGACGACATCATTGCGGGCGTTGAGCAATGCGACGACGGCAATACCGATGAGGACGATGGCTGCGATTCGATGTGTGTCATCGAGGATGGCTTCGTTTGCGCAGGGGCGCCTTCGAGCTGCATGACGGTCTGTGGCGATGGTGTCCTTGCCGGCGCGGAAGTTTGCGATGATGGCAACGGAACGGCTGGCGATGGCTGCTCAGATAGCTGCGAAGTGGAGCCGGGTTACGAATGCTCGATGGGAAGCCCCTCGGCGTGTCGCGAAATCTGCGGCGACGGAATTCAAACGCCAAGCGAGACCTGCGATGATGGGAACGCACTTGGCGGCGATGGCTGCAGCACGACGTGCCAGGTGGAACTCGGCTGGACGTGCATGGACGCGCCCTCGATGTGCGATGAGATCTGCGGCGACGGCTTGGTTCGCGGTGCGGAAGCCTGCGATGACGGGAACGCGATGGACGGTGACGGCTGCGCGATGTGCGAAGTCGAAACCGGCTACTCCTGCGCGGGTCAGCCCTCGGTCTGCGACGCGAACTGCGGCGATAGCATCATCGCCGGCGGAGAGACCTGCGACGATGGCAATATGGCGGCGGGGGATGGCTGCAGCGCCGTGTGTCAGCAAGAGGACGGCTATACTTGCGTGAACGTACCTTCGATGTGCGAACTCGATTGTGGCAACGGCTCGCTCGATATCGGTGAGCTCTGCGACGATGGGAACATGGCCTCGGGTGATGGTTGTGATGGTTCCTGTCGCATCGAAGACGGTTACGCTTGCGGTGGCTCGCCCTCGGTGTGCGAGACGGTTTGTGGCGACGGCCTGATCGAAGGCGAGGAGCTCTGCGACGATGGGAACGACGAGTCCGGTGACGGCTGTTCCGCAAGCTGCGAAGTCGAAACCGGCTTCCTTTGCACCAGCGCACCTTCCTACTGTCGCGCGATTTGCGGAGACGGCATCCTGGCGGGCGCGGAGATGTGCGACGACGGAAATCTCATCCCGACGGATGGCTGCAGCACCGTTTGCGACATCGAAGAAGGCTGGACGTGCGACGTGGTCGAAGGGTGCGCTCCGATCTGCGGTGACGGTCTCGTGACCGGCGCGGAGAAGTGCGATGATGGCGACCTCGACTCGGGCGACGGTTGCGATGCGATGTGCCTCGAAGAAGAGGGCTGGGCCTGCGATGGCGAGCCGTCGATGTGCGAGGAACTCTGCGGCAACGGTGTCCTGAACGATGGTGAGGAATGCGACGATAGCGGCCAAGCGACCGGCGACGGTTGCGACGCGAGCTGTGAGGTCGAGACCGGCTACGCTTGCGATGGGGCTCCAAGCGTATGCGAGGCAACGTGTGGGGACGGTATCGTGCTGGCCTCGGAATCGTGCGATGACGGAAACCTTCTTGCGAGCGATGGTTGCTCGGATACATGCGAAGTCGAAACCGGCTATGTCTGTCCGAGCGGGATGAACTGCGAAGCCGTCTGTGGCGACAGTTTCCAGGTTGCGGGTGTGGAGACCTGCGACGATGGCAACGTGGATGCAGGCGATGGCTGTTCAGACGTTTGTCAGCAGGAGCGCGGCTACCTCTGCACCTACGGCGACGGCGAGATGGCGTCGGTCTGCGATGCGGTCTGCGGTGACGGCTTCATCGTCATGGGCGTCGAAGCTTGCGATGACGCGAATATCTTTGACGGCGATGGTTGCTCGATGGTTTGCGCCCTCGAAGACGGCTTCATGTGCGGTGGAGATCCCGAGTCTTCTTGCGATGAGATCTGCGGCGATGGCGCGATTGTCGGCTCGGAAACATGTGATGATGGCAACCTCATGAACGGCGACGGCTGCACGAGTGGCTGCCGCGTGGAGCTTGGCTGGTCCTGCGACGACGCGCCTTCGATGTGCGCGCCCGTTTGTGGCGATGGCATGGTGCAAGCGGGCGAGACCTGCGATGACGGAAACGTGATTCCAGGTGACGGCTGCGGCGCGACTTGCGTGCCGGAAGATGGCTGGACCTGCAACGATGCATCTCCCTCGACATGCAACCGTGACTGCGGAAATGGCATGCTCGATGGTCCAGAGTCGTGCGACGATGGCAACGATGTGGAAGGCGACGGGTGTAGCCCGCTCTGCCGCGTCGAAGACGGCTACCGGTGCATGGGCGAGCCCTCGGTCTGTGAGCTTGGCTGCAGCGGAGATGAAGACTGTGGTGACGAGGAGATGTGCGTCATCGAAACCGGCGAGTGCGTCCCAGCAACCTCCCCGGACGCTGGCCCCAGTGATGACGGCGGCGTCGACGCAGGTGTTGATAGCGGCACCACCGAAGGCGGTTACTCCGGTGGTTCATGTTCTGCTGGCGGCAATCCGGGACAGGGCGGGTTGACGATCCTCAGCCTGCTCGGCATGGCGGTTCTTTTCCGCCGCCGGCGTCGCGAATAACGCCAACCGGTGAAGTGCGCGAGGGCGTCTCTCCATTTGGAGGGGCGCCTTTTGCGTGCGGATTTGCGGCTGCTTCCAAAGCACCGATATCTTTTCTAGATGCTTTCTTTTTCTGCCCGCGTTGCGGGATTTCTCTTCCTGCTGAGCGTTGCCTTGGTCGCTCCTGCGCTGAGCGCCTGCTGCGTCGGCGGCGAGGACTACCTCTACATCGGAAACGGCTACACCTCGTTCGACTGGGACGCGCCGAACCTGTCGCTTGGCTACATTCAGGTAGAGCATCGTCTTGAGGTCTCGCCGCAGGGGCCGATCCTCGAGTTCTATCGAGATGGTGAGCCTTTCGAAAATGAACCCGAGGTGATGGAACGAGACAATGCGACCGAGAACGGGTGCGGGTTCAGCATGGTCTACCGCTATCCAATCGATTCGCTTCCGCCCGGAAGCTACGAGGTCGTTCATCGAGAAGCGAATGGCACCGCGGATGAGGTCTACTGTTTCGAAGGATGCCCCTGGACCGAATTCGAGGGGGAACGTGCCCTCGTGATGCGGCTTGAAGGTCGATCCGAGGCCGAAGAATAAAGATTGATTTTTTTTCTAACGCTGGGTGAGATCCGGCTGTCAGGTCTCCTGTCGCAGTTCAAGAGCGAAGGAGATTGCGTGAACAAGCTTGGTATTTGGAATGGTCCGGCGAGGACCTTGGCCGTACTTCTCGGGTGTTTGGTCTTTCTGGGATGTGGGTCCGATGATGATTCACCGCTCGACGCATCTACGCTGGATTCCTCAACGGGTGAGGATGCCGGCGTACCGGATGCGCCAACCGGTGGGGATGCTTCTACAGAAGATGCATCGACCGAAGACGCGTCAACCGAAGATGCACAAGTGCCAGATTCGGCAGTAGAAGGTCCGTGCGCAGACCGCGCCGCGACGTTTATGACGCTCGGCTCGGCAAACGACGACCTCCCCGATCCCGAACTCAGCGTGACCTGTGAAGGGGATACGATGATCGTTCGCTCGAACCAGATCCCGGATTTCCCGTATATCGAGACCTCTCCCGGAAATCCGCGCGAGTTCGACGTGGAATTCGAGATCCCCGTTGCGCCGGTCGATGCGGCAGAGACGACTGCGGTTCCGCTGATCGGCCCAGTCGGCGTCGCGATCAACGGCATCCCGATTTACGGCCCCACCGAAGGTGCCGGCGGCGACGTGATGGCGCTCGGCGGCGGTTTCACGGAGTGCGGCGGTCACAACGGTCCGGGCGGCTACCACTACCATACGTTCGACGTCACGGGCAGCGACACCTGCCGCTTCTCCGAAGAAGAAGCAAGCGCCGGCCACGTGCTCTACGGGTACGCGCTCGATGGCTACCCCATCTACTCGGGCAACTTCCAGTTCTCTTCGTCTTACGAGCTTACGGATGAGTCCCAGTTCGCGACAGATACCTGGTCGGCGCACACCTACGTCGAAGGATCTGGCGACCTCGACGAGTGCAACGGGCGCTTCGATGAAGACGGCAACTACGCGTACTACACGACCGATACCTTCCCCTATATCCTCGGATGCTTCCGCGGCGAAGTCACGGTCGAAGGCGGCGGCGGCATGATGGGCGGCGGCATGATGGGACCGCCTCCCGGTGAGTAGGCGTCGATTCCTTGGGGCGTTTGCAACGGCGCTTCCCGCGGCCTGTCTGTCGACACGTGCCCACGCACAATGCGAGGCGCCCTCGGAAGCGGACGTCGGCTTTTGCCGTGATATGAGCATTCATCACGCGCAAGCATTGGTGATGTGTCAGCGAGTCCTCGGCCGGGATACGGGTGACTCCGTGCAGGCTGCCGCGGCAGAAGTCCTTCAGAACCAGGCGATCGAAATCGGTCAAATGCGAGCATGGCTCGCGGATTGGGGCGAGTCGACGGTGCCGCCCTCGATCGTGATGGCCTGGATGGGCGCGAACGATGGTCTCGGGATCCCGCTCGCGTCGATGCCTGGATACGCGACCGATGCGGAGCTTCTTGAACTATCGACGCTTCGAGGACGCGAGCGAGGGCGACGCTGGCTGGAGCTAATGCGGGCCCATCATGTTGGCGGCGTCACCATGGCGACGATGGCTTCTCGAATGGCCTCGTCCGAGAAGGTTATCCACCTCGCGGGCGCTCAAGCTTCGATACAGACGTTTGAGATCTCTCAGTACGATATTCTGCTAGCCGGCGAATACAGCTAATCGCTTCCGGACCGATCCGAAACGCTGGGCTTTCGAACGAAGGCCCAGCGTTTTGCTTTCGAGTTCCCTGGCTGCTGGCCCTCTGAGATAGGGGCGCTACACTCCGCACGTGAGCGATTCGAAGAATAAGCCGTATATCGGAGGTCAGGCCCTTATCGAAGGCGTGATGATGCGTGCCCCGCGGGGGCTCTCGATTGCGGTCCGCCGTCCAGATGGCTCTCTGATCATTCAGGAAGATACGCTCAAGACGAAGCTCAACTCCAAGGTTTGGAAGCTTCCGTTTCTTCGCGGCGTCGGCGCTCTTTATGAGGCGCTCTCGCTCGGTTATCGCGCGTTGATGTTCAGCGCCGAGCAGCAAATGACCGAAGAGGAGAAGGCGCAGGAGGGCGAAGGAAAGCTCGTCATGCTCTTCTCGACGTTGCTCGCGCTCGGTATCTTTATCGCGCTTCCCCAGCTGCTTGCTTCGGGATCGAATCGTCTATTTGGCCTCGACCTCGGGCTGACGGACGCGAGCTATCAGATCGTGATCGGCGGATTTAAGCTCTTTATTTTCTTCGCGTATATGGTCGCGATCGCGCAGAGCAAAGAGGTCCGGCGGACATTCCAGTATCACGGCGCAGAGCACAAAACGATTCATGCGTATGAGAAGGAGCTGCCGCTCACCGTTGAGAACGTGCGCGCTCAGACGACGCTTCACCCCCGCTGCGGAACGACGTTCCTCGTCGTGGTCATCATCGTCTCCATCATCATGGGTTCGATCGCTGTGCCGCTCTTGGTTCCGAATGCGGAAGGCGCGGTCGGCTTCCTTGGCGTGCTTGCCGTTCGCCTCGGCCTACTTCCGATCATCGCCGGGATCTCCTTTGAGCTTCAGCGCTTCTCCGCTCGCTACTGCACGACTGGCCCACTTCGCGTCTTTTTGATGCCGGGCTTTCTCTTTCAAAAGATCAGCACGCGCGAGCCGGATGATAGCCAGATCGAAGTTGCCATCGCGGCGATGGAAGCCGCGGCCTGGCGAGAGGCACACTACGAGAAAGCCCCCGAGGATACCGAGCCACTTGAGTTCGGCGATTTCGAGGGCTTTGTGGCAGCGTTGCCGACACTGCGTCCGCTGCAGTC
>JAHDCI010000287.1:2840-4637 GCA_020629955.1 Myxococcota bacterium | reverse complement strand
GCTAAGCTTGCACCGTCACCGTCACCCGGCGCGTGTGGGGGCGGTGGCGATGCTCGAACACATAGATCCCCTGCCACGTTCCGAGGCCGAGCTCCCCATCGATGATCGGGATAGTGATCGACGTCTGGGTTAGCGCGGATTTCACATGGGCAGGCATATCGTCTGGCCCTTCGGCCGTGTGGACAAAGAGCGAATCACCGTCGGGCACGAGACGTGCAAAAAATGCCTGAAGATCCCGGCGGACATCGGGATCGGCGTTTTCGTTGATCACCAGCGAAGCGCTCGTGTGATGGATAAAGACATTGCAGAGCGCAGGGCCTCGCGGCGAAGCGGCGCGCACATGTTCGCGGACCTGCCGCGTGATTTCGGCAAGGCCCGGTCCGCGCGTCTCCACGCGAAAGCTCGTCTGCAATACGCTCACTGCCCTTGCTCCTGACTCCGTTCCGCCAGGTCGATCTTCTGCCACATGGCGCTCTGGTCGGAGGCGTAGACATCGCGCTCCGACTGCACGAAACGAAAATCGTAGCGAACAAAGGCTTGCTTCTCACGCACCCGCTGCCGCGTGGCTTGAATATGCAACTCGAGGGGAGCCTCCATCGATGCGAGCGAGAGATAGCGCGCGTCGTAGATGCGGCCCCCGTACCCGATCCAGCCCTCGCCATGGCGGAGGCCCAAAACGTAGTAGGCGTGCGCAAACGCGAGCATGCCCGTCATATGCACCATGAGACCGCCGTTGATATGGCGCGGATGGCGCTGCGGATGGGCGCGCTGGGTGCGCGTCAGGGGCAGCTCTGCGTGCACCGGCATGCGCGCGACGAGACGGCTGGCGTCAGCATCGATTTCGAGAATCTCATCGAGGAGCAGACCTTCGGGGCCGTAGGGGCAATCAGCGAGAAAGGCATCTTCGAGCGGCATCCTGCGCAGATACCGAAAGATGGCCCTCTCGTCGACCAGAGTCTTGCTCGCAAAATTGGGCGAGAGTGCAACGAGAGAAAATAGTCTCAGCACAAACTCGAAGGTTCGGGCGACGAAGGCCTTGTGCACGCCGTTTCACCAAACGTGAAGAAGAGTTAAATGCCCCCTATATCACTGACAAAACCTTGACCCCCGACGCTTCACGAATACGCTCAAGGAGGTCAAAGAGTACCAAGGCAGTCCTGGATAGAAAAATCCAAGCAAACGGACTCAAGACGCTTCACTCGATCGGTAACCCCATGCGCGAACACTCTGAAAATATCGCTGCGACCACACCCCCAAAAGAGCTTGGCGCAGACTTCTATCAGAACCTCAATCCGCGTCTCGAACGGTTCGCATACGCTCGGCTGCGCGATTCGGAGCTCGCTCTCGACGTCGTTCAGGATACGTGGCTCTCCGTTCTACGACATCGCGACCAGCATGAGGGGCGCGCCGCGCTCGAAACGTGGGTCTTTGCCATCCTAAAGCGTAAGATCATCGACGTTCAGCGCCGCTCGAAGCCGCAAATCTCCTTTGACGAGGAGCTGATGCCCGACGAGCAGAACCCTCGAGAGCGGCTCGATGACCGAGCTGCGGTGGCTTTCGCGCGCGACCGAATCGAGCAGCTCCCCGAGCGAGAGCGGGAGGCGATGCGTCTCGTCGACTTGGCGGGTTTCGCACGCGACGAAGCCGCGGCGAAAATGGGCGTTACCCTGGGAGCCCTTCGCGTCACGCTTCACCGCGGACGGCAGCGAGTGCGTGACGCAATGTTGGCCGCAGAATTCGCCATCTGATCTGCTCGCCATCTGATCTGCTCGCCATCTGATCTGCTCGCCATCTGAT
>JAHDCI010000287.1:0-2740 GCA_020629955.1 Myxococcota bacterium | reverse complement strand
ATCTGATCTGCTCGCCATCTGATCTGCTCGCCATCTGATCTGCTCGCCATCTGATCTGCTCGCCATCTGATTGGCTCGCCGCCGCCTGCGACGGAAGGCGGCTTTACACTTTCAGCGCCCCGGGTCGATCGAGCGAAACGTCAGGTTGATTCTCGGTCCGACGCTTCGCTTGGTCTTTGTGATCGCGTGTTGCCAGCGGTGCTGAATCGAGGGCCCCATGATCAATAGCGAGCCGCCCTCGAGATCGAAACCGAGGCTCTCGCTTGCCCCGTTTCGTTTCATTCGAAAGCGGCGCGTCGCCCCCAGGCTTAGGCTCGCGATGATCGGTGCGGGCCCGAGTTCCTTCTCATCATCGGCATGCCACGCCACGCTGTCCTGACCGTCCCGATACAGGTTCGCGAGCGCGGTGTTCAGATAGGGGGCTTGCTCTCCAAAGTGCCTTTGCACGATTTCCGAGATCCTCCGCCGCACCGGGTCGAGCGCTTTCGGAAAGAGATGGCCTCGCATCGAAATTCCGGACCACGCGTACCCTTGGCCATCGTCGGCGAGCCAAGCGTGCTTGCGCGGAATCGGGATCTCCTTTCCGACGATCCGGATCCGGTCGATCGCCCAAGGGAGTTCGTCGCGAAGGAGCACAAAGAGCTCCCTCTCTTCGGTCTTCGCCAAAAACCTTGGATGATAGAAGACATCTTCTGGGAAGGAATCTCCTCCCCCACCAAAGAGGGAGAGCTGATTCATCGCCGGCGCCGCCAAGCACAGATGAGCATCACAAATGTGAACCATGAAGCGCCATCGGCTTCTGAGGCGGAGCAACCGGTACGTCGCGTCTCACGAACGACGACATGCGTTGCTCCCCTGGAGACAGCGCCATTTTCCGCGACGCGGAGCGCGTAGACGTCCCGCGCACCACTGAAGAGAAACGCAGCCTCGATCTCCTGACCAAACGCGGCGCCGTCTTCCTCCCACGCCCACGCGGTTCTCTCTTGCTCGCTTCGAAGGGTCGCGCTCTGATCCGCTTCGATCGTCTTATCACCGGTGAGCGAAAGTTCGGAAGAAGCGCGCGTCTCGGTGCGCAGCGCAAACGTCTCGCCCGCCGCAAGCGGAACCAGAAGGACAACACTCGGGACCTGACCGATCGGTCGAACGTTGGTGGCCGGATAGGCGCGCGTGCCCGCCGGAACCTCGCTCGCGATGAGGCCTTCGGCCAAGACCCAGCGGAAGTGCCCGGGCGCAGTGCCTACATTTCGAACTTCGTCGGCACCGACCTCGATTTGGGCGGTGGCCGCAAGCGGCGAGATTTCGAACTCTTCCGCTTCCGAATCGACAAAGCGGGAGAAGGGAAAAAAAGGATCGTTACAGCCACCGAGGACGCGCTGCGCGCCGAAACGGAGCACCGCCCCCGGGTGCGATGCATCGACAAACGCCAATGAGTCGACTCGGGCCCGTCGCCGGAGCGCCTCCGCGAGCGCGGGATCCGTGACCCAGGCAATCGCGTCCTCCGAGACGGTTTCTGATGGCGAATCGAGCGTCTCGAGAGAAGGCTCGTCGCCGACGATGACCGAAGCGGAAGTGCCGAGAGTCTCTCGCGCAAACGGTGCCTCCAGCTCCAAGTGGTAGACGCCGGGCGCCGCGAAAAGAGGCACGCGGACGGTCGCGCGGTAAAGGCGAGTCGAATCCGCATCGGCGCGCACGTCTCGGACGCGCAAGCGATAGCGAAACTCGGCCTCTTCATGCCTCGTCCCCGTGCCGATCAACGATGCTGACCACCCGTCGAGAGCTCTATATTGCTGGATTCCGGGAGGCGGAGTGAGCGGCGCGGGGAGCCGAACCCGAATGACGATCGTATCGCCCGGCCGGGCAAAGGAGGGAAGCCCTGGCGCTGGATAGAGCACCTCGGCATCTCCCAATTCTCGAACCGACGCCTGGCGCATCGCGCAATCGGGCAGGTGCACGAGCCAGTCCGCGCGGGCCGCGGACGCGCAGAAAAACAGCGTGAGGGCCGATAGCAACCGGACGCATGCCGCCGGGTGGAGACGCGCGTGCACGAGACCTTCGTTATTCGAAACGCACGAGCAGCGCGCCACCCTCGACGCTCTGCTCCGGGCTCACTTCGATCGCAGCGACCTTTCCAGCAGCCGAGGCGCGGAGTTCGTTCTCCATCTTCATCGCTTCGATGACGACGACCGGCGCGCCTTCTTCAACCTCGTCGCCGACGCTTACCAGAACCGAAACCACGCGACCCGGCATCGGAGCGCGAACTTCCTTGCTCGAGGAGCCGCCTCCCTTGCGCTTCGTCCGCGCCTTGGCCCGCTCGCTGATCACTTCCGCGCGAGCGCGAACGCCGCCCTTGGCAACATCGACCGTCTCACCGCTGCCGCCAACGATGACGTCGAAGATGCGATTTCCGGCCTTGATATGAAGGCCGCCGGGAATCGACTGAATGTCCGCGTCTACCGCTTCTCCGTCGATCGAGACGACAACATCCGAACTCCCCGGCGTGAGCGACACATCTACTTCCCGAGAGACTCCATCGATCGTGACTTGGTAACGCATGGCGAGAGTAGAGCGCATGTTGGCGTCTCGCGCCAGTCTGTTCACGCGACTCTTTGATACCCGCTTCACAACGCCGGGAATGTGCTTATCCAGGTCGGATGTCGAATCATCTCGAGATTCAGGAGGCACTCTATTCAGCCTTTGCGCACGAACGACCAAGTGCGCTTCGAATGCACTCGCCGCTCGT
>JAHDCI010000286.1 GCA_020629955.1 Myxococcota bacterium | reverse complement strand
AAATTTTCCTATTTTTCGGCGGAGATTGACCCGGAGAGACCCCCCTCGCTATAACGCTCACGACCCTATGTCTTTCTCGCTCGCATCCCATCCCGACGCCGATATGGCGCTCTCCGCTCTCCTCACTCCGATCGCCACTGGAAAGCGGGTGATTTGGATCGGAAGCCCGACGAGCCCAGGCGCGCTTCACCTCGCGAGTGTCGCGGATGAGATGATGGTGTTTGATACGACGGGGGAGCTTCGCAGGCGTCGTCGGCGATCCCCTCGCGTGTCGGCATATCGTGGCGGTCCGCTCGAGCTTGAGCCGGGAAGTTACGAAGTCGCGATCATCCCGGAGCTTGGCGTTCTCGATGACCGAAACGCGCGGCTGCAGGAGCTCTCGAAGGCGCTCGGAGACGGTGTCATTGTTGCGGGCGCGGCCGTCGAGTCCGAGCGCGCCGCGGATGAGCTTCACGATATTTTGCGCACCGAGTTCCGCGAAGTCCGGATCCTCGGCGGAGCGCCGTTTCACGGAATGACCGTGGCGGACCTTTCTGCGGGCGCGTCCACCGATGTCATCGTCGACGCGACATTGGCGACCGCTGGCGTTCCCGCGCGTGTCTTCGGCGTCGCGGCCGATGAGCTTCCAGCCATGAGCCCGGTGACGATCGTTGAAGTGCCGCAGGGAGAGCCCTCGGCCATTCGGGACGACCGAGCACTGGAAGCCAAAATGGAACAGCGCGCTCGTGAATCCAAGGCATTGCGCGAGGAACTCACAAGGGCGGAAAACCGACTTTCGCAGGCTCAGCAGCGACTCTTGGCGGTCGAGAGCGAACTTGCCGAAGCGCGCTCGACCTTACGTGCCAGCTCTCATCCGCCCGAACTTTCCTCGGAAGAGGTCGAGTTGGAGCACGGTGGCCTCGATCAGGCAGGCGAGACCTTGCTGGATAGCTCCGACGCCGCCTCACTCGACTCTTCGGATGCGACTTCGCTCGACAGCTCGGACGAACATTCCCTCGACAGCTCGGACGCGATTTCACTCGATGAGGCTCAACAGGAGATCCTCGCCGAAGCAGAACAACGTGCGGAAGCGGCAGAGGCCGAGTTGAAGAGTGCACATGCGGAGGTGAAGGCGCTGGAGGCGAAGCTCTCACGCGCGGGTGCAAAGCTTACGAGTGCTGGCCGAGATGCGGCTCACCAGGCGACGGTTGTGCGGGATTTGGTCGAGGAGTTGCGGGAGCACCAGCTTGGGCGCCGGGGCGGGGCGGCCAGCGGAGGGGACCTATCGTGGCGACTCGATCTCGAGGCTCGCATCGCTGCCGCGGCGCACGCTGAATCCGAGCTTCGCTCCGCGCTCGCGCGCGAGAAAGACAAGCGGGTGGAAGCCGAGGCTGCACTCGCCGAACTCAAGGAGAGCCGAGTTCCTAGTTCACCCCCTGTCGTGGTCGACTCGAGGGATACGATCATGGCTCCCCCGGCGGCGCCTTTTCGAGGCGAAGGGGAAATCGAGGCGATGGTCGGCGGAGACCATACGCTCGTCTCCGCGAACGATTTGCTGAAGCAAGAACGCGATCGAGCACGCGCCGAGAACCTCCGACTTACGGCGGAACTCTCCGCTTCGGCGAGTCGAATGGAAGGACTTCGCAGTGGCTTCGAGTTCCGCATTGCAATGCTGGGGGCAGACCTTCGCGATGCGCTTGAGCGCGTACCGAGTCACGACCTTGAGAAGCGCGCGAAACTCGCCGCCGAGCTCCTTGGACAGGTCGATGGTCTTCGATTCCGTTTGCGCGACCGCGAACGGGCGCTCGCGCTCAAACCTGCGGCTGGGGCGGATCACCTCAGTCAGCTCGACTCTTTGCGAGAAGAAGTCGCGCGTTTGCGGGCGGAGAGCGGCGAGCTGACGTTGCGCTTCGTGGATTCCGAAGAGGCCCGCGAGCAAGCGGAATCGAAGGTTCGCGATCAGGCGCAGGCCCTCGCATCTCGGGAAGCACTCATCGTCCGGCTTCAGAGCGATATCGCGACCGAAGAGCGCGCCAGCAGGATCGCGCAAGATCGCAGCGTTCGTGCTGTCGAAGAGCTCAATCGATTGCGAGAGGGGCTTGTTGAAGCGGCGAGTGCAGTCTCCGATATGGAGCGTGCGCGGGCAGATGCCGAACGTGCGACGTCGCTATTGGCAGAGGCGGAACTTCGTGTTGCGAGCGTCGCGGCCGAGAAAGAATCGGAGCTGCGCGAGGTTCAGGCGAAAGTGACGGAGCTTGAGGCGCAACTCACCGAAGCCGCTGAATCGACGGCGCAAAACGAAGCGCATGCTGCCGAGATTGCGGAGAAAAATGCCGCGCTAGAACGTGTGCGTACCGACCTCAGGTCTGCGGAAGAAAACCTTGCCGCGAAGGCAAACCTCGAAACTGAGCTCGCAGCGATACAGGAAGAATTGGAATCCGTGCGCTCTGAACGCGCAGCGCTCGAGAAAGATTCGAGCGCGGCGATTCGGGAACGCGATAGCAAACACGCGAGCTCCATCGATGAGACCCGCGAAACGCTTCAGGGGATTCGCAATCTGCTCGACCAGTTCCGCGTGAACCTCAGCGATTCAAAGGCAGAGAGCCAACGAAGCGACATTACGGCCGTCGGTATGGAAGCGCCGGTCGCTCCTGAGCTCCCGCCAGTTCAGCAGCAACTCAAAGACAAAGACACATTGCTTCGGTCGCTCACCGCGCAGCTTGAGCAGCGAGGCGATCGCATTCGCGGTCTGGAGCGTGCGCTCGACGAGGCGGGTTCCGAAGCGGAAGCGCGCGATGCGATCGAGCTCGAAGAGCGCGTGTTGCGCTTGACCGACGCCCTCCAGGCAGAACGCAGCGTCCGAACGTCGCTTGAAGAGCGCCTTTCGCAGCTTGGCCCGGCGACCGCTACTGGCGATATGGCGGCGTCATTCGCTGCGCAGGGCGAAGAGATCGATGAGCTACGGCGCCGGGTGGAGCAGCAAGGACTCGCGGTCACCTCGCTCCGTCAGGTGTGCGCGCGGGTTCGTGGCGAGCTTCAGGAATTGGGAGCCTCTGATTTGGATGAGGCGCTCGAGGTGCGCATCGGCAAAGCGCTCGATCTTCTCGGCGATTTTTAGTCCGTTACGCTGCCGCGATGCGGAAATCGGAAGACGAACCGGCGTTCGAATGGGACCCTCAACAAGCGGAGATCGCCGAGCTAATCGAGGAAATGCAGCGCGCGTTTCCTTTTCCAGACCCGCTCGAAGCCTCGGCTGAAGGCGTTGTCGCTGCGGGCGGTCGGCCGAATCCCGGTAGGCTGCTCTCGGCCTATTCGTCGGGAATCTTCCCGTGGCCGCACTCTGATTTTCCACTGCTCTGGTTTTCACCGGAGCCCCGGTTCTACCTCCCCTTGGGGGAGCTGCATGTTCCGCGGTCGCTCAAAAAGGTTCAGCGCTCCGGCCGGTATCGAGTCACATTTGATACCGATTTTGCCAATGTGATACGAGGATGCGCGCTCACGCCTCGCCCGGGTCAAAACGGGACGTGGATTACGCCTTCACTCATCTCGGGGTACGAATCGCTTCATCGTTTGGGCTTCGCACACAGCGTTGAAGCATGGGAAGGTGAGCGCCTGGTGGGCGGGCTCTATGGGGTCTCGCTCGGAACTCTTTTCTTCGGCGAGTCGATGTTTGCGAGGCGCCCGGACGCTTCCAAAGTCGCTTTCGTGACCCTCTGCCAGACGCTCGCGGATTGGGGATTTATCGGAGTGGATTGCCAAGTGCATACCGACCACCTTCAGCGATTCGGCGCAAAAGAAATCCCTCGCGCCGAGTTTTGCGGGCTTTTGCAGGACGCTCTTGAGCGGCCGACGCGTCGGGGCAAATGGCTTGCCCCTGGTCAATCCTCCTGAATCTCGTTTTCATCACCGCCGACGCGAAGCAAGGGTCTCAACCTCTCAAGCGTACGATTCCCGATGCCCGAGATACGAACGATGTCTTCGACGCTCGCGTACGGACGGCCACGAACCAGACGATCTGACATGGTCGGACCAATGCCCGGAATGAGTTCGAGTTCTTCACGAGAGGCGCGGTTCAAATCAAGGCCGCGGCCATCGCGCAACGCCTCAAGGGCGCTGGTAAATCGTGGCGTTTCCGCGGTGGTGAGCTGGTGCACTGCCGGCGCTGCTTGTGGCTCCTCGCGCTGAGAGGCGAGCGAACTGAGGGCGAGGGCTGCAACGATGATGCTGAGCGCGCGAAGGGGCGTGGAGTCGGTTGCCGTCGTTGGATGGGCCATGTGTGCTTATCGGACTTCCGGCGCAGTTGTTGCGGGAAAACGACCGAAACGAGGGACGGAAAACATGGGTGTCCCTGAATATGGGTGTCCCTGAATATAGAAGTCCCGAACCGCACCATGGGAAGAACGTGGGGGAATCCAAAAATCGTGAACGATCGCGCGCCTCGACTCGGATTCAAGCCTTCTGGGTGCAAACGCGCTTGTTTGTGCGGTTTTGGGTGGGAGCTGAATTGACAGCGGAGGCCGGGGGCGCTAAGCCTCCCGTCCTTCAAGGATTTATACCTATGTCATTGACCAGCAAGACCCGCACGCGCCGTAAGAACAAAGCCAACAAGATGGGCAAGGCGCGCAAGAAGAACCTCGAGAAGAACGGAACGACTCCGAAGTTCCCGATTCACCTCGATAAGTA
>JAHDCI010000057.1:23597-27748 GCA_020629955.1 Myxococcota bacterium | reverse complement strand
CGTCATTACGTCCTCCAGCGGCGCTTGATGCCGCGATGCGCAGCGAGACGTTCTAGGTCCCGAAAAACGTTACGTTGTTGCACGACACCATTCGAAAAACCTGGTGTATTCAACACCGCGAGTTCTCTGAAGCGAATGGAAAGCAACATCGTCCTGTGGTGGTACCAGAATCGAGGGGCCTGGGTAAACCCGGAATTGCTGTTGATTGAAAGAGAAACGTCTTTTGGGGCAGGAAAGCGCTTCACGTGGCGGCGAACTGACCTTAGATCGGGAAAATGCAGGTTCTCCTCGCGCTCCTTTGGAACATCGTTCGGCTTCCTCTCCTTCCCCTCTTTTTCCTCGCGAAGATGGCGCAAAAGAAGCGCGCGAAGTCTTGGGTCCATCTGAAGCTGCGACGTCAGGTCAGCGAATACACCCCGCCATCCCCCAAGCTCCTCCGCCGGCTCATGCCGGGTATCGACGAACGACAACCGACCAGCCTCGCACGTCTCCGGTCGCTCCGGGATACGATCTCGGCGGATCCGAAGGTCGAGGGTTTGGTGGTGCAGATGCCGATGATGGGCATCGGTTGGGCGAGTGCGCGCGCAATCCGTGAACTCTTTCTCGAGCTCAAGAAAGAGGGAAAACAAGTCGCGGTCTTCCTGCCCGACGGGGCAACCCACAAGGAACTCTACATCGCGAGCGCTGCAAACCGTGTGTTTGCACCTCACGGTGTAACCTTCGCCTGCGTCGGCTTGGCGGCGCACGGCTTTTTCTTTCGCGAACTGCTCGACTCGCTCGGGATTGAGCTTGACGTCTTTCGACGCGCGGAATTCAAGAGTGCGATGGAACGTTTTACCCGCGATGAGATGAGCGAGGCGCAGAAGGAACAATCCGGGGCGCTGCTCGAACTGCTCGACGGACTGATTCGCGACGCTCTTCAAAACGGGCGTCACCTCGATAACGATGCGATCGACGCGATCTTCGCCCGGGGTATGGCCAGCGCTCCAAGGGCTCTCGAGAGCGGAATGATCGACGCGGTGCTCTACGAAGACGAGCTCGCGACGGCGTTGACGGCTGGGGACGAAAACGACGAGGCCTTCGTTGGCGCGGGTGAGTACCTCGCGCTGAAGCACGCCCGCTTCTTCCGACCTCTCCGAAAGAAGGACTACATCGCGGTCGTCTCGATCGAAGGAACGATCTCGCCTGGCGCGAGCGCAAACAAAGTCTCGGAGTCATTGCGCGCGATCCGGAAAAGTAAGCGCGCAAAGGGCCTTGTGCTCCATATCGACAGCCCCGGCGGAGCGGTCTCCACCAGCGAAAAGCTTCGAAGAGAAGTCGAACTTGTTGCCCGGAAGATGCCCGTGCTTGCGCATTTCGGCGATGTCGCAGCGAGCGGCGGATACTACATCGCGACAAGCTGCCACGAGATCATCGCGTCCCCCGAGACCATCACGGGTTCCATCGGCGTAATCAGCGCCCGCCCAAATCTCTCTCGCGCTTTGCAGCGCCTCAAGATTCATAGCGACACGCTCTCGATCCACCCGCGCGCGGACATATTGCGAAACCCGCGGCCGCTTACCGACGATGAACGCGAAACCTTCGACGAGGACGTCGGCGATATGTACAGCCGATTCGTCGAGTTGGTCGCAGCTGCCCGAAAAAGGAGCGTCGAGGAAGTCGAGCCGCTCTGCCG
Source organism: Myxococcota bacterium (assembly GCA_020629955.1). Classification (GTDB taxonomy): domain Bacteria; phylum Myxococcota_A; class Polyangia; order Polyangiales; family Houyiibacteriaceae; genus JAHDCI01. The sequence goes on along the minus strand of JAHDCI010000057.1, from coordinate 26,073 downwards.
CGGCCGGGTGTACAGCGGACATCATGCGAAAGAGCTGGGGCTTCTCGACGACCTGGGCGGAATGCAGTCGGCGTTGGACCGCGTTCGAATCATGGCGAACGTCAGTGAGACCGTGAAGGCGCGTCATATTCAGGCTCCGAAGAGCATTGTCGAGGCCTTGCGGGGAGGCGCGCGGAGCCTCGCGGTCGAAACCCGAAGCCAGGCGGGTGCATGGGCGCTTGCGACCGATATCTCGGATATTCGATAGCAAAAAAGTTTTTCACCCATCTTGGGGATTTTTGCCTTATCCTACGGTAGTGAATGATCCTCGAATCGGGACCACGACCTTGGGCGGATTTCGCCTCCTCGGGGTGTTGGGGAGCGGCGCTTTTGCGACCGCATATCTTGCGGAACAGCAAGGGACGCGACGCCAAGCGGTCGTGAAAATCGCACACCCTCATCTTATGCAAGGTCGGGAAGCGTCAGTCATTCGATCACGCTTCAGCGAAGAGGTTCACGCGCTCACGAAAATTTCGCACCCGAATATGGTGACGGTCTACACGAGCGGGGATACCGAAGAATCCCTCCCTGCGATCGCGCTTGAGCTCGTGCCCGGTGATTCCCTCGAGGATTTCCTGCTCCGCCGGGCTCCGCTTCAGCTGAACGACTTTTCCTACATCGTGCAGCTCTGCTCCGTTCTCGCCGTGCTCCACCGGAATGGAGTCGTGCACCGGGACGTCTCCCCGGGAAATATGATCCTAACCCGAGACCATCGAGAGGAACGAAAGCTTGTCCTCCTCGATTTCGGGATCGCGAAACTTGCGGATTCCACCGCTCAGTCCCTCGGCCCAGTGGGTACCCCGCGTTATGCGGCCCCTGAGCAGATTCGAGGCGCGGCGGTACCCGCTTCCGATATGTACGCCGTCGGCGCGATCCTCTGGTGGGGACTAACGGCACGCGAATACCTCGACGAAGCGAAATCGCTCCCGGAACTGGTGTCCATGCAGATGCATACCCAAGTCCGAGATCCGCGAACCATCGCGCCCAACGCGCCGCCGCCGCTCGCAGACCTCACCGAAGCACTTCTCAGCAAAAACCCAAGCGAGCGACCAACGGCTTCGGAAGTCGTCGAGCGATGGCCAGAGCTCATCTCCTCCTCAAGAAAGTGGCTCAAATCGCGCGTCGGACGAAGGCATGCCGCGAGCTCGACCCGGCTAGGGCATTCGACCGGTACGCCGCAGCGAATTCTCGTCGTAGACCCCGACCCTGTGAAGCGGCATCTGGTCTCAGGATTCGCGAGCCGCATCGGATGCGAAGTCGTACAAACCGACAACCCTCGGCAGGCCACGCGGGGCGAGCTCGGGACCTTCGACATTGTGCTACTCGCGACCGAGCTCGGAAAGGTCAACGCGCTCGCGGTGTGCAAACACCTTCGGGAACACTTCCCCGGCCAGCGCGTGGTCTTGATGACCCAGCGCGATGAGCGCGTCGTCGATGTCGACGAAGCCGGCGCGGATATTCTCATCACGGTGCCGGGGGAGCTCGTCCGATTCTACGAGTACCTAAAGCTCCAACAACGCGCGGATCCAGCACGGCGACCCGGCGGCTCGACCTTGCCCGCGCTCAGCACAACCGTCGTCGCGGCCTGGCGCGCTCTTCCCTTCTCGGAGCGAAAAATGACGGCGGATCGTTTCCTCGGAGAGATGCCGGAGCTTATCGCGGGACTCGAGGATGGGCCCGAGAGCTGCGCGAAGATCATCGCCTTTTCGTCATCGATCGGCGCAGACCACCTCGGGCGACTCGCGAAGTCCTACCAAATGCTCGCGAGCGAGGGGGAGCTCGAAGACGCACGCGCGTTTGTCCCTGAGATCGAACGAGAATACCAAAAAGTGTTCCGCGAACTTCGACCTTTGATCGAGAAGGAATAGAGATGGAAACGCTCTCCCTCGACTTCCGCGGCAAAGAGTGCCCGGAGCCGATTCTCGAAACCGCGAAGGTCGCGCGAAGAATGAACGCGGGCGGCATGCTGCGAATCGTCGCGGACGATGACGCGTTCCCCGCAGATCTAAGAAGCTGGTGCCAAAGCTCCGGCGCCACCATTCTCGAGTTGCACGCGTCCTCCGGAGAGCATCACGCCACCGTGCAGGTACCGCGTCGAGCCCTGAGCCGGGTACCCAAACGAAAATCTCAGCCTCCTCAAATCACGACGAGGCAAAATAGACCCGATCCAGAAATAGGTGAAACAGTGGAAGTAGACTGCCGAGGTATGGAGTGCCCTGCGCCGATTCTTGCCGTTGCAAAAGCAGCCCGAAAAGCGCCTGCGGGAACGTCACTTCGGGTCCAGGCCGATGACGATGCCTTTGAGATGGATATCCAAAGTTGGGCGCGAACGGCGAATGCGAAACTCGTCAGCTTGCAGCGCCACGACGGGGTCTTCGAGGCTATCATCGAGCTCGCGGGCGCCAATCGCCGAAACATCGCTCCAGCCGTTCCCTCA
>JAHDCI010000057.1:2877-23497 GCA_020629955.1 Myxococcota bacterium | reverse complement strand
CAGCCGTTCCCTCAACAGCGGCGACTCGCTCTGTCGCGCCGACCCTTCCTCAAGTCGAATCGACGGTGCACGTGGACTGTCGCGGTATGGAGTGCCCTGCACCGATTCTCGAGGTGGCTCGCGCGGCGCGAAAAGCGGGCGATGGCACATCGCTCTTGGTTCTCGCGGACGATGACGCATTCGAGATGGATATCCAGAGCTGGGTTCGAACCGCAAATGCGAACCTTGAATCGCTGCAAAGGAAGAACGGAGTCTTTCGCGCCTTGATCCAGCTCCCTTCTTCGGCTTCGAAGGCGCCGCAGCCACCCGCGGTCATCGCAACGCCCAATCGGGCACCGGCCTCAAGCCGTCCGAGCGATCCGGGCGCGCGAACGACCGTCGATTGCCGCGGCATGGAGTGCCCGGCCCCGATCCTGGAAGTCGCTCGAGCAGCAAGAAATGCGGGCGGCGGAAGCCTTCACGTTCTCGCGACCGATGACGCATTCGAACTCGATATCCAGAGCTGGTGCCGAACAGCCAAAGCGTCGCTCGATAGTCTGACGCGTGATGGAGATACGTGGCGCGCGGAGATTTCGCTTTCCACCCCAAAGCAGGCTGCACCGGCTCCGAGGTCACCGGTGAGCCAATCCGCGGGTCCCTTTCTGGACCTCAGCTCGACAGCGAACGCGGCCCGCATGAGTGCGCTAAACGCCTTCGCAGAGGACGCGGGCCAGGGTTCGATCACGATTCGGCTCCCGGATCGATCGAGCAACGCCGAAATCCTCGACTGGTGTGCGGCGAACGGTCACGAGGTGATCGAACTTCGAGGGCGCGGCCCGGTCGATATCGAAATCGATCTTGGGGAGCCGCGCCGTCCAACGGGCCTCGCAAGAACGCATTCGAGTGCGGTCGAGGTTCATCAACCCTCGGGGCCGAAACGCGCCACCCTTCTCTGCCTCCACAACGACAAAGAAGCACTCCTCGCCGCACTGCTCGTGGCAAATGGCGCAGCCGCTCAAGGGATGGACGTAAGTATCTTCTTCACGTTCTGGGGCTTGAATCTCCTGCGAGGGGATATCCCGAACCCGGCGCATAAGCGCGAGAAGGTCGGCTGGAGCCAGCGGCTCTTCAAATGGATGATGCCCCGCGGTCCGAAAAAACAGCAAATCAGTCAGCTGAACTTCGGCGGGATGGGCTCTTCGATGCTGAACGGATTGATGCGTAAAAAGAACATCATGGATCTACCCGATCTCTTGGAATCGGCGCAGGACCTGAATATCGAGTTTATCGCGTGTACGATGAGCATGAACGTGATGGGCATCACCAAACGCGATCTTCACCCCTACTCCACCCTGACCTACGGAGGAGTTGCCACCTTCGTCGAGAAGTCTGCGAGCTCGGAGCTCTCACTCGTCTTTTAGAGCGAAAATCGAAAGGCCCTTTCACTTCTCAATGACTAGCTGCGAAACCGTCTCCAAAGATCGCTCTCTTGTGCTGATCGACATCCGTCCTTTCCAAGAGCGCTGGGGCACGATGGGCTGGATTCCAGGAAGTGTGCACCTTCCGCTCGCGGACCCGAGCGCACTCACCGAATCGGATTGGGACGAATACGCCGCCGCGCTGAACACGCTCACCCAGGGCCGGGACACGACGGTTCTCGTATGCCTTTCCGGAAAGCGGAGTAAGACCGCACTGGAAAAGCTCGCCCACCGACTCGACGCACCCATTGAGCACCTTGATTCCGGCATGCTCGGCTGGGCAGAGAGCTACCCCATCTGCAAACAAGACGCCGCGCATCCGATCGACGATCTCTTGGCTCAACTCGAAAGCGCAAAAGAGCTTAAGCATGCGTTTACCTCGTGCTTCGTCAGCGAGATGGTGGAGCTGAGCCTCGAAACCGGACGAGACGATATCGATCCCGTGGCATTGCTCTCTGCCTGTGTTCGCTCGGCAAACGTAAACTGGGACGCACCGGGCCCGGACGATGTTCGCCGCGTCATCGAACGCGCGGGAAGCATTGCCCGTCGCGCAGGGATCCCGCTCGAAAGGATCGCGGAAAACACGAAGCGCCTTTTGGCAGCGACGTTGCTCTTCGAAGAACGAGCGGCAAAGGCCTAACCAATGCGCTATCGCGGTTCAGTCATTCTCTCGTAGCCCAAGGTCCACAAGCGCCCGTTGCGCGATCTTTGGCCAGGCATATTCCTCTGCGCGGCGCCTGCTCGCCGCGCGCATTTCGCCGCTTACTTCGCTGAGTTCATTCATCGCAGAAGCGAAGGCGTGCACGCGCGGCGGGCACAGTCGCCCGTCGATACCGTCGCGCACCAAGTCGCGCTGCCCTCCGGAATCAGTCACCAGCACCGGGAGCCCGGCGAGCCGGGCCTCACCAATGACCGTCGGTGCGCCTTCGCTTCTCCCATCGAACGAAAGAGAGGGCACCACAAGAAAATCTGCAGCCGCGAAGAGCGACGCCTTCTCCTCACCGTAAACGCTCCCAACGAAGCGAACGTTCGACGGTGCCATCGCGCGCCATCGCGCAGTTTCGGGTCCAGCGCCGGCTACCAGCACAAGACCTCGGAACCGCCGAGCGGCACGCATCAAAAGCGTCCCTCCTTTGATCGGAACGTGCCGACCGACAAAAAGTGCAACCGGCTGCCCCTTCGTCTCCCATTGCGCTTGCGCGAGCACGCGATCCGGCAACGACTCAATCCTTGCGCCAAGGTGCTGCACCCGTATCCGTTCGGTAGGGGTGGCCCCGAGCCGGCTCATGCCCTCCCGCGCGACAAACCAATGGCTTCCGCCCCGGAGCAGCGCAGTCCGAAACGGCGAGGGGAACTTCGCGGCGAGGCTCGTATCGGCCGAGTGCCAAATGCTCAAACTTCGCGGGTGAAGCCCCTGCGCAATCGCTCCGCACGGGAATCCAAAGTGCGCGATGATGGCATCCCAACGAGTGCTGCTCTCGCGCACAGCTCGTAGCAGAGCGGCCGGAAAGGTGAATGCGCCTGGCCACGTCTGCCAGCGTTTCAAGTTCAGCGGAGCACCGCCCTCATAAAAGAGTTCTTCCGTCGCAGGGACTTTGTATCGAACCCGCGTCACTTGCTGCTCGTGGTCCCACGCGCGGTCGACCCTCGACGAGGCGGGCGCGAACGTTTTGACTTCGACGCCAAGGGCGCGGAGCGCTTCGTTCATCTCGAGCACGAAGGTTCCGGCAAGGTCCCCTTCGTAGCGCGGGAACCCCGTTGTGAGAATGCCGATGTTCACCCGTCACCTCTCGCCGCTGGGCATCGCTTGCCCCAAAGCAAAAAGGCCACGGTGTGTCCGAGGCCCTCTTGCGAAACGATCGATTCGAATCCGATCAGTTGGTGCATCCCTGGATGACGCCATCGTTCACGTTCGCACGGTTCAGGCAGCGCGTCGCCGCGGACTCGAGCATCTCGAGCGTCGGCAGGTAACATGTGCCATCCGCGGCTGTCTGGCTGATCCATTTGATGAGGTACCACTCCCAGGCCCACAGCTGGGCGCCATCGGCGGATCCGACGGATCCGGGCTCCGAGTAGTCGTCATTCCAGTTAAAGAATCGTCCCTCCCAGGTCGTCTCGTTAAGCGTATCGACGAGTTCCGGCGGCGTGTGCATGAACATAATGTAGGCAAATCGAAGAGCCGAGGCGACGGAGCACTTCAACGCTGCGTCAGTAGCCTCGGAGGCTTCGAACGTCGGCTCGAGACCGCCGGGCCACTTCTGCCACCATTCCCAGCCGTTCATATTGAACTGGGTCGCGACATTCGGGAAGAGCGCCGTCTCGGCCGGTCGTTCGGTCTCACCGATCGTGATGTGCTCGAGATTGATATCGCAAGCCTGGTCGTACGCGGGCCCCATCCGATCTCGGCAGAAAGAGGGCAGATCCGATTCGAATACGTCCGGAGCGGCATCTTCCACCGCGGCATCAACCTCTGCATCAGGCTCCCCCGCATCTTCCGATGCATCGACCGCGGCGTCTGCTTCGTTCGCGTCCACGCCTGCGTCAGAAACCGACGTATCGGTCCCCGAATCCACCAGGGCAGCGTCATCATCGCCGCCACACGCGACGAGACTGAGAATAAGTCCAAAACCAAGAAGGGAATTACGCATAAGGATCTCCAGCGCCTCCGCTTGGCTCCTTTTCACCGCAAAGTCAATGCGAAGCGATTTCACCCTTGCTGACCCGCTCTGGTTCGAATAGACCCGAAAAATGCTTCGAAAGATACTTCCTCTCCTTTGCGCCCTTGCCCTCTTTGCTTGTGGCGATGACGATTCGACCACCGACGCGAGCGTCGCCGATGCGGCGACAGACGACGCAACAACGAACGACGCGGCAACAAACGACGCCTCCACCGGCGATGCTTCCTCGGAGGATGCCGACACACCGGATACGTCCACCAGCGAGTGCTTTGCCCTCTCGGGCGCGACCGTCGACATCCCCTTCGCGAGCCCCGTGACGTTTACGGAGGCCTCTCCGACCTGGATGGCCCCAGGCGAGCCGAGCTGCCCCGCGACCACCGTTTTGACGGACGCGACCCCGTTTGAAGCGATTTGCTACCGCCACGATGGTGACGCGCCCGCGGAGTTCCGCTTCGAGGTGGCGCCCGAAAACGAAGAGAGCGTCTCCATCACCGCGTACGCAGGAGAATCGGTCCCGGCCGACGTGACGGCGTGTGCCGCCGCAGATGCCCCAATCCTCGGTCTCGCCGAAGTCACCTTGGTCATGGAGCCCGGTCAAGCCGTGACGATCGTTGGCAGCCTTCAGGATACGGGAGAGACCGGCAGCATCCAGATCATCGCCGGACCGAGCGACGACTGAGCATAAGCCGAGCGAATGCCAAAGGCCCAGACACTTGTCTGGGCCTTTTCGTTTGCGGCAATCAATACGGCGAGAGCCATGGCCCAAAGATGAAACGCACTCCAACTCGTACGTTCAGCGGACCTCCACCGCGAGCGCAGCATCCGGCTCGAACGCACGGCCAGCGCCGCAGAGAAGCCCTCCCTGCGTCGGGCCATTTACGACTATCTCGATGCTCGCAGGCCCTTCGACCGCAACGACGGCGAAGCAGCTATCCACGCAATCACCGCACAGCTCCTGAATCGTGATCTGCGAAACGCGCGCACCTGTCGTGGGATGCAAAAGTGCGGCGTCATCGCAAGGTCCCGCATCCGCGCAATCCACTGCAGCGGTGAGCGCGCCCCAAACGTGCTCCATATCCACAATTCCGCGGAGACGAATCTCGACACTCGCGGATGCGGAAACGTTCACCTCTTCTCGCGCCGAAAACTGCTCAGGGGCAGACGTGCCCATGACGGCGAGCACGCCGAGTATGAGAACGATCCATCGAGCGCCGCGGTTTGAAGTGAAAGTCCGGTTTCGGGTCATCGATTCAATATGAGACCAAAGGTTTCGGTGAGCGCACGGCGTCTTGAGCGGCGGGCCGTTTCCGTGCAGCGGTCGCTCGCCAAATTGCCCGCAGTGAAATCAACGCAGCAGGCACGGTAAATGCGTCATTGGAATCCATCACAAGGTCGACGCGATTCGGAAGGTGACTGGTGCCTTCGCTGCGAATCGTAGCGAGTGCGAAATCGAGCGGCATTCGAAATACGCCCATGCCCACGCGGTACACCTCCCCAGAGGGTTCGTGAACATTGATCAAAATCATGACGAGAGCGCATATCGCGGCGCCCCCAATTCCCACACGTCGAACGAAGTTGGCAGACGTCCCGGCTAGCTCCGCGCCGCCCGCCACGAGCATAGGCAGGAGGATCAGGATGGCGACGTCGCTGAGCTTTCCCGTCAGAGCATTGTGAAACGTGGGCTTTAGGACATGGTCGTTCAACACGAGAAGTCCGAGGGCACCCAGGGTCAAGGGACGAAGCAGCAAGCTCGGCGGATTCATCAGCCTGCAGGGGGGAGGTGCCCCGGAGGTAGAGTGTAACGGCCAACTTCCACAAGTGACTCTCGAACCGTCTCGAGTTGGGGTGGCGCAAGGTCGACAAACCACGAGAAGAACTCGAGCAAGTGCTCCTTCTGCTCCTCCGGGATAAAGTCGAAGTTCACGCCACGGTCACTGATCTCCCAGAACTCGCTCGTGCGAACCCCAAGCAACTCGTCACGAATGCTCGCGAGCCGGTCGCGACGTTCGCGTTCCATATCACGAAAAATCTCTCGTGCGGCAGGCTCGTCTCCATACGCGAGGTAATACGAGGCAAGTTTCACCTGCGCTTTGCGAACGCCACGTAGGCTTAGCTCCTGGACCTCTCCCTCGGACTCTTTGTCGACCTCAAGAAAGATTTGCAAAAGCTCGCTTCGAATGGGCGCCTGCTTCTGGAATGCGATTTCGTTGAGCTCGCACAGGTCATAAGCAGCGGTCTCAAGGACAAAGGGAAGCTTCGCGTTAAAGCCAACGAGCCCGTAGTACTTGAAGTACTGAGCGATCTCGACGCAGGTCTCGGGGCGGCCTTCTTCGAGCGCTCTCTCTGCGAGGCGGCGATACTGATGAAGGACGTTGTAGGCGGTGCGGACATCGCGCGCGTTAATCGTCGCGCGAAGATACGTATTGAAGAACTTCACGACCAACTGCAGAAGCTCTTCATGCCGCAAGCGAAGCGCGTGTTCCGCGAGATGGCGCGTATTGATCGCGATGAGATAGTTAATATCCCGCATGCGATTGAGCGCCTCGTTGTAGAGGGTCTGGTACTTGCGGAGAATCTTCATCTCGAACCAGATCTTTCGATCCGAGACAGCATCGAGGACTTGCTCCGACATCGACACGAAATCCGGATTGTGTGCAAGCTCGCCTTCGACTCGGAACCAGGGCCCGTCGAGGTCTCCACGGAGATTGGCGTAATCCACGACCATGGCTTTGAGCACATCAACGCTCGCCATGGAGATCCCCTTATCTTTGTGCTCCATCGCGTTTAGTCCGACATCCGCGATCTGCTCCACGCCTCGAACCGCTTCGCGCTGGCGCGCAGAGGTCGACGTTCCCCGAAGGATGGCTTTCATCGTATGCCGCCGAATCCGGTCAAGGATGTTCACTGGGTTGAGGAAATCGAAGACAAACGCGAAATACGGCAGCAGCAGCAATAAGCAGAGAAGCAGCATGCCGAGAGCGACCATCATACCGAGTGTCGGCTCGTGCGCGGGGACGGTGCTCCCGTCACTAAACGAAAGCCCCACCGCAATCGCTTGGATCGCCGTAACCACGAAGAACCCGGTCACTGCGAAGTTGATCGGCTCCTGCACGAAGAGCTCCGTGACGCGGTGCGTGTACCGGTTGGATGCGAGTTCGACAACAATGGCGACGACGGTGATCGCGATCCCCAGCACGCCCGCTACGATCTCGCCCGCGTTCGATATCGCATCATGCGCGACCTGCGGGTCCGGATTGTAGATCAGCGAGAGCGCGGAGAGATCCCCTCCGCTATCGACCAAAAAGGTCAGCAAGAAGAGCGCGAAGGCGCTACCGAAGAGCAGGAGAAGCGGCGCGAGCCAAATGCGCCGACGTCTCCCCGGTTCGCGCTTTTCGCTATTCAAGTCCATTCAGCAATCGATCGAGCCGCCGAAGTAGGAGTCGACAGTCAGGTGATCGATTTCGCAGGCACCCTCCCCGCGGACGCGGATCTCAAGAGCGAGCGGGCGAATCGAAACCGAACCCTGGGTATTGAGCGGTGAGTTTGGGTCGAGCGCGCTTGCGCCGACCAACGCGAAGGAGGTGCCATCGTACTCGGTCCAGAGCGTCGACGTTCCGCGGAACTCATCCGTGTAGTCGAGGTCGTCGGTCATCACGATGGCCACCTCGATATTCGCGCCCTCCTCGCAAAGCCCAGTGATGTAGCCCTGCGCCGAGCCAGCTTGAAACCCCAAGCTGCGGAGTTCTCGTGGCTCATAGCTGCGCACGAGCCTGGCTCCCGCTTCGATCCGAAGTCCATGTTCGCCAGGATGAATCGTCTCGATCCAAGTCACGTCGCCGGGTTCACCATCGACTTGCTCAAACTCGCAAAGACTATCTCCCTCGCAAACGTCCTCGAACGACTCGACGACGATTCGGAAGGGAGCGTTACCAGGACACGCGATCAGAAAGAGCGCGATCAAAAGCAGTGGGAATCGAATGCTCATTCTCGCACCTCCAATCCGAAGCCAAATAAGAACCCGCCAAGGTTCAAATCATAGCGTCCCGCCGTATCTGGCGAGAGTTGATAGTGGTCATAGGCGAACCGAACGTTGATCCCCAGCGGTCCGTACACCACGAAGCGCGCAAACGCCCCCGCCTGAAATCGGCCGACCGCGTTGACGCTCGCGGTCTCGTTCACGGAGGTCCAGCCGAGACCAAGACCGCCGGCAACGAAGACGCCCGGCTGAATTTTTCGGAGCGGAATCTCCGCACGTGCTTCGACCATCAACGAGAGCCCAAAGAAACCGGCGTCGGCAAGTTCCTGATGCGCCCATCCGCGGTGACGAAAGTCGACGTGGCCGCCGAGGGAAAACCAATTCGTGATCTGGTAAAGACCGAGAAGGTCGAGGCCGAAGGGTGCGCCGGGCTGCCCGTAGCCGCGCGTACGCAAAGCCTCGTCCCAAGTACCCTCGTCGGCAGCGGTAACGTGAACGCCAAGGCCCAGCGCCCAGCGCGTGGCATCCGGATCGAAGAAGCGTTCGCCTTCGGGCGGCGTTTCCTCGTCGTCGGTCTCTACGCCTTCAGACTCGCCGCCGTCGGCGTTCGAATCATGAGGCTGCGATGACGAAGCTTGTTCGGACGGTTCGGCGCTCGGGACACCATCAAGCCCCAATCCAGCAGCGCTTTCGCTCTGAGGCGTTGTTGATTCCGCACCGGGTTCAGACGAACTTGTCGCCGTGTGCGCGGCTGGTTGGTCAGCAGGCTCCGGCGGTGCGGGTTCGGAAGCGCCTGGCTCCGATGTGCCTGGCTCCGATGGGGCCGGCTCGGATGCATTGGCGCCCTCCGAAGTCGATGGCTCCGCTTGAGCCGCTGTGTCTTGGGCCAAGAGGGAAGGAGGGCTCATCCCAAGCGAGAGCAACAGTAGCACCGATAAGAGGTGCCGAGCGCGCGCTGGCCGGGAACAAAAGAAAGTCATGGGCCGCAGCATAGCGGAAGACATATAAAAACGTCACGCGCGAGTGTTGCTGACCGGGCGAGTAGATTCTTTCGGCAGGAAAGTCAGCTCGGGCGAGGGGATGCATCTTGAAGCCTCTCAAAGCTGGGCTATGTTGGCGCCCTCGTCATCATGGAAGCCTCTGCTCAGAATCAACCCGCGCCACGGAGCGAAGCCGTCCTTGCAGCTCTTCTTTTCGCAAAAGAAGCGGCCCGCGGTGACGTTGCGGTGGAAGATGCACCAACGGTACCCGACTCCGAATGGGAAGCCGCCGACCCCCATCTCCTTCGGGAGCACCTCGATGAGCTGATGGTGATGCGGGGCGTGGATGTTGGGCTGGATGCACTCCAGCGCTCCGGCTGCTTCCGCACGTTCATTCCACAGATTGAGGATATGATCGGCATGTCCGATGGTGAGTGGCGTCACAAGGACGTCTGGAAGCATACGCTGCAGGTCGTCCGCCAGGCCGTCCCTCGTCTAAGCGTGCGCTGGGGTGCGTTGCTTCACGATATCGGGAAACCGAAGACACGAAAGATCGACGAGCGTGGCCGGGTGAGTTTTCACGGCCACGCAGAACTCGGCGCGCGCCAGTTCCGACGCGGAGTCGCGAAAAAGCTACGCTTTGAGGGCGAACTGAAAGAGCGCGTGCATTTTCTTATTCTTTACCACCTGCGCCCGAGTCAGTTCGATGACTCGTGGACCGATGCGGCGGTGCGTCGCTTCTACAAGCAGATGGGCGAAGGGCTCAAGGATCTACTCGACCTCGGACGGGCGGACATCACGACCAAGCGGCCGAATAAGCGAAAGCGTGGCGTTCGCAATATCGCGGATCTAAAGCGGCGGGTAGACGCCGTGCGCGCCGAGGACGAAAAGCAGCCGGCTCTGCCGAAAGGTCTCGGGAAGCACCTCATGGAGGCGCTCGGGATTCCCCCAAGCCGCCGTCTTGGTGACCTAATGAAAGCGCTCACGGCGGCGGTGGAAGCGGGCGAAGTCGAATCCCAAGCGGAGTTCGATGTTTATGTGGCATTCGTGAACGAAAACCGGACCCGCTTCGGCCTTTAGATCTTCAAGCAGCTCCCTGTCTACGATTTGAGCGAAGAGCACAACCTGAACTGGGTCATCTCCGTTGGGGATGAAGACGTCTCCGGCACCAACGTTGGCGAGCTACGAACTGTGCTCGAAGATGGGATCAAGAGCTGCGATCGAGAAGCACTTCACGTAAGCCTCCATTCGAAGCCTGGGTTCGCAATCGTGTTTCCAACTTCCGCGCTGAAGCTCGCATCGCAGGCTGGGTTAGGCTTCGAACTCCACATCTACGTCGACTCTCGCAGGGAGAGTGCTCGAAGCGGGCTTTGCCTGTCGGGAGAGGGAACCGGCGCGATTCTCCGATACCCATCTCGTCACCCGCGGAACCTGTATTTGGGCGTACGCACCCTGATCCGCTACAGCGCCACCTCGCTTACGTTGGGAAGCTGGAGCGATTGCGGCCAAGCCGGGTATTCACTTACGGCCGACACTGTCGCCTTGCTCGCCCCGGCGGAACGGGTCCGACTTCGAGCACAGAATCGCCCTTTCCGCTGACAGGCTGCTCGCGCCATTGTGCAGAAACTTGCGCAGTTCGATCCGGAACGCGTACCCACGTGTTCATGGCGAACGCAGCAAAGCTCTTGAGGGACGGCTCTGCGAGGAGAGCAACGCGGGTATCCGGAGGCGGGGAGACCGAGATTCATTGGTCGCTCGCTAGGGCGCTTCTTTGCCTGGGGCGAACGAAGGCAACGGGGCTCTTCCGAGTCTTCCGAGAAGGCGTTTCGACCGTGGGCATCCGCAACGGCGAACTCGTCTTTGTCGCTCTCGATCCGGCACATCGCGGGCAACTCCCAAAACTCGGAAAGCTGCTCGGTGTACGCGCCCTACCGCCCACCTTGGGTCTCGTGGGCGAGGCTCTTCTCGCACGAGGAGACTGTGACGGCACCGAACTTGAGGCCGCCTTGCACGAGCAACAGAATGTCGCCCTCGCCGCGCTGATGCGCCTTGGTGGCCGCGCACGGTTTTCTTTGACCGCATCCGGAGACATTCCCGGCAGCTCAAGACCACTCCTCCCTAGCCTACTACGCGCCTTGCGTTCCTCGCTATCGCCGGAAACCCACATTGAACCGAATATCGGACGCATGCAGCTGCGCCCGTGGGCGGAGCCGCTCTTGCCAAGGGAAGATGCGGACGTCATCTCACTCCGTGCCGTCTTGGATGCGCATGAGACTATCCCTCCGGAGCTCCACAAGGAGTTCTTGCTTTGGCGCCGCATCGGCTTGCTCGAAGCGCGCAGCGAAAGCTCTCACTCGCATAGTTTGTTACTTCGCAAACGAAACGCGCTTCGAAGCAGCGATCGGGATCTCCTCGATCTCGACGCCAAGGCGAGCTGGAGAGCGCGAAAGGCCGCGATCAAGGAGTTGGTCGCGGCGCTTCATCCCGATCGCTTCGATGACGCTCTTCGCGAGACCAGCGAGGATGTAATCCAAGCGGCGCTCGCACAAAAGTAAGGCTTGCGATCAAGCGCCGGCGCCTCATTCTGCGCGTCGATGTCCCCAAAAACCATTCGCGAAGACCAGATCCCCGAAGGAGTCCTGGAGGTCTGCCAGCAGCTACTCGATCGCGGCTACTACGCGTGGATCGTCGGCGGATGCGTTCGTGATCTTTTGCTCGGACGCGAAATACACGACTGGGACCTCTGCACGACGGCAAAGCCGAAAGAAGTGCAAAAGGTCTTTCGAAAGGTGATTCCGACCGGCATCGAACACGGCACCGTGACGGTGCTCTGGAAAGGAGATGCTTTCGAAGTCACAACCCTTCGAGGCGAAGGGTCGTATACGGATGGAAGACGTCCCGATAGTGTCTTCTTCGTCGACGATATTCGAGAGGACCTCCTTCGGCGGGATTTTACCGTCAACGCGATCGCGTTCGACCCCGTACGCCGAGAGCTCGTTGATCCTTTTGACGGTCTCGCAGATCTGGACGCGCGAACTCTTCGCGCCGTCGGCGTTGCGCTCGAGCGATTTACGGAAGACGGCCTCCGAATTCTTCGGGGAGCCCGTTTTGTCGCCTCGCTCGGATTCACCCTCGAAGAGGAGACGCGCGCCGCATTCGCTCCCACGCTCGAGATCTTTGCGAAGGTCAGCCCGGAACGGGTTAGCGAGGAGTGGCGAAAGGCTCTTCGTTGCGAAGCGCCCTCTCCTGCGTTCCGCGTGATGCGAGAGACCGGAATCCTCGGCGTAGTCTTCCCCGAACTTGCAGAAGTCCATCCGGACACGTTTGCAAAGGGACTCAACTGTCTCGACGACTCGTTTGGGCAGGACTACGAAATTCGCCTCGCTGCACTTTTCTCCTGCCTACCGCTGCGCAGCGATGTGCTTCGAGATCGGGTCGAGACTTGGCTACGAGACTTCCGGCACTCCAATCGGGAACGAAATCGGTGTCTGTACGCGCTTGAGCATAGCCAGCCGCTGCGCTTTGAACCTTCGAAAAATGCCACGGTTCACGAACTTCGAAGGCTTTTGGTGAAGATTGGCCAGGAAGATTTGAACCCAACCCTTTCGGTGATGCGTTCGATCTCCGGCGCTTATCAAGATGGCGCGCATGAGGAATACCTAAACAAACTTCAAGCGACCGCGGAACAGCCGATGCCGTGGGGTGTGGGAGATCTGGAGATCAAGGGCGGCGACGTCGCGAAAGCTGGCATTCGAGGGAAGGAGATCGGCGAAACGCTTCGTCGATTGCTTGAGGAGTGTCTCGAGGACCCCAGTCGGAATCAGACGCCATGGCTTCTCGATCGGGTCGAAGAACTCGCGAAGTCGCAGCAGTAATATTCGCGCGAACGAATCGTCCGAAATCGATACCAAACGATGAACCTGCTTCGCGTTTCGGAGCAAAACAAAGATTGATTCGCGAGCGATCCTTCGGCACCTTGAAGAAGTGAGTGAGGTTCGGCAAGGGTTACGATCCAACCAATGCACGTCAGCGCGAGCGCAGGTTTGCGACGGCCGGAATCTCGCGGTCGGCCTGAGCTGCATCTTGGCCTTGTCGATCGGTTGCGCCTCCACTCTCGGAGATGGTGAACCGCCGAGCGAGCCGAGCGAGCTCGGGATCGGCTTTGATGTAAGCGCCGTAGAATCTACGGAAGTGTGCGCGGATTTGCCGACGGGCGCAGAGGTCGTCGCGCTAACACGTGAAGGGGACCTTTGGATTCATACGGACGACGCGCTCCTCCGAGTTCGTCCGGACGGCACTCGAATCGAGAGCGCGACCGGCGTCGCTTCGCTTGATTTTGCGCTCGCGCCAAACTCGGAAGAGCTCCTCATCGGAATTGAAGGAGAACTCTGGATCGCGCGCGACGCTGAAGATGAACTGACTCCCCTACCGCTCGCGACAGCGCTCGGCCGAATCGAGGGAATGTGCGGTGACCCACGTGAAGACGGGACGACACTACTATCCGATCGCGGCGCCTTTATTCGTCGCTCGGATAGCTGGTTCGCTCACGAAACAGCAACCGACACCCAGCCGGTCAATATCACTCGCCTCGTCGAACGTAGCGGCGCCTGCGCGGGGCGCTTCGACGCCACCTGGATTGAGACTCTCGACGCGCTTTGGCGAGTCACACCAGCCGGCTACCAAGAAATCCGGTGGCCCTATGATCCGGTCGAAGGCGCCGTCCTAAACGAATCTTACGTCACCACGCAGGGAGACGCGCTGGTTGTCTTTCATCCTGAACGAGGCTGGGAACGTTTTGAGCTCCGTGTGGATGTGTCTCTTGTCGGTGCAGGCCCGCGAGAGCTCTGGCTTGTCGCAGGCGACCGCGTCTACATCAGTAGCGACTTCGAGAACTTCGAGCGCACCACCTTGAGCGGGAGCGCAGAACGTATCTACCCTCACGCGGTCGGCGCATGGGTGCGTTTCGCAGAGGGGCAGCTCTGCCACGTCGCGCGCGGGCCACTCCTACGGATTCGCGAAGGACGCCCCGATAGCGAAGTGCGTTCTGGCATGGTTGAAGTCGCGCTAGAGCTCCTCGACGAAGAAGGCACGCCTTTGGCTGGCCAGGAAATCATCGCGGGCGACCTGCGGGCGGCCACCGACGAAAACGGACACGCCCTGCTCTCATTGCCCCTTGCGCTCGCTGGCTGGAACGACCTCGAGATTCGAACAGAAGGTGCGACCCGGAGCGTTGCATATCGAAAAATCGAACAGGTCAGTTTCGAAAGCGCGATCGCGCCCATCGCGGAAGCACACTGCGCAGGCTCCACATGCCATGGGGCAGACCAAAGCGACCGTATTTCGCTCATGGATCATCTGTCGTGGGTGGAACACCACGTCGCGATACGCGCACAGATTTTTGCGGGTCGAATGCCGAGAACACCGGCGCCGGACCTCTCCGAAGAACAGATCGGAAAGATTCGCGATTGGATCGAAACCGGGATGGCGGAATGAGCGTGAAGACACACCCCAGAGACGCGGAGTTGAGGATGCGAAAGCGAAAGTGGCTGATGGGAGCGGGCAGCGCCATCCTATTGCTGATGGGCGCGTGTGAGGGTTCGATCGATTCGGGCGATCCGGGCCCGCGAGTGGATGGCCCGGCACCCAATGTCCCGGGAACGTTGCCTCCGCGCTCTACCGATCCCATCGCTCCCGGTGATATCGAGCCGGGACGTTCGGTTCGGCGAATGACCGCGGACCAATTCGTGAACTCGCTCGAAGTCGCGACCGGTCAAAGGTGGAGCGACTTCGACCGCTTCGCTGGGGCACTTGGGCGCGCAGATTTGCAACAGGTTACGGAAGAAGGCCGCGCCCCAAACGTTACCTTCGATAAACTCGTAGGCGACGCCGCACGCGCAACCTGCGCAGACGCGATTGAGGCGGACCTTGAAGCAGAGGATCGCACCAGCCGACGAATCGTTCATGAGGTGGAGTTCAGCGAGCGCGCCCCCGAAGCGCTTGCCACAAATATCCAGTACCTCTTGCTCCGCTTCTTAGGCCTCCCGGAGGTGCCTGTGGAAGATGAGCGCGTTCAAACCTGGCTCCCCCTCGTCACCGAAGGCACCGCGGAATTCACCGACGCGGAAATGGCGGAACGCTGGGAAGCGGTCTGCATCGGCCTCGCCACCCACCCCGACTTCGTGACGTACTGAGAGGCTTCGGATGAGTAAGAAACGTACCAAGAAACATCCGCGCGGCATTTCGAGGCGCACCCTTTTCCGCGGGGCTCTCGCCGCGGGCGTCACGGCAGCAGTTGGGCGAACAGCAAAAATCTTCGCCGCCGAGCCAACTCCCGTTCGCTTTGTTCATCTCTACTTTCACGGCGGCTGGGATGTTCTCCTCGGGCTCGACCCGCGTGTTCGGTCGCGTGAATACTCCGGCATCGATCTCGGGACCGACTTCCTCGTGTCCGATTTCCGCGCCGACCTCGACCCGGTATCGATCGGCTCTCAAAGCGTTCAGCTTGGCCCGGCGCTAAGACCGATCATTGAAAACGAGCTGCACCCCTTCATGACGGTGTTCCGCGGGATCAACATGAACACGGTCGCCCACCCAACGGCGCAATCGTACATCAACACCTTCCGCGCGCCTGCGGGCACCAGCGCGCGTGGATCGAGCATCGGCACCGCCCTCGCCTCGGTCGGCGCGGTGGAGAGCTCCCTGGTGCTCCCGAACGTCTCGATTGCCGTGCCCTCGTACAACGTGGACTACCCGGAAGCCTTCACCGCGACCGGAATGACTTCCGCGAATCAGGTCCGGCCGCTGCTCGTCGCGCCACCCGCTCTCTCGGACGATACCGAGCGCCTCCTGCGCGCGGCGCAAGATGCATCGGAGAGCTGCATCCACGAACGCTACCTTGGCGCGCGGATCGACGAAGGCCTCGCTGAGAGCCGACGTGCGACGCGCCTCTTGCTCGAAGAGGATGCATCGGAGCTCTTTAATCTCGGCGAAAACGAAGACCTGGTCGAGCGCTATGGCCTCACCGATGCCGTCCTTCGGAACGCCAATCACCCCTCCTATGTCGCAGCCGTTGCGGCACAGCTCATCAAATCCGGCATTTCCCGCTCGGTGACGGCGCGAATCCAAATCGGGATGGACACGCACCGAAACGATTGGGGACAAAACCAAGGCCCGCGACAGCTGCTGGGCTGGGCGGCTATCGCGGATCTCGTCGCAGACCTCCGGGAAGATGATCCGAACCTCGAAAATACCATCGTGCTTGTGACCAGCGAGTTTGCACGGACGCCACGAATCAATGGCAATCGAGGTCGAGATCATTGGTTCGCAAACTCTGTTGGCGTGATTGGAGGCAAGATGCGGAAGGGCGTCTTTGGTGCGACGCGAATCGAAACCCTCGAACTTCAAGAGATCGACCGCGACACAGGCGAAGCCGCGGAGGGCGGCATGATCCTCACGCCTGAGCACGTCGGCGCGACCATCGCTGCCTCGGCGGGGCTCGATGCAAGCGTGTTCCGAGAGGAACCTCTCGCCGCATGGACGGGAGTCGAAGAATGAACCGTTTTGCCGCTTTGGTCGCCGCGCTTGCGCTTACCTCCACCGTCCCTGGCTCGGTTTCAACCGTCTCCGCCCAGGCGAGCTGCGCACCGGAGGAGCGCGTGGAGGGACATCGGCTTCTCCGCCAGCTCTCGCTCGACCTCCTCGGGCGGATCCCCACGGTCGAAGAATACGCGGAGCTCGACGCGTCGGGAGGCGTTGTCGACGACGCGATTCTCGCCACGATGCTGGGCGACGACGACTTCTACTCCCAAGTTCGCCGCTACCATCAGCGGCTCGTATGGGGGAGCGTCACGGGACTCAGCAGCATCGCCGGCGCGCAGCGTAGAATCAGCCGGAATGGCGATGGGATCTGGCGCAATGGAAACGCGCGCAACACCTATCGCGGACGCAACGACATCGACTGCGATGACGTAGAACAAACGGAGTTCGACGCGAACGGTCGTCCCGTACCGCTTCGAACGCCGGCGATGGCGAACTGTCGCTTTGACGGCTCCTGCCGAATCGAGGGCTATGTATGGGTGAATCCCTATTGGGACCCAAGCACCCGCATCAAAGTCTGCGCCTACGACGCGCAGGCCGTCGCAGAAGATACCGCCGGAAACTCGTGTACGGAGACCTACAATCCCAGCGCTCAGTGTGGATGCGGCCCGAACCTTCGCCAATGTGTGCAAGGCAACTCGGCAACCGATCGAGCGATGCGTGCCGCGCTTGGCGACGAACCAGGTCGTATCTTCGAGCACATCATTCGAGCCGACCGCTCCTATCTTGAGGCATTCACAACAAGAGAAACCGTAGTGAACGGCGCCTCCGCACATTTCTACCGCCACATGTCGGGCGTCATTCGTCACAACACCGGTGGCGGCGTGAGCTACGAGGCCGAGATGGGCAACCTGCGTACGGTGTACCCGAACGGGTTCAGCTCCGCAGATTGGCGCGTCGTGGAGCGTGGCCCGGAACATAGCGGGATTCTCACGACGTTCGCTTATATGACCCGTCTCGGAAGCAACCGAGCTCGCGCGAACCGCTTCTATACCGCGTTCTTGTGCAATCCCTTTGTGCCCTCCTCGGAGGGGATCCCCGCCGAGTCCGACGACACCCCCGATCCGAACCTGCGCACCCGCGCCGGCTGCGCGGATTGTCATAACGTCTTAGAACCCGCGGCCGCGCACTTTGCGCATTGGCGAGACAACCAGACCTTCGGTTTCATGGATCAGGTCACGCCGCTGACGCCCCTCGCAGAATGTTCGAATTGCGGTGTCCCCGGAAGCCCGAACTGCAGCGCCTTCTGCAACGCTTACTTCGTGACGCCGAACAACTCCGAGGATGCGACCGTCGAGGCCGCAGCCGGTCGCTCTCTCGCGACCGTCTTCCTGAGCGACGAAGAAGCGGAAGCTGTCGACACCGGTCCCTCTGGCCTGATTCAGGGCAACGAAACGCGCATCGCGGAGTGTACCGCCCGCACCTTGAGTGAGGAATTCCTCGGACGAGAGCTCAACGAAGATGAGCTTCTGGAGTGGCTGCCGGAGTTGCGCGATGAATTTGTCGCCAGCGGCTACAACTTCCGAGACCTGGTGCGCCGCCTGGTGCGCAGCGACATTTACCGACGAACGCAGTAGTGCGATGCGGTCAATCCCGACGTTGGGTTGGCCGCTTCTTCACCCTCGCCCCATCGTGTCTACATCGTTCTGAAGCGCGCCACGAATCGCGCGAAGCATCGCAGAAGCGAGCGCGTTTTTGGTGAGCGAGGGTTTGATTGGGACCGCGTCGTATCGCGCCTCGATAACTGTTGCGTCGCCCATCGGACGAAGCTTGTAGCTCGTCTCCCATCGAATCCCTTGCGCAAAAGCAACCCAAGCAATGCGCTTGTCGGTGGCCTCGATCAGCTCGAGTTCGGTCTCATGAAGTCCTCCGAGGCTTGTTCGTGATTCGCGAATTCGAGAGCCGACTTTCCCTGCTTGCCCCTCGAGAAGCGCAACGCTCTTCACGCGCGAAAAACACTCCGGCCAGGTCGTACCATCACTACACCAGCGATAGACCTGTTCAAAAGGATGGCGGACAACATGACGGGACGAGAAAGAGGCCACGGATATTGATACCATTGATGCTGCCCGATCGAGAAACATGTCGATTCTCATTCGCGTCGTTGCGAAAGGCACGCCTCCCCGCTTACGTTCAAAAAGATGTCGGTTCAGCTCTCCTGTTCAAACTGTGGTCAAACGTTGATCTTCACGGAGGCTCAACGAGGACTGCACGGTCCATGCGCATTCTGCGGCGCCCCCGTGACGGTTCCCGCCGCACAACCACAAGTGCCGCAACCCGCACCAGCGCCGCAGTATCAAGCGGCAATGCACCAACCAGCACCGTCACCGAACGCGCCGCAAAACCTACACGAGAGCGCGGGGGCTCCTTACGCCGCCGCACCTTACGGAAACGCTCCCATCGCGCAGCCGCATGGTCACTCGCAAACACATGGTCCCATTCCGCCCCAGGGACACTCTCAGCCCCATGGATACGCGCAGCCGCACTCCCCTGCGCACGGCACGCTGCCGTGTCCCATGTGTCGTCAGCCGACCGATAGCCTCAAGGCTTATAAGATGCCGGTCTTTCTTCTCTTCATCCTCGTTGCCGCAAGCTTCCGCCACGGCACCGTGGTCGCCTGCCCGCCGTGCATGCGAAAGAAGCTCGGAAAGCTCTCGCTGATCAACATCCTCCCCGCGAACATTCTCTTCTTGGTTCTCGTCGGCCCTTGGTACCTCGTCTGCACGATGATGAGCTTCACGGAAGGACACTCGAGTTCGCTCGTCGAGAAAATCAGACCGAACTCGTTCTAAGAAGCGAACTCTCGAAGCTTGTCGATTCGCTGGTCCCACATCGAAAGGTACGAGCCTCCAAAGAGGTGGATATGAACAAGCGCCGGGTAGAGCTGATAGAGCGCCGCTTCGAAAGGCTTGAGTAGAGCGCCACCTGAGCCTTCGTAGGCTTCAAAGACCTGCGAAGAGAATCCGCCGAAGAGCTGCATCATTGCGAGGTCGACGCCTGGAACCCCGCGATAGCTTGCGGGATCGATCAGAACGGGGTTGCCGTGCCGATCGAAGAACGCGTTACCAGACCAAAGGTCTCCGTGAACACGTGAGGGGCGAACCTCTACGCGAAGCCAGCGCCCGAGCTGCGGACGAAGCTCTTCGTATCGCTCACGTCGCGATGGCCCGAGCAGGGTCGAAGCCCGTTCGATCAGCGGCTCGAGTCGTCTCCCGAGATAGAACGCGGCCCAGTCTTCACTCGGCTCGTTCGCTTGCGGCAGCGTACCGATATAGCCGCTGGCACTCGCCCCGAAGTCGGCTTGTGAGCACTCGCTCGCGTGAATCTGCGCGAGCCCTTCCCCCAGAAGCCGATGACTCCGTTCGCTTGGGGCTCCGCGGTCAATCCACTCCAAAACGAGCCAATATTCATCGGCCACGATGACCTCGGGCACTCGGATAGAGGTTCCCTGCGCCGCACGGCGGAGCGCGTCGAGACCGCTGGATTCCGCCTCAAAGAAGCCTGGCAGCGGAGCGGCATATCGCCCCTCAAGCGTCTTCGCGAAGCACGTCTGCTCGCCGCCATCGAAACGCGCCCGAACGCGATAAGACGCGCAAATATCTCCGCCTGAGACCGGCGTGATGTCTCTGACGTCTACTCCAGCCAGGCCAAATGCGCGCCGAAGGGAACGCACGAGGGAGGCGTGAAGATTCACCCGCGCTGGCGCTCGATCGAATCGATCAAGCCTTCACACGCGCGCTGACAAAGGTCGAGCACGTTCTCGAACCCAGCGTCGCCGCCGTAATAGGGGTCGGGAACTTCGGCACCCTTCGGGGATTCGGCATCGTATTCGAGGAAGAGCTGCAACCGGCGAAGGTCCTCGTCCGATGTCGCGAGCTTCTTCATATTCGCGAAGTTCGACCGGTCCATGGCGAGCACATAGTCGAAGGTCTT
>JAHDCI010000057.1:0-2777 GCA_020629955.1 Myxococcota bacterium | reverse complement strand
TCGACCCACTGCTGCACTTCCGGCGCCCACTTCGCGTAGTTGCCCTCGTTGATCGAGTACGTATCGCCCGCTTCCGGGATCTTGATATTGTCATGCGAGAGGAAGAACTCGCCGACCGAGGGGTCGAGCGTGAAGCCGTAAACCCCGTCGCCCGTCGAATAGACGAACATGTTGGACGAGCCGTAGATCACGTAGCCGGCGGCCACGATATCGCGGCCTGGCTGAAGACAATCGACGAGCGAACCTGGACCGTTGCCCGGAGTGACTCGGCGATGCACGGAAAAGATCGTCCCAATCGACGCGTTGATATCGATATTGCCCGAGCCATCGAGCGGATCGAACTGAAGGACGTACTTGCCCTTGGGGTACTGCGGCGGGACGGCGATCGGCTCTTCCACCTCTTCGCTGCCGAGCACGCAGACATGACCGCCCTGTTGAACGCAATTGACGATCGTGTCGTTGGCGAAGATGTCGAGCTTCTGAACTTCTTCTCCCTGAACGTTCATTTCGCCGGTGAGGCCGAGAATGTTCACGAGGCCGGCCTTGCTCACCTGAGAGCTGATGATCTTCGCTGCGAGCGAGATCTGATGGAAAAGCCCAGTGAAATCTCCCGTTGCATCCTTCGCCTGTCGCTGACGGGAAAGCAGATGCTGTTCGAGAGTCTGGCCGTGGTAGGCGGGCGCGGCGGGGCCGATCGAGAGAAAGTCGGAAGTCATGGCGCCGTGTTAGCTGGAATCGCCGGGCGATACAATCGAGCCACGAAAGGACACGGGGACAACCCACGTTTTTATTGAACTAATTTCAGCCAGACCAGAGCGACGCAAGATCCGGAGGAGCGGATGTGAGCGAATCTTCACATCGGGCAATTGGCATGATTGCCCCCTCCCAATCCCCATGCTAAGCGCAGCCCAAACCTGGGGCCTTCCGCCGCAGAGCAAACGTCTTCCGCCCGAAAATTTCGGGCCACTTTCATACACTTTCACAAGGACTGTCTTCCATGTCAGAGCTTCAGAACGGTCGCATCACCCAGGTCATCGGCCCCGTCGTCGACGTCGAGTTTCCGAGTGGGTCCCTGCCCGCGATTCTTAACGCGCTCCACGTCACGAACCCCGGAATTAACGACCAGGAATGGAACCTGACGCTCGAGGTGGCTGCCCACCTTGGCCAGGGAACGGTCCGCGCCATCGCGATGGACTCCACGGAGGGTCTTGTGCGCGGCATGGAAGCCAAGAACACGGGCGCGCCCATCACGGTGCCCGTCGGCGAAGCGTGCCTCGGCCGTATCCTCAACGTCATCGGCGCGCCGGTGGACGAAGCGGGCCCGATCGTCTCCGATCATCACAGCCCGATTCACCGCGAAGCCCCGAAGTTCGTCGACCAGGACACCAAGGTCGCCGTCTTCGAGACCGGCATCAAGGTCATCGACCTTCTCGCTCCCTACCGTAAGGGCGGCAAGATTGGCCTCTTCGGCGGCGCGGGCGTTGGCAAGACCGTTCTCATCATGGAGCTCATCAACAACGTTGCGCAGTCGCATGGTGGTGTGTCCTGCTTTGCCGGCGTCGGCGAGCGTACGCGTGAGGGCAACGACCTCATGCTTGAGATGATCGAGTCCAAGCTTGCGACGGGCGAGACCGTCTTCTCGAAGACCGCGCTGGTCTACGGACAGATGAACGAGCCGCCCGGTGCGCGTGCCCGCGTCGCGCTTACCGCGCTGACCGTTGCGGAGTACTTCCGCGACGAAGAAGGCCAGGACGTTCTTCTCTTCGTCGACAACGTCTTCCGCTTCACGCAGGCCGGCTCTGAGGTGTCCGCGCTTCTCGGCCGTATCCCGAGCGCTGTTGGTTACCAGCCGACGCTCGCGAACGAGATGGGCGCCCTTCAGGAGCGCATCACCTCGACCGCCAACGGATCGATCACGTCCGTGCAGGCTGTCTACGTTCCCGCTGACGACCTTACGGACCCGGCGCCCGCGACGACCTTCGCTCACCTTGACGCGACGACGGTTCTCTCGCGTGAGATCGCCTCGCTCGGCATTTACCCGGCCGTCGACCCGCTCGACTCGAGCTCCACGATGCTCGATGCCAGCATCATCGGCGAGCGCCACTACAACGTCGCGCGCGGCGTGCAGGAGACCCTCCAGCGCTACAAGGACCTTCAGGACATCATCGCCATTCTCGGCATGGACGAGCTTTCGGAAGATGACCGCAAGACGGTTAACCGTGCTCGTAAGATCCAGAAGTTCCTCTCGCAGCCCTTCTTTGTTGCGCAGCAGTTCACCGGCATGAGCGGCAAGTACGTCAAGCTTGAGGACACCATCTCCAGCTTCGAAGAGATTCTCGAAGGCAAGTGCGACGAGATCCCGGAGCAGGACTTCCAGTACAAGGGCTCCATTTCGGAAGTCCGCGAAGCCTTCGAGGCGCGTGAGTCCTAATGGCGAGCTCGCTTAAGCTTGAGGTCATGACTCCGAAGGGCCGCGCCCTCGAAGTCACGGCAAAGAGCGTCCAGGCGCAGAGCGTCTCGGGTGAGTTCGGCGTGCTTCCGGATCACCTTCCGGTTCTCGCCGCGCTGAAGTGCGGCCTCCTTCACTACACGACCGACGCGGGTGCGAAGGTCGCGGCGATGGGTCCTGGCTTTGTTGAAGCCGAACCGGATCGCGTGAACGTGCTGACCGACCTTTTCGCGAAGCCTGAAGATATCTCTCAGGAAGAAGCGGAAAGCGATCTCGCGGAAGCGGATAAGCAGCTTCAGGCCATCGACGAAGATATCGACAGCCACGC
>JAHDCI010000285.1 GCA_020629955.1 Myxococcota bacterium | reverse complement strand
ACCACCGGCGGGGCGTGTAGCCACCGGCAACGTGACCTTTCGTCGCGATCGTATCCTCGCAGGATGCACCTCTAGGGGACTGCTGCTACCCCTCGAGCGATGGATTCACATGGCTCCGAAGTCCACCAGGACCAAATCGCACGTCCTTCTTGGCGCAAGAAGGCAATCGCCGAATGCTCAGTCCTATGCGCATTTATCGTCATTTCGAGCATTTTCTCTCATGGCATCGCCCGAGCGCAAACAGCGCCCGCTCCGGTCACGACGGAGATCGGAGATGTTCTCGCTGAGCTGCGGGAAACCACGGGAGGACTCGTCGTCCAGTCCGGAAGACGCCGGCTCGCTTTGGAAAACTCCGCCGGCCTTGAAGGAAGCTCAACCCTCCAAGGAGTGGAATCTCCGGCCGGCCCGGCGCTCGTGGCCCGGCGTGGCGAACACTTCTGGGTCGTTCTTCTCGGCCGGCGCCCGACGCTCCTCCTCGAGGGAAATAGCGCGTTTGTCGGGGATCTCGGCGAGCGGACGCGGCAAATCGCACGGGTTACCGAAAACAATATCCTCGTCGGAGTCGAGGTCGAGCGACGAACCCTCTGCGGCCAGGAATCCCTCCCTCTTCTTTCTGCACGCGCCATACACCCTAGCGGCGAGCTCCGAAGCGTGACGATCCCGAGCTTTGTCCAAAACGCTTCCCCCGCGGAACTTAGCGCAAGCGCCGGCATGCCCGAAAACCTCGCCCCGGCGCGACCTCTGCGACTTCTTCACCCCCATAGCGTGACCTCCCGAGCCGGCAGCCCGGTGACGAGCGCAACGCCAGATCATGCGCTCGTCGATGACAATTCGGAGACCGACTGGGTGGAAGCACATCCCGGCGACGGTCGCTACGAAGCCGTAACGTTCCGAGTCAGCTCGCTGCCTCTCGAGGGCCTTTTCTTCCGTCGCTCAAACCGCGAAGGCGTCGATGCCCCCGGTGGGCTGTGGATCTTGCACGAGGGCGGTATCTTCCACACCAGTCTCCCCGCCGGCGAGGAAGCCCACATCCGTTTCGACGCCGCGATCGAGACCAGTTGCCTCAGCATCGTGTTCGATCGCCCCCTCGAAGAGAACGCCTCAGCCCACGTCGGCCTCGCAGAAGTCCGAGCACTTAGTGGCCTCGACGAAGGCGGCGTCGACGTTTTGATTCCCAAGCTCGCAGGAGGTGGCGAGGAGGCGGAGCGAGCGGTCACACTACTCACCGCGCTTGGGCCGGAAGTCGTCAGTCCTATCCGCAACGCCTGGCCGCGCATGCCAACCCAAGAAAAGCGCTACGCCGCACGGGTCTTCGCAAACTTCGTCGATGGCGAAGGGGCATCGGCGCTCGCGCTGGCGGTCCACGAACCGGACGAGGAGCTTCGAAGCTTCGCGCTTGAGACCCTCTCAACGCGAGGGCCCGTCGAAGAGCTCGAGCGATTGCTCGCAACGGCCGAGCACGACGAAACAATCGCCCCTGCCCTGGTGCAGCGCTTCCCGGAGCGAGCGTTCGGCATGCTCTTCGGTGCCCTCAAACAGGATCCCGCACGCGCCTCGCTTCGCCGTCCCGCGGCGGTCGCCCTCGCGGGCGCTAGCGAAGCACCCACCTGGACCGACGAGGATACTTCGGCACTCGCTTCCCTCGCACTCGAAGCTCGCCCAGCGCAGCTCTCAACGATCTTGAACACCATTGCGACGGCGGCACCCGAGGATTTTCCGACACGCTATCGCGCGGCAGTCGCAAGTCAGCGCGCCTCCGAGCTCGGAGAGCGCGTGCAAGCGTGGCTCGAAACCGAGGCGCGCGCCGAAGAATGGATGATGCGCGCCGCGGCAATCTCGGCACTACCTCCGGCGCATCCCGCGGTCGTCGCCGCGCTACGAGACGAGGTTCCGCGGGTTCGAAGCGCAGCCGCGACAAGAATGGACGAGGAAAGCGCGAGCGGACAGCTTCGCACGCTCGCGACCATGGCACGGCGAGACGCTTGGCCCAATGTTCGCGCGGCCGCGACGGTAGCGCTTACCCACGTCACCGAAGCCCGAAGAATTCTCTGGGCTGCCACCGACGATCCCTCGTCCCGCGTTCGCGAGAGCGCAGTGCGTTCTCTACTTGCCGCCGAATCCTTCGAGGCCGAAAGCGTCACACGCGTCCGGGCTCGACTCCTCGACGACCGTGAGCTCCCGGCCGTGATTCGCGCCGGGCTCGCCTACGAACGGACTCAGTGCACGGAAGCTTCCTTCGAAGCATTGGAGGCGGTATTCGCTCGTTCTCAGCGACAAAATGTATGGGAGCCCGATTTGGCCCTTAGCGCCGAAGCGATGCAGCTGGCCCGCGCCATCGCGCCGGAGGACGAACGAACTCGAACCATGCTGCAGACGGCGCGCTCCGAGAACGCGCCGCGGGCGCTACAGGATGCCGCGGAGCAAGAGGTAGAGGGCTGTCGTTAGCGCGGAAAATCGGTAGCTGAAGGAGTTCCGGGCAAGCGAGCATCCCTTCCATCCGCTTCATCCCGCAGCGCCCAAGCTGCGCAGGGCGCTTTTGATCCGGAAACGAAAAAGCCCCACCCACACCCTGAGGCTGTTCGCGCGACGGGGGTCACCCCGCAGCCGGAGGCTCCTCACAGACGACGCGCCGGTTCCCAAGCTCTGCGAAACCAGTGACTTCGAGCGGCTCCTCGCCCTCATGGGAAACAAAATCAGGCGAAATCGGATCAAGCCCAGGAAGCGCTCCCGAAGCAGCCGGCGCGTAGTGGACCGCAATCCCAATGTCGCATTCCAGATCTGCGTCCTCGGTCACAGCTCGAAGGCCGGCACACGCGCGGTCACGCAGACTTGGAGTACAGAGTGAGGGCGTGAGGTCGGGGCTGAGCGGCGGCGAGAGCACAAGGACAATGCCGTCCGCACCATCGGGAGTGAGCCCCATAATCTGCGCGGGAGCGGGAGCGCCCCCGAAAAACCCGCATGTCTCCGCGAACATGCCGGCGTTTTCCCGCGCCATACCAGCGTTGTCCGCAAGGTCCTCTACTTCCGAGGCGGTGCACTCATAGGGCCCAACTTCCTGCATTTCGGTTGCCCCGCCCTCCGCGCTCGAGCTCATCGTAAAGCTGATTCGAAACTGAGAGGGATCGACACCATCGAGGAGCGGAATCGGGTTATCAAAACGAAGAACCGGATTACCGGCCTCATTTACGGACACGCTCTCGAGCGTCAAAGGCAGAACGGGAGCATCCGGCGCAACATCCGCCGGCGCATCTTCCGCGCCGCCATCTTCGAGTGCGGCGTCTCCTTCGCCAGCGTCTTCCTCGCCCGCGTCTACGTCTCCGGAATCCTCCGCTGCATCCGGAACGGATGTATCCGGCAAGCTCGCATCCAACGTCGTTGAGTCATCATCTCCACAGCCAAAGGCCAGCGACGTAAGGAGCGTGAGAGTGAGGAGCGAACGTGCTCCGACATCGAAAGTGAAAAAGTTCATATGCGCAGTGTACCGAGCCACCGCGCCGAGATCTTCTAAATCGAAGCGATTTACCGAATGCGAAATCCAGCGTTCACGTCAGGCGCGCGCGGCAACACCCGCTTGCTCTTCAAAGCTGGCCCGGAAGCGTTCGAGGATCGCATCCACGGATTCCACCTGATCGATGCCATCGACGCTCTTCCCTGCCTGGAAATAGTCTTTGTAGTTCATGCCCTGAAGCGAAGCCTTCTTGAGCTGAAAGATGCTCTTCGCGGTGTAGTACATCCGCGCGTAGTGCTTCAGCTTCGGGTGCCGCAGCGCGCGCCGCATCACGAAGTTCGCCTCGGTTCCAACCTTCTGCACGTAAGGCGTGTTGATGACCGCCACCGGCACGCCCGAGATCTTCTGCGTCAGAACGATATCCTCGCCCTTCGCATCTACGATCGCCCGCTTGTAGTCGTCGTGCGCTTTGCACTCATCGGTCGCGATGAAACGCGTCCCAAGCTGAACGCCCGCATATCCAAGATCGAGCATCGCGCGGAAATCGTTTTCGTCGCCTACGCCGCCAGCGCAGACAAGCGGGAGCCCAAGCGGCGCAAGCTCATCGAAGAGCGCCTTCGGAGCCGTCTCTCCAGCATGGCCACCAGCGCGACGGTTCACGCAGATGAGGCCATCCACACCTTCATCCTTCGCCTTCTCCGCCCAGCGCCGGTCCGTGACATCGTGATAAACAACGCCGCCTGCCTGATGAACCGCGCGCACAACCCACGTGGGTTTCCCGAGCGCCGTGATGAAGAAACGCACCCCTTCTTCGAGCGCAATATCCACCCACTTGCGCATCCGGTCCTCATAGACCTTCGAGGACTGCTCCACGATCGCGTTAAACCCGAAGGGCTTGTCCGTCATCCGCTTCATCATGCGAATGCCGTCACGGAGGTCATGCCCGTGCACAAACTGCATCGAGATGGGCTGAATCACACCGAGCCCGCCCGCGTCGCTCACGGCCGCGATCAGCTCGGGATTCGAGCACGGGTACATCGCCCCGCAAATCATCGGGACTTCAATGTTGGCGTCGTTCAGCAGCGCAGTCATTCCTTCTAAATGCGTGGAATTGACGCAGTGCGCAAGGGTCACGGCCGCAGATACGTTCTGCGACCTCACTACTCGAGGGTCACCCGATACCAAAAAGGAAACTCGTTATCGCCACTCACAATTCGCGGACTTCCTCCCCGCAAATACGAGT
>JAHDCI010000056.1 GCA_020629955.1 Myxococcota bacterium | reverse complement strand
CCAAGTTATCAAAAGTGATGGCTTTTTCTTCTGGATCTCAGGTCCTCCGCTTTTCATTCCTCGCCGCCCTACTACTGCCCGCTTGCTACGATAGCTACACGATCGGCGAGCTCCCCGATGGGTCTACGCCGCTCGATGCGGGGGTCGACGCCGTGATCGATGTGAGCATTCCGGATGACGCCCCGGTCGATTCCGCTCCCGTCGACGCCGCACCGGATGCTGCGCCGGACGCGAACTTTGATACTGGGCCCGAGGATAGCGGTCCAGATGTGATCGATGCGGGTCCGCTCGAGTGCGTCCGTTGGCAGGCGAGTGAGCCGCTCGTCGTAAGCGCGCCGGAAGATTCCCGTCAGCACTTTGTGACCGACCTATTGGCGACGGCGGAGGGAATGCTCGTCACGTACCGAGGACCGACCGCGGAGCCTCGAGGGTTTTCCGCGTTGGTTCGCGACGGCCGCGTCGAATCGCGATCTTTGCTCGGCGAAGCCGGGAGCGGATTTTGGTTCTCGGAACTATTCGCGCGCGACGATGGACAAACGAGCATCCTCGGGGTTTCTTCCGCTCTTCGGGGCGCATGCGTTGCCGCCGACCTATTGCCGGATGGCGCGATCGAACCGGGAACCATCCGAGAAATCCCCCAAACCGGAGGTTGCGAAAGCCCCGAAGATTTCGGGCGTGGTTTTGCGATCCTTGCGTCCGAACGTACGGCTCAGGTGAACTCGTTTTCGTGGGAAGGCGAACCGATTTGGGAATCGCTACTCGATGAGATCGCCGTGCCCGGCGACACCGAACGTGTCCTGCACCGCCTCGACAGCGGCAACTACATCATGTTGATCATGTGGCCGAGCGGCATGTTTGGAATCTATCTCGACTCCATCGGAGGCTCGATCGGCGGCTTCGCTCGAAGGGTCGAGAACGCGCGACAGCTCCAAACCTTCCGCACGAGCGCGGGCTCGTTCGCTGGATGGGCGGAACTCGACGTTGCCAATCCAGAGCGGCGCCTGATCCGAATCGCGCAAATCTCGGGAGACCCGGAGGCCGGATTGATCTCGCGTTCGACTGGCGTGTTCACGGATGAGCGACGTGGCTGGACGGTCGTCGAGCACGATGGACGGGTCGCGCTCATCACGACTGAGCTATTGACGCCGGCGCCCGAAGTTTCGGTTGGGATGAATCTCTCATGGCTTAGCGCCGAGGGGGTGACCGAATCCGACTCTCCGGACCTACTGATGCAGGGGGAGCAACTCATTGTGGCAGCGAGCGAGACATTGGATGGCGAGGGCCATATCGGTTTCTCATCCGGTTCGCCCCAACAGGCCCAGCTCACACGCATCGAGTGTGCGGAGTTCCGCTGAGCTCTTCCGGAAGGTCTTATTGAAGTGTGCGCGCAGCTGCATTGACGAGCTGTCGAAGCGCGGGGGTTGAAGCATTCTGAGCTTCTGCGAGGGAAAGGAGTTGTGCGCCGAGATGACAGGCTTCGCGCGTGCGACCTTCCCCACGTTCGCGGATCACGTCCGCCAGCGCCGTCGTCCTGGTCGCTTGCGAAAATGCGAATTCGCCAAGCCAGAGGGGGAGACGCTCCACGATTTTCAGCCCTGCAGGATGCACCACGCCGAACTGCGTTTCGACAACGTGCAGCGCCTCCCGAACCGCTTGAGCCAGTTCGCGCGATAGCCCTCCTTCCCGGAAAGGCTCAGTCCGGTTTCCACTCGCCGCCGCTGCGAGCATGAAAGGACACATCCACGCGGCGTGCGACGGCAACCAGATGTCCATCGCAGGGTTCACATTTGCGGGAATCCCGGCACGGGTCAGACATCGGCGGAGCCGGGTGATCGCGGCACTATCGGCCCCCTCATCGAGGCCAATCTGCGTGGCCTGCGCCCACGATGGCGCGATGCGATAACGAAGCAGATCGCCCCCCGGCTTCTTCAGCAACGCGCCACTGATGCCAGGAAACCCTAGGTGAATGGGTCGCCCAAGCTCCCTTTGCCACGCGGCGATGGGCCCAGCGTGGTTGGCCAACGTCAGGATATGGTCCGCGCGCGCGTCCTTTAGTGTCGCCAATGCCGGAACGACCTGATGCGCCCGTATCGCGAGCACCAACCAATCAAACTTTCGCGTGGGAATCGCTTCGTGGACCGGAATCCAATGCTTCGTTTTCGGGCGATTGCCGTGCTGCGCGACGATTCCGTACGTTTGCACCTGACGGAGTCGCTCTCCACGTCCGAGCATTTCCACCTCGTGTCCGTCCGAAGCAAGACGAACGGCGAAGGTCGAACCGATCACCCCAGGACCCACGATCAGAAAGCGCACTCGCCAACTATAGGAAACGATGTGGACGCGCGGGGCCGAAAATGTCGACGGAAGGAAAAAGCCCAACCGCTGCTGCGATTGGGCTCTCTTGGTCGGGGCGACTGGATTCGAACCAGCGACCACCACACCCCCAGTATGGTGCGCTACCAGGCTGCGCTACGCCCCGGAATGGACGAGCACCATACATCCATGTTTGGAACTCGCAAGAGGAAAATGTGACTTTTCGCGGTCTTATTGTGGGACGCAGATCGAGCCGACCACCAGGCCATCACGTTCGGCATCTACACACGTGAAACCGAGCGCGCAATCCGTCTCGAAGGTGCATGACTGGTAGCAGGTTTTACCCGCTCCGGGCGGTCCACCGAGGAGCTCGAAACACGACGCCTCGACACCAGGCGCCGTTGGACAATCTGCGTCGACCTCACATGCGTCGCTGCACATGGTTCCATTGCGGCCTTCTTCCCAAGCGACGGTGTAGCAGGTCGCGTTGTCGAAGCAGTCGGGGGATTCGGAGCAGGATTCGTAGAACCCAGCGAAGGGGCCCGAGTCACAGGCGCTTCCAAGCACAACAAGAGAAAACAAGGCTAACCACTTCATGAGAAACTCCGCACGGGTAAAGATGTTCGGACTATCGGTCGTTCGGGCCCCCGGATCAAGTTTGACAAAATCAAAGCGCGAGAAGCACGGACTCCTCAAAGAGACGCCAAACGCAGCGAAGGATTCATTCTTCAAATGATTCCGCTTCTTTTTCAGGCACTTGAAGATGTGAACTACGACGGAGAAACTCACGCGTAATGAGCTGCTCGACCGGACCCCGTTCCCGGGCTGGCGTTGGTACGCGAAGCCGGAGTTTTACGCTCTCGCCGCTTGGATGGACCGTCACCCGCGGGCTGACCGAAAAATCGGTTAGCCCGTGTCGTCTCCCGACCGCGTTCATGCTCTGCGCGGCGGGCTCCTCATGATCCGCGCAGACCTCGCGCGCGACCTCTCGGAGCCGATTTTCCGCGGCCTCCCAGTCTTCTCCCTTTCGCAGCTCCACCTCAAATGTGTGCAGAACGTAGGTCTCGGTAAACGTTTCGTTGGCAATAGGCTTACTCAACAAGAGAGCGTTTGGGATCGTGATCTTCCGTCCGGTTCGCTGATGCCCGGCGCCAATCTCGAGCAGCGTCGTCGAGAAAAGACGCGTATCGATCACGTCGCCCCGAGTGCCGTCGATCTCGATCCGGTCCCCAACCTCAAAGGCGCGACTGCTTGTCCGAAGGAATGCTCCAAGCACCCCAAGAATCAACTCCTTCGTGGCGACGACAAGCGCGGAGGCAAGCACCACGATGGAGATCACGAACTCCCGAAGTTCGGTGCCCCAAATCGTCACGATGCCCGCCCACAGGAGAATCAATGTGAGCGTTCGGACGCCCGCAATCCACCGAAGGCGAGCCGCGGGGTCGAGCTGGCTTTGACGCCGAATCGCACCCAGCAAAACGGCTCGCAGGATGAGCGTAAAAACGACGAGGAGCCCGAAGGCGGTCAACTGACCCTTCGAGCTCTCTAACATCTGTTGGAACCACGCTGGCAAGAGAAGCCTCTAGGTCGACTGAGACTCACCTTTGAGAATACCGGCGAGTTCGTCGGTCAGCTCCACAAGCCTTCGCTCTCGGAACTTGGGACCCACCTCGCCCTTCTCGGCAAGAAGTGCGAGTTCTGCGGCCTCCTCCAGGATCTCCGCTTTGCGCTCTTCGCGAGCCTCCGCGATCACGGCGGCGCGATCACCACCGCGCGTCACGAGCATAAAGGCCAACATCAAAAAGACGATGGCAGCACCCACCGCGACCCAGCGGGCTGGCCCAGGCCCGGGGACCCCACGGATCACAACGTTGAGCTCCTCCAATTCGGCATCCTCGGGTCCGCGTTCGACCTCCGTCACGAGGTAACCGCGCCCGCCGCGTTCGAGACGCTGCATCCGCGGAAAACCGACGACATCCACATCCAAATCAAGCGCCGAGTCGACAATCACCCGGTAGGTGTAGGTACGGACAGGGATGGGATGAGAGAACCGAATCGTCTCGCCTTCGAGCGGCAGGTCGAATCCCCAGGTTAAGAGCGTTCGCCCTGGAGGGAGCGAGCCGTGAAGGGCAAATCCCTCGTCGCCCGCAACCAGGCGCTGATCGCTCATCATCGCTTCCGTTTGGAAGGCCATGAACCCCTCCGGAAGCTCAAATGCGAGCCCTTCCTCTGGAAGAACAATCGTCTCTTCGCCGAGGTTGGTCAGGCTTGCCTGCTCGGTGATGTGCACTCGGTCTTCGCGGAACTCGACGATCGTCTGTCCGAGAGTTTGAAGCAAGGTGCGGCGCTCGCGCGTTGTGTCGAGGCGGCGAATGCGCACCAAATGGCCACGGTCGGGCTCAAGACGGAACGGCGTCGCACCATACTTCGCTCCGTCGTGCGTGACGCTGACGCGATAGGACTGAGCGCTGCCGGTTGGAAGGTCCGCGAAGGTCGCAATCCCAAGCGAGTCGGTCTCTCCATTGATCGCGTCGCGGCTGCCCGCGCTGCGCATGATTCCGATACGAACAGCCGTTCCGCCAGCGGGGCGTCCCGCGCTGTCGACGACCTGCACCCGGATTGTCCCAACGGGAACCCGGGTGCTCGCCTGAGACGAGGTAAGCGGCTCGTTTTGCCCCGTAGCGCGGCGGGCGAGCTCACGTTGACGCTCTTCGGCCCGCTGCGCCGCGTTCGTAGCCTGCGGGGCTGCATTCGGCGCTGCATCGTTTGTTGCTGCTTCGCTCGTCGGGGTCGTCGGGGAAACGTCCGAGGCCGCCCCGGCGGCCACTTGCTCTTCGCGCTCAGAAGCTTCGATCTGTTCGCGCGCTTGGGTCAAGACATCCGCAGGGCCGCGAGGTGCCTGATCTTGCGCGAGGACCGAGCCCGCGAACAGCGTCGATAGAACGCAAAGAAGAACTCTGAGAGAATGCTTCATTCTTCTTCTCCTTGCTTTTCTTCTGGCTCCTCTTTTGTCTGGGCAGGAGGCTCGGAATTGCTGGCCGAGGCAACGCCGAGCGGCGTTGCGCACGCTTTGCAGAACTTCGCGTCCGCGTCGTTCTCCTGCCGACATTCGGAGCAAATCTGAACATCGGACGAAACATTGGCTTCCGTTTCGTCACCCTCGCCCGCGTTCGTGCGGTAGGGAGAGCCTTCACCGCCCATCGCATCGGTGAGCTGCTTCCGAGCTTCGTCACGGAACGGCTCGAGGTCCGTATCGATCCGCTTCATCACACCGCCGAGTTCTTTCCGAAGACGCCGATCAAGCCGCTCGAAATCCTTATCGGAGACCTTGCCCGCTTCGTGGTCAAAGCGGAGGTCCGCGAGTGTTTGAAGGAGCGCTTCTCGTTGATCG
This sequence comes from Myxococcota bacterium, assembly GCA_020629955.1. Taxonomy (GTDB): domain Bacteria; phylum Myxococcota_A; class Polyangia; order Polyangiales; family Houyiibacteriaceae; genus JAHDCI01. The sequence continues at coordinate 22,359 of JAHDCI010000056.1, read as the reverse complement.
CGAAGAGAGGCGACCTCGAGCGCCTCGACGTTACGATGCGTGTCGAGCTCGCTCGAGACTCCGAGCGCTGCGCGTACGCTCGCGTACGCGGAGTAGAGCCCGGCGACGAGCGCGCCAGCCGATGCGAGAGCAAAACCATCCGCCAAGACAGTCATTCGTCATCCTCCATACGCGCGAGGGCTTCGTCGATGGCATCGTTGTAGTCATCGCCGCCCTCCTCTTCTGCAGATGCTTCATCGCCCCCCTCGACAACAGCACTCTCGTCGCCCTCGGCGCCGCTCTCTTGCCAGCGTTTGCCAGTGCGGACCACGAAGAACGCCGCGATGCAAAAGAGCGCGACCGGCACCGCCCAGAGCGCGCGGTCAAATCCCTCGTCCGAGGGAATCGAAATCGCGGCCGCGCCATATTCCGCGCGATAGTTCGCCAGCAGCTCTTCGACCGTCGCCCCGTTCTCCATCTGAAGACGCAGTTCGGCGCGCCTGTCGACGGCCCAGCTGCAGCCACAGCTGTCGAGTGCGAGTCGCTCGCAATCGCCACACATACAAAGCGTGCGACCGAAAAGATGCCTCTCTTCTGAACCGTTCAGCACGACCGAACCAGCGTGTGCCGAACTGCTCTGCGCAAAGGCCGTCCCGACCGGCGCGAAAAGAGACGCGACAAGCGCGAGCAACATCGCGACTGCAGCCGAAGCGCGCTTGTCAGATTCCTTCTTTTTTCGCCGGTCGCGACGACGTGCTGCCGAGAGGATGTTTCGGGCCTTCGGCCACATCGCGATCAGCGAGCCGAGCACCAAGACAATACCGCCAATCCAAATCCAAGCGACGAGCGGACGAACGATGACGCGGAAGGTAGCGCGGCGGGAACGCGGATCGACGGTGCTCATGATGACGTAAAGGTCTTCGACCGGGTTCGAGCGAATCGCGACTTCCGTCGTCGGCATTTCCGGATGCGTGCGGTAGACGAACTTGGCCGGCGTGACAGTGCCAATCTCTTCCCCATCTTCAAGGACCGTCAGCTCCGTAAAGACCATCCGTTTATTCGGATCGCTACGCATACTCGGACGCTCGTATCGGAAGGAGTACTCTCCCACGTCAAAGCTCGCACCTGGATGCAGCGCAGCTTCGTTCTCGTGGTCGTACGCAGCGCCAGTAAAACCAAAGTACATCAGCACGACACCGATGTGCACGATATAGCCACCGTAACGGCGACGCGCGCGCGAGGTCAGCCGAACGAGCGCCGTGAAGAACGACTCGCCCTTCTTCATACGAACCTTCGCGCCACGCCAAAACTCCTGGGAAATCGCTGCGACCACAAACGCGCAGATGCCCGAGGAGAAGAGCGCGGAGAAGGTGCGAAGCGTCTCGAGAATATTGCCGACGGTCGTGTTGTAGAGTTCTTCTCGTTCGAGAATGGGCGGGAAGCCCAGCGATTCGCCCACGCTGACGTGGAGCACCATCACGATCGCCGCGACAGCAGCGGGAACAGCCATCGCCTTGCGTAAATTCTTGCCCGTCGCTTTTCGCCAGGCGACAAGCGGCCCCACGCCAGTAAGCAGGAGCAAAATGAGCCCAAACGGAACCATCCAGTTGTTGTAGAAGCCCGGCCCAACGGTCGCCTCTTCGCCCCTGAAGAATTCGCTGATGAGCGGCCAGGTCGTGGCCACCAGCACAAAGATCATCATGCCGAGCAAGATCCAGTTGTTCAGCAAGAACATGAACTCACGGCTCAGCAGCGAGTGAATCTTATGCTTCGCACGCAGCCGGGGCAGGCGATAGAAAATCAGTCCCCCGCAGACCACCACGAGCACGACCATAAACGCGACGAAGTAGTTCCCGATGCTTGAGCGCGCGAAGGCGTGCACGGATGCGATCATTCCTGAGCGGGTCAGGAACGTGCCGAAGATCGTCATGAAGTAGGTCAGGCACATCAGGAAAACGTTCCAGACCTTGAGCATGCCGTAGCGCTCCTGAACGATCGCGGAGTGCAGATACGCCGTCCCGATCAACCACGGCATGAAGCTCGCGTTCTCAACGGGGTCCCACGCCCAATAACCGCCCCACCCGAGTTCTTCGTAAGACCATAGGCAGCCGAGCAACAAACCGATCGAAAGGAACGTCCATGCGACCATCGCCCATAGATGCGCACCCCGGATCCACTCCTCGTTGAGGCGGCCAGTGATGAGCGCCGAGACCACAAAAGCGAAAGGCACCGACCAGCCCACGAAGCCGAGATAAAGCATCGGCGGATGGATGACCATCCAGTAGTTCTGCAAGAGGGGATTCAGACCTTCACCATCCGCCGGCGCGGTCGAAAGCGTGGTGGCAAAGGGGTTCGCGGAGAAGAGCTGAAGGGTAATGAAGAAGCCGATGATCCCCATCAAGGTCGCGTAGATGCCCGGCTGCAACTCGACGTAGCGGTCTCGCAACCATCGCGTGACCGCAAACGTGTATCCCCCGAGCAGGAAGGTCCACCAGAGAAGCGAGCCATCCTGGCCACCCCAAAGCGACGTGATTAAGTACCACCAGGGCATCGATCGATCGCTGTACCGGGCGACGTAGCGAATCCGGAAGTCGTGAGTCTGGAACGCATACGCGAGCAGACACACCGCGACGACAATGAACGCGACGGTCGCGTAGGTGCCGCGGCGAGCAGCGAGCAAGAGCTGAGGTCGACCCCGCGCGGCGCCAAGCGCCATCGCAAAGGTGTAGGCCGCGCTGACAAGAACGAGGCAGAGCGCGATATTTCCGAAAATCGGAACGTCAATGGCCGGCATAGCTAGAGTCGTAGCGCACCTAATGCGAAAGAGCGACCCTCGCGGCGTCCGCGCCTGTGGAACGTCACGGGGAGCGGATCATGTGCGGATGGAGAGAGGAAATCAGAGCCCAAAATCATCAATCAATGCAAAGAGATGCGTGGTTTCGGAAACGTGCCCGTTCCGCGCTTGTCAACGCTCCGTCCCTTGGTGCATTCTCAAAGGATGGGAGCCCTTGAAGCGATCGTCGCGGCGGTCGGCGGAATTTTGGTCGGCGCGGGCGCAAGCCTGCTCTTCGGCCGCGGCCGTGAACGGGCCCTTCGAGAAGAGCTAAAGCGAACAAAACTCGCACTGCGGCAATCCATTTTGCCCGCGCTCGAAGAGAGTGCCGACACGCTCGGGGTCACCCGCGACTCGCGCGGAAGCACGAAAAGTTCGGACCGCCTTATCGAATCCGTAGAGACTCTCGGAAGCGCGATCCGCCGACACGTCGTCGCGCAGGCAGAGATCGGACTCTCCGATACGCTCGAGCTTCAGAAGATCGAACTCGACGACACGGTTCACCAACGATAGTCGGACGGCTCCGCCCATCTGCCTACCGCATTTGAGCCCCCCTTCGAGGCCATCGACGGGGGGTTGTGTCCGCTTTCGACGACGCTCGGGCTAGTCGGGGATCAGATTGATGGAAGGGAAGATCTTTCTCAGGGGCGCCGAGGCGAGGTTCGATCAACGAACGACATGCTGCGTATATCGGAGGAAGAGCGAAGCTCGGATCGGCGTTTCTGGCAGAAGAGGGCCCTTTTCGCGATTTGAACCACGACCTAGAGTCCAAGCCAGCTTCGAGCGTCGAGCGTTCGCGTGCCTTCTCGCACTTCGAAGAAGAGCGGCGCGGAGCCAACGGATCCAAGCAACTCACCGCGCGCGATGACATCGCCTTCGGCGACCCCCGCTTCCTGAAGCCCGCCGTAGAGGGAGAAGTAGCCTTCTCCATGTTCGACAATGATGAGATGGCCGTAACCCCGATACGGGCGTGAAAAGGCAATACGTCCAGCGCCAACGGCGGTCACCTCGGCGTTGGGACTCAGGAACTCGAGCCCCGCGGCGCCATCGCGCTCGCCCGAACGAATCGCGCCGCCGCGAACGGGCAAGGGGAGCGAACCTCGACGTGCGGTGAAGCGCTCTGGTTGCGCTCCGCGCACCACGATTTGTCCGTAGGCGGGAACTGGAGCAACAACGTTCCCGCCCATCCAAGGAGTCGTCAACGCGACGCGTTCTTGCGCGCGACGTTGCGCGCTCGACGCTTCCTCACGGAGCTGTTCAACACGCGCGCGAGTTTCGGTCGCCTGTTCGCCGAGCGCGGCTTCCCGTCGTTCAAGGTATGCGAGCGACTCGAGATCGTTTCGCACCAGACGTTCCAAACGTTCAACGCGACTCAGATGAGAAAGCAATGAATCGAACCCGCCTGCGAAGGGAAGCGCGCCAGCCCGCCGGATCCGGTAAAGGATTCGGCCGCGGCGAGCGACGGTCGCTCGAGCGCCAGCCAAAGATTGCTCAAGCTGCGTCGATTCAGCCTCTATCGCCGCAAGCGCTGCCTCCGCCTGTCTCAGATTACTCGCGTGATTGCCGGCTGAGATGGTCGGCGCGACCACCAGCGAACTGGGCTGCGCGCTGACGAGAACAGAGACAAGCAATGCCGGAGCGCCAAGTGCCGCGCGAAACCAGGACCTACGTCGTTCGAAATCCATCAGAGCCTTCTTAGACCGCGAGGTACCGGCGCACCGAGAGCGCACTGCCGAGCGCACCAACGACGGCGCCGGCGGCGAGAAGAAGCAGGACCGTCGGGCCGTCGATGAACACAACGTCCGCGCCGACGAGTTCTCCAAGAGAGGCTTCGATGCGGTCTCGAAGCAGGAGGAAAGCGCCCATCAGAAGAACGACCGCGAGCGTCGCTGACGCAAGGCCCTGAAACGTTCCCTCGAGAACGAAGGGTCCGCGGACAAAAGAGTCGGTCGCGCCACAAAGCTTGAGCACCTCTATCTCTTCACGTCGACGCGCGACTGCGAGTCGAATCGTGTTTCCGACAACCGCCAATACGCAGAGGCCGACGAGGAGCGCGAGAAAGAGCGCTAGACCTTGCCCCGCGTTCATCAGCGACTCGAGACGCGCAAACCATCCGCGGTAGGTCTCCACTTCGTCGACCGCCGAGAGACCAGAAACGCGCTCCGCAATCTCCTCAGCTTTCTGCGAACCAAATCCCTCTGAAAGAGATACCTCTAGGGACGCCGGGAAAGCTTCGATCGGGAGCGCCGAAAACTCCCCACCTTCGGATTCTTCGATGAACCGAGCTCGAGCAACCTCGGCTCGGAGATGCTCCACTTCTTCCACCTCTGGAAGAGCTTCAAGCACCATGCGCAGCTGCGAGACGTCCCCGTCGGTTGCGTTTGCGCTGAGATAGACGCTCATACGCCCCGTGTCGCCCCATCGCGTCGCCGCGGCGGAGAGATTGGAAAGCGCAAAGAGAACTCCTCCGACGCAAAAGAAGGCGATCGTCAGGCTAGAAACAGCGATTAGATAGAGACGCCTTTCTTCTCGGAGACCACGTCGTGCGCGAACAACAGCTTGCTTAAAATTCATTTGAAGTCCCTAAACAATCACCAAAGACGAAACTCAACCCGCAACGGCGTGCATACCGCTCGGTTCGTTTTGCCAGCTACGAAGACCGACGCGCGCCTCGATGATCCGCCCATCATCAATACCGATAATCCGGTGATTTCGACTCGCGATGAGCGAGTGGTCATGCGTCGCGAAGAGAACGGTGGTGCCGGTCTCGTTGATCTCCTCAAAGAGGGTCAAAATGTCGAGCGCAAGATGCGGGTCAAGGTTTCCGGTTGGCTCGTCGGCAAGGATAAGTGCCGGCTCGGTGACGATCGCGCGGGCGACAGCAACGCGCTGCATTTCACCACCAGAGAGAGTCGCTGTTCGTTCAGAACCGCGACCGGCGAGCCCCACCCGCTCAAGCGCCTCCGCCACCCGGGAACGGACAAGCCGACGCGGCATATCGAGAATCTCGAGCGCCACCGCAACATTCTCGAAGACGCTCCAATGTTCGATGACCTTAAAATCTTGGAAGACGATCCCGAGGTTTCGTCGAAGAAACGGAATCGACGACTCCTTGAGCCGCGCGATATCTCGTCCGCAGAAGAGAATCCGCCCCGAATCCACCGTATGGGCGCGATAGATCAAACGAAGCATCGTGCTCTTTCCAGCACCAGAAGGCCCCGTAATGAAGCAAAACTCGCCGCGCTCAATACTCATATCGAGACCACGAAGTGTCGGCGAATCGTCTTTAAAATACTTGAATACATCCTCGAATACGAGGATAGGCTTCTGCGAAGCGTTCTCGGAGGCGCGAGCGCCGGCACGGAAAAACGCGAAAGGTCGAACCACCTTGGAGGAGGACTTGCTTGACGAGGAGGCCATATACGTCCCGTACACGAGTCGGTTCCACTGGGGCAAAAAAGTGACGAGATTGAACTCAACGGGGCACGCAAAGCGGAGGCCTGCGATGCGGCGCTTCACTTGGTTCTCTCGGTTCTCTCGGGTGTTTCGTCGTTTTGTGAGAAACTCCGCGAGTGGAAGCGAAGGCGATTCAATGTTCCCATTGCGGGGGACCGCTCGAACTCTTTGCGGCCAACGCCAAGACGTGCGTTTGCCCATCCTGCGGCGCGCAGCTCGATCTAAGCTCGCCCGACTATGCATTTCTCCGTGTCCTGAAGAAGGACCCCGTTCGAGCTCCGCTGCAAGTCGGGATGACCGGCGTTCACCCATCCGCCGGAAAGATTCGCGTGATCGGACATCTTCGCTTCGAGACGGTGTACCCCGCGTGGATTTGGGACGAGTACCTCGTTATCGGCGACGGTGGTCACCAGATGTGGCTGCAGTACGATGACGGGACATTCTCGATATATACCGCCCGGCGCCTCCGCTCTCCTGTCCGCCCGGACCGCGCACATGGCAGCATCGAGCTTGACGGCGTGAGCTATCGGGTTCGAGAACGCGGCGAGGCGTCGATTGCGTACCTGAACGGAGAGCTGACATGGAACGCAACCCTGCAGGACAAAATAAAGTGGCTCGATGCGGGGAACATCGGGGTCGAATGGACCGAAAAGGAAATCGAGGTCTTCGACAAACGACACGTCACCGCCGAAAGCGTCCAGACCTGGTTCGCGCTCGAGAAAGATGAGTTTGTCTCAAGCTGCTATCGTTACGATGAAAACGATCGCCTCTTCTATCCAAACCCGAAGCGGCAGCGCAACTGCTGTCTCGCCATTATTGCCCTCGCGGCCCTCGCAGTGGCCGGGCTGGGCATCGCGAAAATCCTGCATAAACCCTACGGCTATTGCGAAACCGACGCGGATTGTGCGACCTACTCAACGCGTCCTCGCTGCAATACCGAGGCGCGGCAATGCAACGAATGCCTCAGCGAGAGCGACTGCCAGGGCAATCAAATCTGCGATTTTCGGAGCACGTATAGCGGCGGACGCATGTGCACGTGGGCCGATACCGACAACGATGGCACATTCCCGGATCGCGATCGGGATGACGACAACGACGGACTCCCGGATGAGTACGAACTCGGCGCCGCAGTCGGCTTGCCGCCCGGTCTCTCCGGGGACCGGGAAAGCAATGGGATTCAAGACTGGCAAGATGTCCTTCATGTCGACTGCGAAGATTCAGACCGTGACGGCATCTGCGATCGTCCGCCGGCGGTTCTCGATCCAGATGGCGACGGGTTGGCGAATCACCTCGACGTCGACGCCGATGGCGACGGTATTGCGGATCGAATCGAGGCTTCGCGCTACTTAAAGGAACGCGCCGGCACATTTGCGGAGTATGGAGGCAGACTCGATACGGACGGCGATGGCTCGCCCGATTTTCTCGATCTCGACTCAGACAATGACTCGCTTCCCGATATGCTCGAGACGCGCGATGCCAACTCGGATGGCGCTCCGGATCTCGAGCCGAGCGGCAACGACACCAAGGGTGACGGTATCGACGACGCATTCGATAGGTCATGCACACCTGAGATGTGTAGCGTCGCAGGGCAGCCACCTTTCTTTCGACATGAGCCGAGAGACGCGCGATCTGTGCACTACGACGATGACGACCTCGACGGCATCCCGACCCTCGTTGAGATCGAGCTTGCTGGCGAACAGACCGACGCGGATGGAGACGGCGTACTCAACTGGTATGACGAAGACTCCGACAACGATGGGACGCCCGACGGCCGCGAATACACGAGCGAGCTCGGCTCGAGTGGTGACCTCAACGAAAGCGGAACGCTCGACATGTTTGAAGCTGCGTTCGCCCCGACGGACACCGACGAGGATGGCGTTCCGGATGCGCTCGAGTGCCAAGAGACGCCATGCCGGGATACAGACGGCGACGGCATCCCCGACCGAAGCGACAAAGACGATGATAACGACGGAGTGTTGACGGCGCTCGAAGGGCTTCTCGACCCGGACGAGGATGGAATACCCGCATTTCGTGACCTCGACTCCGACGGGGACGGCATTTGGGACCTTTGGGAAAACGATGGCCCGCGTCTCGACGAAGACCGGGATGGAATCGCGGATCGCCAAGACGATGGGGACGAGGACGGACTCTTCGATGCATACGAAGGCGGCGTCCAGCTCGCTCGAAACGACGAGGATGGAGTTCCGAACCAGTTCGATATCGATTCGGACGACGACGGTATTCTTGACGCCTACGAGGCTCGGGGTGGCTACGACGAGACCTGCATGACCGAGGCCGGGCTCACCGAGCTCGTGAATTCCGACACCGACAATCTGCCCAACTTTCGAGACCGGGATTCTGACCAAGACGGGATCCCGGATACGCGAGAGATGTGGCCCTCCCCGCCCCTCGAATCCGGTGACCCAAACGGCGATGGTCTCGACGAGAGTTTCGCCGGGATGAGGGGCTCCCTCCGAGATTCGGATGGCGATGGTATTCACGACTACATCGACTACCGGAGCGTGCCCACCTACCCGGCAGGTGGAAACTACTCATCCCCCAACCGCTACCAAAGCGGTTATTCACGCGGGAGCTCGGGGAGCAGCGGATATTCGTATGGGAAGTAGGGCGCCCGGGAAAAGAACCCTTCTCAACGCGTCTGCCGAGTCGGGCTCCTCCTACAGTCGCTGTCGAGAGTGTCGGAACCGCGAGAGGCAAGAAGACAATCCGTGGAGGATCCTGCCAATACTCGCGAGGTGCCCATCTGCGGAATAGATCTGCGCTCAAGTTCATGAGAGAGTCGCGCGATGGGTGCCAAAGCGATCAATTGCTCGCAATGTGGAGGACCACTTGAGGTCTTTGTGCCAAACGCCAAAACCTGCGTTTGTCCGCACTGCTCGTCGCAGCTCGACCTGACATCTCCGAACTACGAGTTCCTTCAAGCGATCCGAAAAACGCCGGTTCGGGCGCCCCTCCAGGTCGGAATGATGGGCGTGCACCCCTCCGCGGGTCGAATGCGGGTGGTCGGACATCTCCGCTTTCAAGATGTTCGCGAAACATGGTTTTGGGACGAGTTCCTCGTCATCAGTGAATCCGGTCATCAGATGTGGATTCAATACGACGATCGAACGTTCTCGACCTATTCGGCGAGGCGTCTTCGTTCGCCGGTTCATCCGGACACGGCGCAAAGCCATTTCATGCTCGAGGGGCAGCGGTATCAGATTCGCGATCGCGGTGAGGCGTTCATTCGCTACCTCAACGGAGAATTGACGTGGCATGCGACCCTGCAAGACCGCGTAAAGTGGATCGACGCCGGCCCGATCGGTGTGGAGTGGACCGAAAAAGAGATCGAGGTCTTCGACAAGCAGAGCATTACCAACGCGAATATTCAGGAGTGGTTCGGGCTTGAGAAATACGAGTTTCTCTCAAACTGCTACTTCTTTAACGACAACGACCAGCTCACGTTCCCGAATCCGAAACTGCAGCGAAACTGCTGCATCGCCACCTTCGGTTTTCCGCTAGTCGCGTTTGTGATCCTCGCGCTCATCTCGCTCTTTATCGATCCCTATGGATACTGCGAGACCGATGCCGATTGCGTGTCGATTCGCAACGCGAACATTTGCGATACGTCTGCAAACCAATGCGAATCGTGCCTTCGCGATGAGCACTGCAGCGGCAACCAAGCGTGCATGCCCAGCACTTACCGCTACGGTCGCCAATACGAATGTCAGTGGCCGAATACGGACGGCGATCAAACGCCTCCTTCGCGAGATTCAGACGACGACAACGACGGCCTCTCCGACGATACCGAGCTTGGCTCTCTTAACGGTGATAGTGAGAACAACGGCGTTCAAGATTGGGAGGACCCGATTCATGTGACGTGCCCTGACGTGGACGAGAATGGTGTCTGCGACTCGCTTCCCCTCGAGGTTGACGCCGACGGAGACGGGCTTGCAAATCATCTCGACGTCGACTCGGATGGTGATGGCGTGACCGATATGGCCGAGTCGGGTCTCATCGACACTATGGGGAACGGCAGATTTGCGACGCGACTCGAAACTACCCCGCTCGACACCGACGGGGATGGCATCTTCGACTACCTCGACACCGACTCCGATGGTGACACCTTGCCGGATCTTCTCGAAATGCACGACGCGAATCGAGACGGCGTTGCGGACGTAATGCCGCGGGGAAGCGATGCGGATCACGACGGTCTGGACGATGCGTTCGATCCGGATTGCCAGGTCGCAACTTGCGGCGTCGCTGGCGCCCTGCCCTTCTTTGCGTCGGAGCCCGCGCGGCACGCGTCGGTGCACAACCCAGACGATGACGGCGACGGTATCCTGACTCGAACCGAGCTCCTCGATAGCGGGGGAGTTCCGGACCTCGATGAAGATGGGAAACCGAGCTGGTACGACGAAGACTCCGACGGCGATGGTGCACTCGACCGCGCCGAATATACGGCGTTCATTGGCGAAGATGGGGATCTCAACAACAACGATATCGCGGACTACCTCGAGGTGAGCTTCGCCCCTCGAGATGACGATGGAGACGGCATTCCCAATCGGATTGAATGCCCAGGTTCGTGCCCGGATACCGATGGAGACGGCCTTATCGACACGCGAGATCCGGACGATGATAACGACGGTGCGCTCACGCTCTACGAGCGTCGCAGCGACCCGGACAGCGACGGCGTTCCTGCGTTTCGCGATTTGGATTCCGACGGCGACGGCATCTTCGATCTTTGGGAGAACGGCGGTTTCGAGCGAGATACCGATCACAACGGCATCGCGGATCGAAACGCGGACGTAAACCAAGACGGGATCTTGGACATTTACGGGGAAGGAATGGCGCTACGAAACTCGGATTCCGACCGCTTCCCGGACGAGCTCGATATCGACTCGGACAACGACGGAGTCAGCGATGGTCTCGAAGCGGAGTCTGGCCTGCGCGTAGGCGCTCCCGGCGGTTCTGCGGCAGCCGCTCCACTCACCGCTCTGTCCGATATCGATCGGAACGGAGTCTACGATTTCCAGTCCGTCGACGCGGATGGTGACGCACGCCGGGACATGGAAGAAGTTTGGGGGCTCACGACCGCACCCGAGGACGTCGATTTGAACGGCGACGGTATGCTCGATCGCTTCGCGAGTTCCCCAATTCCGCCACGAGATAGTGATAGCGATGGTCTGCACGACTATCTCGATCGTTACGTCCCGCCGGCGCCGAGGAACTACTATTCGGGAGGCGGGTACCGACGCGGCTCGTCCAGCGGTGGGGGCTACTCCTATGGAAAGTAGCGGACTCTCGGGAACTCGAGCGGAGTTCCATCTCGCTGACGGGCGCTCTCCCCTTCGAGCGACGTCCAAGAATCCTCTTCATTTGAAATCGACCTGCATATCGTTCCTGGATTGAAGCTTTCGGATTCTTGCAATTCCACGCGAGAGTAGGCACATCTTGTTCCGTGCCTACCGCTACCTGCCCATCCTGTGGAGCCCCGCTTGAATTTCTTGGCGCGGCAAGCGTCGTTGTTTGCCAATATTGCGACCGCGCCAGCATGGCGTACCAGGGCAGCCTCGAATCACTCGGACAGACCGCGCCGATCCGCGAAGGAAACTCAGCGCTTCATATCGGCAAACAGGGTGAAGTTCTTGGACGAAAGTTCGAGGTCGTTGGCCGAGTTCGATACGGATATGAAGATGGTTATTGGGACGAATGGAACGTCCTTCTCGATACGGGCGCACCAGCTTGGATTCACGAGGATGAAGGTGAGTTCAGTGCGTTTGATCGTCGGCACACGGCGCCGGGCCAGCTAAATTTGGACGTCGGCGCTGGGTCCAATGTTGCTGCGTTTGGAGACCAAGTCTTCGCCACGGAGGTGGGGCGGGCCCGAGTTGTCTCGGGTGAGGGACAGATTCTGAGCGAGCTTGGCCTTGGAAAAGAGTTCCCCTACGTCGACGGGCTCTACAAAGGTGCGGACGCGATTCTTCTCAGCGGAGAGCGACATCATATCCTCTTCCTCGGGAGCGCACTTGAGTTTGGAGAGCTGAAGCTCGCATGAACGCTCGCGCGATCAACTGCACCCGTTGTGGCGCCCCGCTACACCTCACCGTCCCGAATGCGAAGACGGTGGTCTGCGGTCATTGTAACGCGCAGCTCGATCTCACCTCTCCGGATTACGCCTTTCTTCAGTTCGTTCAAAAGAACGCGCTCCGGAGCCCACTAAAAGTCCGAATGCGCGGCAATCATCCGCAGGCTGGCTCGATCATGATCGCCGGCCATATTCGATTCAGCGAGCGAGACTATTGGTGGGACGAATACCTGGTCGTCAACGAACACGGTCAGAGCATCTGGATTCAATACGACGACGGCAAGTTCTCGCAGTACACGTCCCGCCGACTTCGAAGCCCCCTTCAGCCGGAACAGATCGGACAGGTTGTCGTCCTTCCGGACGGTCGCTATCCGGTCAGCGACCGCGGCATCGCAACCATCTCCCATATCGCAGGGGAGCTGACCTGGAGCGCGTGCGTCGGAGACCGTATGAAGTGGATCGACGCCGGCGCCATCGGAATCGAGTGGACGGAACGCGAGATCGAGCTCTTCGACAAAGGGCGAGTTTCGCGAAATGAGATCGCCCAATGGTTTGCGATCAGCCCCTCGGTGTTGGACGCCGCTTGCTATACCTTCGACGATAGCGGCCCAACGAGCACCGGCTCAGCATCGGGGATCTTCTCGCTCTTTTTTGATGATGAGGACGGCGAGCTGACATTGCTCGGCCAGGGACTCCTCATCCTCATGTTTATCTTCGTGAGCATCGCATTGGACAGCTGCGAAGACGACGATGACGACTACAACTACGGACGAAACGGTTCAGTGTATTACCGCGGCTCATACGGCGGCGGGGGATATGGGTTCGGAAAATGAACCCGGGAGAGGAAAAGAACATGACGGGAACGCGGATGGCTCGGCGACTTCGAGGACTTCTAACTGGGGCCTGCCTCTTACCGGCGGCGCTCGTGGCTGCCCAAGAGAGTGGCGCTGCGCGAGACGACTTCGGCATCAATATGATCTCTCACGGCGCACTCGCGACCGTCGTTTTCGGGCTCATTGGAATCGGGCTCACGCTGCTCGGATATAAAATCTTCGAGAAGGTCCTTCCCTTTGACGTCAAACACGAGCTCGCAACGGATGACAACACTGCCGTCGGCATCGTGATTGGCTCGATGATTCTCGGCATCGCGATCATCGTCGCCGCCACGATTCACTCCTAGCTCTCGGGCGCCCCCGCGCCCAGGGCCGCTTGATGAGTAAAGCTCCCGAAATCGACGAAGCGCCCGAGGAACAAAATCCGTTTTTCCTTCGTGAGGACGGCTCGGCAACACGAACGGACCGCTTTCGCGCGCGTTGGTTGCTTGGCGCAGTCGGCCTCGCCGCGATTTCGGGCATTGTCTACGAGCTACTCCTCGCCACAACGGCGAGTTTCCTTCTCGGGGACTCCGTCCGCGAGTGGTCGCTGACCATCGGCGTATACCTTGCCGCGATGGGTCTTGGCTCTTACGCCACGCGATATGTCCGAGACGAATCCCTGCTGCGAAGCTTGATCGCGCTCGAGGTTAGCGTGGCCTTGATCGGCGGTTTCTCCACGATGATTCTGCTTTCCACCTTTGCGTGGGTGGAGCCCATCTTTCGCCCGACCTTTTTCCTCATCGTCGGCATTGTCGGCATGCTCGTCGGCCTCGAAATCCCGCTATTGACGAGAGCGCTAAAACCCTACGGGGACTTAAAGTCGACGCTCTCCGAAGTTTTCGGATTGGATTACGGGGGCGCACTCATTGCCAGCGTCGTCTATCCACTCTTTCTCTACCCGCTTCTTGGGGTTGTTCGCACTGCGCTTGCAGTTTCACTGGTGAATATCCTCGGCGCGCTCATGATCCTGCGCGCTTCGCAGACTCGCACCAAAGGTTCGACGACGGCGATCGTCACCGCGATTCTGATTCTTGGCGCCGGCCTTGCTGTCAGCAGCCTTGCAACCGAACGCATCGACGCGGCGGTCTATGCTCCCGAGCGAGTCGCGTATCAGGATCGAAGCCCGTATCAGCGCATCACTCTGACGCGCCGCCCAAGCGGTTCAACGCAACTTTACCTCAATGGCCACCTCCAATTCTCGACCTCGGACGAAGCGCGCTACCACGAACCTCTGGTGCACGGTTCCGTGGCGTTGCTCGGCCGAGAGCCGGAGCAAGTCCTCATCTTAGGCGGCGGCGATGGAATCGCGATTCGCGAGCTCCTTCACTACGATTCGGTTCGTTCGATCCGTCTCGTCGATCTCGACCCTCAGGTGGTTGCGCTGGCGCGGTCACACCCGATGCTGACGAATGTAAACCAGGGGGCGTTCGATGATCCCCGCGTTGAGGTCCGACACGAGGATGCGCTCGGCTTCTTGCGTCAGGACGATCATCTTTACGACCTCATCCTGGTCGACCTTCCCGATCCGAGCACCCCTGGACTCGCGCGGCTCTACACACGTCAATTCTACGCACGTGTAAAGGATCGTCTCCGGCAAGATGGCCTCTTCACGACGCAAGCCGGGAGTCCATATCACGCAACCGCGGCGTTCTGGTGCATCGCAGAGTCCGTCGAAGACGCAGGACTCGAAGTCCGCCCCTTTCACGCGAACGTGCCCTCTTTTGGAGAATGGGGATTTGTCGCCGCCGCGCAAAGATCACTTCCCGATGCCAGCACCCTAACGCTCCTCCATCAAGGTTCGTTTCTCACCGAATCAGAGCTTGCAGCGATGTTCCGGTTCCCTTCGGATATGCAACGCCCACAATCGACGGAGGCACATACGCTTCTGCATCCTCAGCTACCGGCGCTGTTTAACGAGGGTTGGCGACGTTCTCGATAGACCGAGGGCGGAACCCGAAAACGTCGAAGCCTCGTCGAAGAAGCTCTGCTCTTTCGCGAACTCGAATATCGGGTCCGGCCCACAGCTTTTCACGCC
The DNA here is from genome assembly GCA_020629955.1 of Myxococcota bacterium. Lineage (GTDB taxonomy): Bacteria > Myxococcota_A > Polyangia > Polyangiales > Houyiibacteriaceae > JAHDCI01. Next base: position 7,093 of record JAHDCI010000056.1, on the reverse strand, counting down.
GCGACAGTGTTATCCTCTCCGGATGCGAAACTGTGCCCTTTTCGCTCTGCTCGCGCTCTCCATTGGCTGTTCGGAGACGCATACGTTGCGAGTGGATGTCGTGAGCGACTTAAACGGAGGCACGGAGTTTGATGTTGCAGTTCTGGAGGTCGACGGTCTCGAATCACGGAGGGTCGCCTGGTCGGAAAGCCAAGACTTCGTCATGGGCGTACGGCTCGCTACCTATGAAGACATCTCTTCCGGGCGCTACGCCGGACGCATCTCGCTGCGCCTAGGAGAGGACGAGGTCTTAACGCGCGACATTCTCATCACCGTCGAGGCCGATGTCCTCGCGACCATCTCGATGGCCCGCTCGTGCCTCGGCGTGCAGTGTCCGGAGGCCGGAGATTCGGCCGGAGCCATTGCGTGCCTTGGCGGAGTTTGCGTTGAGCCAGGCTGCGTGACGGGGGAAGAAACGGAGTGCGCCTCTTCGACCTTCTCGCGATGTACAGATGAGAGCTGCGGTGAAAGCAACGAGTGCGTGCAGAACACGTGTGAACCGCGGACGGGGAGCTGTTTGCGCGCGGAGCGATGTCCTCCCGGCACCCGCTGCGACGAGAGCGGAGCGTCTTGCGAGCCCGAAGTGTGTGAGTGTCCAGACCGCGCAAGCTGCCTCCTCGGTTCTTGTGATTCCGGAAGCTGCGAGTATCGCGACAGTTGCGCGGCCGGTCTCTCCTGCGATATCGCGGAAGATCGATGTCTTCCGGATATCGCCGACGAACTCGCCATTATTCTCCAGACTGATTTCAAAGCGGGCGAAGATTTTCATCAGGTTGAAGTGGATATCGATGACGAGTTTGGACTCACGCTCGAGTGGTCGCCGCTCTGGGATCTCACTTCCGGCGAAGAAGTCGCCGTCTTCGGGAGCATCTCGCCAGGTCCGGTAACGGGTACCATCCGCTTGCGACGTACGAGCGACGATCTGGTGATTGTCGAACGTCCGATCGCCACGACCCTTGCTGGGCGGACAGAGCTACGAGTTACCCTCACCCGAAGTTGCGAAGGTCGTTTGGATTGTCCCGAGGCGTGCCTCGGAGGCGAGTGCGTGCCCACGACATGCTCGAGTGGAACCGAAGAGAGCTGCCCGGCTTTCGATTGCAGCACCTGTCGGGCGAGCGCGACCTGCCTCCCCACGGTGTGTACCCCCGATACAGGAATCTGCCTGAGCCCATCGAACTGCGTTCGGGGAAGCTACTGCGACCCAGTCCTCGATAGCTGCCGTGATTCCGATTGCCGCCTCGCGAGCTGCGCCGAAACCGGCGATATCGAATTTGCGATCGTCAGCGACTTCAGGCCGGTCGAAGCGTTCGACGAGGCAAGGCTCAGCGTGGATGGGGTTGCCAGCGGCCTGAGCTTCGAGGTGAGGCCGGAGCAAGACTTTCTAAACGGGCAGGGTCTCTCCGCGAACTTCGGTGATTTGAGTACGGTGATTCAATCCGGAGAAATCAGCATTGGCTTCGAAGGCGTCGGGCCAGTGCTATCTCGAAATTACCAAGCCGCAGTCAACGGCCCCGGTCAGCTCGCAACCATCGCACTCACGCGTAACTGCCTTGATGTGACTTGCCCGACCGACGCAGATCGGGACGCAACGGTATGCCTCGGCGGGCGCTGCGTTGTCCCGACATGCCTCGATGGCCGCCAACGTTCATGCCCCCCGCCCCAGTGCACTGAGAACGCAGACTGCTCCTCTCCCGCACCTTGCTTTTCCGCGAGATGTTACGGCGGAGCCTTATGCCTCTTCGAAGATACTTGCCCACCTGGAGAGACGTGCAGCGTCGATTTGGGCGCGTGCGAATGACCCTTTGAGCCCAAAGCACTTGACGTGACGCTGCGCGTGGCAAAGCTGCTACGACCGTGGGCAAGAAGCGCGTCGCAAAAGGTGTAGAGGGAATGGAGCTCTTGGTGTGCCGTGCACCCAAGGCCGCCAAACGCTACGAAATTGAGGAACGTTTCGAAGCCGGCATGATGCTGAAGGGCTCGGAAGTGAAGAGCCTGCGGCAACGCCGAGGCGAGCTTGAGGGAGCCTACGCAAGCGTCGACAATAACGAGCTTTGGCTGCACAAAATGCACATTCCACCGTACGAGTTTGGCGGGCCTCACTACAACCATCTCCCCAAGCGCTCCCGTAAGCTCTTATTGAAGCGTCACGAAATCGAAAAGATTCGGGGCCGTCTCACGACGCAGGGCTACACGCTGATCCCGCTTCAGGTGTACTTCAAAAATGGCTTCGCCAAGGTTCAACTTGGACTCGGTAAGGGCCGAAAAGCACACGACAAGCGAGAAGAGCTAAAGCGAGATCAAGAGCTTCGAGAAGCTCGGGAAGCGATGAGACGGCGATGAAGTATCCGGTCAAGATTGAAGGCGTCGACGGAGTCCTCACGCAGCTGCAAGGCGAAAACGGCGAAATCGAAAGCGAAGCGAGCTTCCCCCCGGGCAAGCCGCTCCGAATCGGATTCGAGCTCGAGGGCAAGACGTTCGAAGTGAGCGCCAAAACCCGTGGAAGCCGGAAAGTCGATGCCGCCTTTGTGGTTCGGGTGCGCTTTATCAACTTGCGTCGAGAAGAGCGCGACGCGCTTGAGAGCCTTGCGAACATTTCTTTGCCGGACGCGACAGCACCGAAAAACATGTAGAATTCAGGATTTTTATCCCCTGTACGGGCAACACCATCCGCTTGGGTACTGAGCTTCCTCTTGGGTCTACTTGCACGCGCCCCCAGAAGTCCTCACCTTCGGGGAATGTCGAAGATCGCACGCTTGGCTCTTTTCTTATCGCTCATCCTCTCCGCGTACGCGTGCGGGGACGATGACGGCACCTCCGATTCGGGCACCGAGGATAGCTCCGTTCCCGACGGCGACACGCCGGATACCAACCTGCCCGACGGGGACCTCCCGGATGGGAACCTCCCCGACGGAGACCTCCCGGATACGAATCTTCCGGACACGTCCGTGCCGGACGGCGGCGGCGGCGAATCCTGCGCCGCAGCGGGGCTCCCCTCGATCCGACTCGACGATGTCGTCTCGGGCCTTAACTTCCCGATCTTCGCGGTCGCGCCTCCTGGCGACCCCGATGCGCTCGTAGTGGTCGAGAACGGTGGCCGCCTCGTCTATGTGAAAGGCGGTTCGTCCAACACATTCCTCAACCTCTCGTCCGGCCTGGCCGGCGGTGAGGAGGAAGGCGTGCTCGGTTTGGCGTTCCATCCGAACTACGCCGCAAACGGACGCTTCTTCGTTCACTACACTCCCACCGGCCCCGACCGCGTTGTCGTGCGTGAATTCTCCCGCGCGTCCGAGAACACCGCGAATCCTTCGCACGTCGCAGAACTCGTTTCGATTCCGAATCCGGAAGAGAACCACAACGGTGGGCAGCTCGCGTTCGGGTCCGACGGCTTCCTCTACGTAGGGCTCGGCGATGGGGGCGGTTCCGGCGACGGAATCCGCGACGGCTCGCACGGACCGATCGGCCACGGTCAGAATACGCAGACGCTCTTCGGCTCGATCCTTCGCCTCGACGTGGACAACGCGGGCGGCGGTTATGCGGCCGCAGGCAACCCCTTCACGGGTGGTGATGGCCTTCCGCAGATTTGGGCCTACGGCCTGCGCAATCCGTGGCGCTTCGCTTTTGACTCGGTAACGGGTCACATGTACGTGGGCGACGTTGGGCAGGACGAGCGCGAGGAGATGACGGTCATTCCAGCCGGCACGGTCGGAGCGAACCTCGGGTGGCGTGCATACGAGGGGACCACCGTCTTCGATCCCGGGCTCACCAGCCGCGTTTCGGATCACCTCGAACCCGCCATCGAATATTCCCACTTCAGCAGCTCGGAAGTGATGGACAACGGGTGCTCCATCACGGGCGGCGAAGTCTATCGCGGCAGCGCCATCCCGGCGCTTCAGGGGTGGTACCTCTATGGCGACTGGTGCTCTTCCTCGATCGCGGCAGTTCGCTACTGCGACGGCGAGGTTTTGGAGCACGTGCGTGTGTCCTCCATCCCGTTTGGCGGCGAAGGCCTCGCTTCCTTTGGTGTCGATGGACGCGGCGAGATGCTCATCGTCTACGCTCGAGAGGGCGCCATCCGGCGCGTGGTTCGCTAGTCGATCGGACAATAAGCCTCACCGAGGCGTTCGAAACGCCGTCCACCCAAGTGGACGGCGTTTTTCGTTGCGTCCCGCGGCTGATCGCACGCTCTCGTCCCAGAGCCGGGCGGAGTATTTGTCTCACGGAACCAAAGATAAACGAACGATCTTAAACCTTTGCCAATCACGACATTTCTGTCGGCATCACGTAAGAGATGAGAAAAATTGTTCTCCCTCGATCGGGTCTATGGGGACACGTTCATCGCAAAAAGCTCAATAAATGCGAAAAGCGTCGGTTGGCGCACACATTGCAAAGTTCTTCAGAGAGAACTTCAGATGAGCTTTCAGAAGAAAAGAGCGAAACGAAAATCCGGGCCGGTTTCCAAGGAAGTTGGAAATCGCGGGGTCTACTCAACGACAGAGAGTTGTTCGATGAGTTTTTTCCTTCGCGTCTATGAATTCAATGAGCTGCGCTCCCGCGCAGCGTTGGTTCCGCTCACCGATGCGGAAGAGACGAAACTCGCAGCGTTGACAACCATGCTGGAGGGAGATGAGCGACCCCTCGACGAGCGCCGCGTCGCATTCCGGTTGCGCTCGGTCCTCGATGTCTCTGTGTCGATTCACGGCGCTGGCGTGAAGGCAGCGGGGCTTCGCGACCTCTCAGCGCGCGGTTTCGGTCTCGAGCTGAAGAGCGAGGAGCAACCCGGAAGAACAGGGAGCGGGATCCGCGACAGCAGCTCCTTCCTGCACGCGCCGAATGTGGGAACCCGGATCGTGGTGCACGTCGAAGATCGAACCTCCGGAGATCTCTTCGATTTCCCAGGAGTTGTGATGTGGTCCGCTGGCAGCCGGTTCGGTGTACGCCTTGAGGGGATTCCAGCGCGCCGGCCCAATCACATCGTCCGCACGGCGTAGTCCTCCGCCGGATTGTCCAAGCGGAACCGGGAACGTCGAAAGCGACCGATATTCGTGACGCTCTCGTTGGGAGCAAGCGAGGTCGCTCCGCGACTCAGATTGACCTAGAACGGAACCCTTCCAACAGAGGGAGCGGTCCGCCTAATCGTGGCAGCTGATGGACTCGCGTAGTCGAGGTGACACTCACAGGTCACCGGGTTCTGGTTGTAAAAATAGATGTAAAAGTGAGTGTGACGACCTTCGCAGGGCCAGTGCGGACGCGAAGGGGGCACCGTATCGTTACGCTATTCGAATGCCGGGACCGGAGGCGAGCCCGCGGGGCACGTGTTGATCAAAGGACGCGTTAGCGTCGCCGCGACGGTGACTTCGTAAAGGACATGCGCTACCCCAACGACCAGAATGGCAGCTGCGAGAACATCGCCTGGGCCTGGCACCGGCGAATCGGCCAGCGCGGAGGCGCCCGCTGTCGTCGCATCGCGACTCATGAGTGCTCGCCCCGTGGTCGTCAGCGTCCCGGTGAAACTCACGGGCTGAGAGAGCGTGCCGGTCATCATCCTACCGACCCATGGGGTGATGCCGAGCGCAGACGCTAGGGAAACGGTAGTCGAATCAGGGTGCATCCAGCTTCCGACAAACGGGCCCGGAACCGAGGGGGCGCTGAGACCATTCGAGCTCGTCTCTCCGCAGCTAGACTCGCCCTCGACTCGTGAAGCCGCCAGCGCGATGAGTAATGCTCGCTTGCAGGACCGCGGTGCAGCAGCGTAGCACATCGCTCCGAGCGCTCTTCAGTTCGCTCAACCGCTCTCATACGTTCAAAGTCGCTCCAATGATGCATCAAGGTATTCGGCCGTTTGCCGCTCTTCTCATTCTCTCCATCGCGTGTGGGGCACAGCAGCTCCGAACCGAAACGTCAGAGCCAAGCGGCAGCGCTCGAGACACGACGGTCGCTCCATCCGAGCCCGCAGCGATAGAAGTTCCGGTGACGGCTGATGAAACCACCGGAAGCACACCCGAAACGGAAGCGACAAACCTGTCCGAGCTTGCCGATGCCCTCGGTCTTCGAGAAGGTGCAATCGTCCAATCGCAAAGAGTTGGCACGAAGACGTATCTACTCGCGCGAAGCACGGCATTTGATGCTCTGTCCGACCTCGGAGAGAGCGAAGAGCAGACGCTGGAGCAACTGGGGCCTCGATTCGGGTCCTGCGACGACAACTTTCACTGTGTGCGCAACGTGGTAGGTCGTCGAGACTTAGCGTGCGCGGAACTGGGTTGCCGCACGTGGATGCTTGTCGAAATGACCTCTGAAGATGGCGGACACGCACTGTCTCGCACGCTGGAGCTGCTGCCAGCATTGATTGTCCCCTCAAGCGATCGACTCTCTGAATTGGATCTGGAGATCCGGGACATCGATGGCGATGAGCGACCAGAAGCCGTCTTAACGGTCAACTGGCACAACTTCCGAGAGCCAGATGCGCTTCGTGAATATACAGCGACCGTGCTCGTGGATATCGAGCGTTGGCAGGTACAAGGCACAGTCCTTCGCAGAGTTTATGAAGATGCTTTTGCGCACGAAGGACAGTCCAATCTGGAAAACCTCACGTCGCAAGAGATGTCCTTCCGCGACGAAAACAGTGATGGTCACCCGGATATCATCTTGAATCTTCAGGTCGGTCGCGGGATGTGTGGCTCGACGAGAACGCCGCGCGCTTTCGGTGATCAAAACGATTTCCCAAGCGACCGGTGTCTGGTGGATGCGAACGAGGGCACGTGCCTGTATCAGCCTGGTGAAGACCGGTATCAATGCGGCACACACGCGGGCGCTCAGATGAACCTGACGCTCCCAGACATCGTCGTACGGTCGCTCCACGAATAGTTGAAAACAGGTGCCCAAGAATCTCCTAGACGGCGGCGCGGCAACTTGAGGGGATCGAAGAACCTAGCGCATCAGAGCGTTCGAAGTCAGCGGCGTTCAAAGCGAACGGAGAATGACGTTCGGCGAACGCTCCGCGGAGCACTAGCAGGGCGGTGAAAAAGGGCGCCGTGAGTGACGGAGCGCGGTAGTGCCA
>JAHDCI010000284.1 GCA_020629955.1 Myxococcota bacterium | reverse complement strand
GCGTGAAAATACCGCGAAGCGGTTTCGGACGTTTTTCACCAGGCTGCTAGTCGCGTAGGCCGTATTTCTTCAGCTTCCGGTACACCGTGGTTCGACCGATCCCCAACTGCCTCACGACCTCGGTGATGTTTCCGCCGCATCGTTCGAGGGCATCTTGCAATGCTCGCTTTTCTAGCTCCTCCATGTTCACGGCCGGTGCCTCCACAGCGGGCGCAGCGTCCGCGTTCGCGCGGATCCGAGAGGGAAAATCTTCCGCGATGACCTCCCCCTCCGCGCGAACGACGGCAGCGCGCTGCACTGCGTTCTGAAGTTCTCGGACATTCCCTGGCCAGCCGTAGTCTTTTAAGAGCTGAACCGCGCTGGGTCCGAGGCTTAGGGATTCGTTTTGGTGAGATAGAAAGGAACGGGCGAGCTCGACCACGTCTTCACCTCGCGAACGAAGCGGAGGCACATCCAACTCGAAGACAGCAAGCCGGAAGAAGAGGTCTTGCCGAAACGCTCCTTCGGCGACCTTCGCGAAAAGGTCCTGGTGACTCGCAGCGATCACGCGAAAATCAGAGCGGAGAATCGCTTCGCCGCCGACTCGATGAAAGGAGCGCTCTTGAAGCACGCGCAGAAGCTTTGCCTGCAAGGAGCTGCTGAGTTCGGCGACCTCATCGAGGAAGAGCGTTCCCGAATCCGCGCGTTCGAAACAGCCGCGCCGCAACTTCTCGGCACCAGTGAAGGCCCCCTTCTCGTGTCCAAAGAGCTCCGACTCCTGAAGGGTTTCCGGAATCGCAGCGCAGTTCAACGCCACGAAGGGACCGTCTCGTCGGGTGCTCTCCTCATGGAGCGCTTTGGCAATCAGTTCTTTCCCAGTACCGCTTTCGCCACGAATCAGAACGGTGACATCGGTCGGCGCAACCTGGTCAATCTGGCGATAGAGCGAACGCATCGGATTCGAATCACCGATCATGCCGGCAGGATTCGCCTGATTTTGACGCTCGTACTCCTTCAGCTTCGCGCCCAGCTCTCGCTTCTCCAGCGCATTCTTCAGGACCGTCAGCAGCTTCGTCTTATCGAGCGGTTTCGCGAGGTAGTCATACGCCCCTCGTTGCATCGCATCGACAACCACATCAACGTCGCGATGTGCGGTCGTGATGACAACGGGAATACCTGGATGGGTACGCATACACCTCGTGAGCGCCTCAATCCCAGACATCCCTGGTAGCTCCAGGTCAAGGCAGATCACATCGGGGACGGTCGTCTGCAGCGCCGCAAAAAGCCCCTCGGCATCCTCTACCGGTTCCACTTCGAGACCCGCATTTTCGAACCATCGACTCAAAAGAAGCCGCTGATCTTCATCGTCCTCGACTAACGCTACTAATCCACGAAGCACGGAAAAGAGCTTAGCAAATTCTCTCACTCCGCACGTGAACTCTTCGCGGAATTTTTAAAGTCAGCGAGAGGACGCAGGGCGAGCTATTCGGCCGGCTGAAAGGGAACCGTCACGGTGGGCGAATTGGTGTTCCCCTTCGCCACGCTAAACTTGAACTCAACGCCCGTCGGCCGGTGCTTCCATGAATCAAGCTCGTATTCCGCGATGTGGAGGCCGTGGTAGGTCTCGATCACCATATAGTACGCGTCGGGCCGATCTGGACGGGAAAGGCACTCCAGCTCGATGTGGATCTCGCCATTCGTCATCTTGTAGCGAACCGCGTGCGTTTCCCGTCCCTCGTCGTACACGACGGGCGTTTCGACGACCTCATAGCCGTTCTCCCCGAACGCTTTGGCAGTCTCCGCCATGTACTCGGCCGACATCTCCATACAGCCGACCATAATCGAGAGCGCGACGAAGCGTAAGCGGAAGGCGAATCTCCCTCTTCTTGGGTTCGCTCCAACTGTTCCATCGCACTGTTCCAGACTGGTACGGACAGCGGAGCGATCGACCCAAGTCGGTGCGATATCGCGCGCAAACCCTAAGATTTTGGGGTGGCACGCGCTTTGAATAGGTAGAGCGTATGACTGACACCAACACTCCTCGCATTCTCGTCACCGGCGCCGGCGGAGCCGCTGCCGTCGTTCTTCTCCGCTTCCTCAAAGGGGCAACACTCTTTGCGGCGGACATCGAAAAGGAAGCCGCAGGGCTCTACCTCGTTCCCTTCGAGCAGCGTGTCCTTCTGCCGCGCGGCGATGCCCCTGAATATGTGGAAACGCTCCTCGATTTCGCGCTGGCGAATCGTATCGACTTGGTCATCCCGACCGTCGAATCTGAGATCGGGGCCCTCGACAACCATCGCGAAGAGTTCGCGTCGCACGGCGTCAAACTCGCGATGGTCCCCTCGAAGGTTCTTGATTGCGGGCTCGACAAGCTCCTCCTCGGACGGGAACTCCCCGGTATCGCGGTCCCGACATACTCGATGGCGGAAGCACTCGACGCCGTCACGGAGTTTCCGGTGATTGTGAAACCGCGCCAAGGCTCCGGGAGCCGCGGCATTCGCTTGGTCGAGAGCCGAAAGGAGCTTGAAGCGCTGGCAGACCGCGAGGACCTTCTGACCCAGACCTACCTCCCCGGGACGGAGTACTCGGTCGATGTCTACGCGACGCAGACCGGCGTTGTTCGCGCCGCAGTCGTTCGCGAGCGACAGAAGGTCGACTCCGGGATTGCGGTGGCATCCCGGACGCTTCGAGATTCGGTCCTTGAAGACCTCGGCAAGCGCGCTGCGGAGATGCTGGGATTAAAAGGGGTCGCCAACCTTCAGTTCCGCCGAGACAAGGACGGTCACCCTCATCTCATCGAAATCAACCCGCGCTTCCCGGGAACCATGGCACTCACGATCGAAGCTGGTGCAGATATGCCGAACCTGCTCATCGCGGAACTCCTCAACGGCGAATGCGACGAGAGCCCCATCGACTTCGACGAGATCTCGATGGTGCGGGTCTGGAACGAACACTACTGCAAAGAGCTCGCGGTTCCGGAGCACACCCTCACCCATCCAAAGACTCGCTGCGCCTAGCCCCCCCCCTGCTGGGATAGGAGTGCGCGGCCAGCCAAAGAACGATAGTTTCGGCCTCAGTGCGATGACCCCGATTGTGAAATCTCGAACCGGACGATGCCATGCTTGAGGTGGTCGTCGGCACGATCGCGACCCTCGCAGTCATCATTGGCACCCTGCCCGTCTTCGCCGGCGGCTATCAGTTTGTCGTCACCGCTCTCTCCCTCTTCGGCGCTCATTACGAGGGAGCAAGTCCCGCCTGGCCGCGCGTATCCGTGCTCATCCCCGCGTGGAACGAAGGCGCGGTCGTCGAGGCCACGATCCGACGTCTGCTCAAGCTCGACTACCCTCCCGAGAGCTTGCGCATCTACGTGGTCGACGACGCCTCCAACGACGAGACGCCGCACATCACCCGCAGAATGGCAAAGATCTATCCGGACCAGGTCTTTCACATTCGCCGCGTCGCCGGAGGCGAAGGCAAAGCGCACACGCTGAACTACGGGCTTGAACAGCTCTTGCGGGAACCCTGGACCGAAGCGTTTCTTATCATGGATGCCGATGTCATCTACACCGAGAGCAGCTTGAGGCGAATGGCACGCCATCTCGCGGACCCGCTCGTCGGCGCCGTCACAGCGTACATCCGGGAGGGAAGCCGCTCGCCCAATTACGTACAGCGCTTCATCACCTTTGAATACATCACCGCGACCGGAGCATCCCGGCGTGCGCAAAACGCGCTCGGCTTTCTGGCATGTCTTTCGGGGGGCGCCCAGCTTCATAGCCGAGAAAATATGGATGCCATTGGCGGCAAGATTTTCGACGACACGCTCGCCGAAGATACATTTACGACCTTCGCGACGCAGCTCAACGGACGCAAAGCGCTCTTCGAACCGAACGCAATCGTGTACGCCGAGGAACCCGACTCACTCGATATGTTGTGGAAGCAACGGCTCCGATGGGCGCGGGGCAATGTTCAGGTCACGGGACATTTCAAGGACACCTGGTTTCGTCGCTCGGTTCACGACGGCCTTGGGAGCGCCTCCATGGGCGTCATCTGGTTTTCGCTCTTCTTGATGCCGGTCTTCCAGATCGCGACCTCGATCGGATTGCTCGCCCTCTATTGGGTTGATCCTGCGTGGGCCTGGTCTCTCTTTGAAGCGTACTGGATCATCGCCGGGCTCGTTTACGTACTGATCACCTTGGCCTCACTCGCGATCGACCCAGAATCCGCAGCCAAGAGCTGGCTCGAAGGGATCCTATTCCCCGGATTGGTCTCTCTCGCGATCATCGTCGTCACATTGATCGGCCCCCTCTTTGGAGAGGTAAAGCTCTCTACGGGACCCACTCTCTTCCTTTACCTCTGGACCTCTCTCGGCATGGCCGTCTCGTACCTCGGCCTCCTCTTTGAGCGGAAAGGCTTCCCGCGCCTCGGCGCAGTCTGCATGTACCTCGCCGGTTACGGAGCGTTCCTTTGCGCCATCACCCTCGGCGCTTACCAGAAGGAGTTCTCCGGCGCCGCGCGGACTTGGGACAAGACGGTCAAGACGGGCAAGGTCGGCTGAGAACCTTCAGGGGACGTACACGAACCCGATCGCAAATCGAAACGTCTCCGCAGCAGGGGCTACTTGCAACGACAGGCAAAGATCGCTTCGTCCGGATTCGACCGTCCAAAGGTCGATGAGAACATCCCAAGCGCTGCCCATCCACATCGCGACCGACGTCTCCCAGGACGAGTCCGGGAGTTCATCAAGACACTCACC
>JAHDCI010000283.1 GCA_020629955.1 Myxococcota bacterium | reverse complement strand
GTCCCAACGTACGAAACGCTGGGAGCCACGGGTCCATAGACCCGAGAGTGACTCCAACGCGACCGGTTTCTTTTTGATGGGCGGATTCCGGATGTTCGAGAAGGACGCCCCGAGCGAATCCTCCGTCGTGGGATTACGATGAACATTTTTCGCCGCTTCTTCTCATGGATTTGGAAGCGCTTCTTTGCACCGAAGAAGCTCACTCGTCGCACGACACGTTACGAGCATGCCGGGGGTGATGTAGACGCTCTCGACCATGTCGATGAGACGGTCCGGCTAAGCGGGACCTTAACGCTCCATGGCAAGCGCGAGATTCGCCGCGACCCAAGACTGTTGCCGAAGCCCGGAAAACGAAACCCATACGAAAAGCCACCGCGCGTCATGTCGCGGAAGGACGCTCGGCGACTTTTCTCGACGACGATGCGGACGCGTGACCGGAATATTCGGGACCTGCTCGCAGATGCCTCGCAGCTGGAACGTTACGGGCTCCCGAAGTGGGAAGCAGAATCCGATATCGCAGGTGCGCTCGGGATCAGCGTGTCGGAACTGCGGCATTTTTCGATTCACAAATTCCGAGACACGACGAGTCATTATGTGACCTTTGCGGTGCCAAAGAGGAGCGGTGGCGAGCGTCTGATCATGGCGCCGAAGAAGCGGCTAAAACGAATCCAGCGGTCCCTCCTGCGGGACTTGGTGAGCAAGCTGCCGGCGCACGATGCTGCGCATGGTTTCGTCGCGGGGCGGAGTACCCGAAGCGCCGCTGCCCCGCATGTCGGAAGACGCTTCGTTATTCGAATGGACCTGAAGGACTTTTTCCCGAGCGTCACATTTGCTCGCGTTCGCGGGTACCTCATCGCGCTCGGCTATGGGTTCGAGGTCGCGACGGTCCTCTCGGTCCTCATGACCGAGCCGGAGCGTCAACCTGTGATGGTCCAAGGAAAGCGCTTCTTGGTTCCCGTGGGACATCGCTATTGTGTGCAAGGCGCTCCCACGAGTCCTGGGCTCTGCAACGGTATCGCTCACAAGCTCGATGCTCGCCTTGCTGGGCTCGCCGAGAGTCTTGGCGTTCAGTATACGCGCTACGCCGATGACCTGAGCTTTTCCGGGGATGAAATCGGGCTGGTCCCGAGACTGCTTCGCGTGGTGCCGCAGATTGTTGTGGATGAAGGCTTCGAGGTGAACGAGCACAAGACCCGGGTCATGCGCTCAGGGGGGCGCCAGGAGGTCGTCGGCGTCAGTGTGAACGAAACGTTAGGGCTTTCGCGAAAGAAGCGACGGGTGCTGCGTGCCAGGATTCATCGTTTGGCGCAGGGAGAAGTTCCCGCGTCCCAGCGCGAACAAGAGATCGCGGAACTTGAAGGGTGGGTGGCGTATGTGCATATGCTGAATGCGGACCAGGCGAAACCGCTCCGGGAAGCGCTCGCGCGAGAATCCAGTCGATGGAAAGAGTGATGTTTCGTCAGGGGCGTGTTCGGTCGGCGAACGATATACAGCGTATTTCCAAGGCGCAGCGAATCGGATCGCCGTTTCTATCGGACGTGGGCCGTTGTGAGCGCCTGATCCGTGCGCTCGATCGGACGCACGCTTCCTGAAGAGCGCTTCCTGAAGGGTGCTTCCTGAACAACACTTTCCTCAAAGCATCGGGAAGAGCATGGCCGCAGCTCAAGACCAGCTGGCTGGCGCTATGCGCGGCATCGGATCCTACGGAGATGGCAACGGAGCGCTCGATTTGGTGCTCCAAAAGAGAATCGGTCCGGTGCGTCCGCCACGCGTGACCGCGCGTCCTCTATCGAGGAAGGCCGCTGCTGCTTTTGCCGCGTACACGTGATCGAGGAGCATTGGTGGGACGACGTCGCGCTCGATGCCTGAATGCCGCAGGACCAGTCTCGCGGCCTCGCCAAGTCGAGTTCGATGACCATAACCTCGACCCAGTTGCCGGCCGTCGACCACCAGGTTTTCCGAGAGCGCAGAGATCGGACTGCGGCATTCTATCTCGGCCAACGTGGTCAGTTCGGAGAGAGACCTTGCCGCGAGGTCGACGACCCTTCGCTTCGAGGTGACGGGCCATGGTGTCACGCGCACTGCCACGACGGTCGGGATCCGTTGGAGGTTTCCCAGCCGTTTCGCGAGCGTGAGTCCCGCCAGTAGACCGGCGCTGGTGCAGGTTGAGCCAACGCCCACGACGATCTCCGAGGGTTCCGGCAACACGCCTTCTCGGATCTGTTCCGCAAGCTCTAGTGCAGCCGAGATATAGCCGAGCGCACCAAGGGGAATAGCGCCTCCGGGGGGCATGATGAACGTATCGGCGCGACGCTCTTTCCACATCGCAAGCGGGAGCATGGACCAATGCGGAATATCGGTAACGGTCATGTGCGCTCGAATCGCGCGCTCGTTCTCGCGAGCGAACGACGATTCCGGTTGCGGAAAGAGAATCGCGTGCGGCTGTAGCCCCACTCGCGGAGCATGCAAAGCGGTCGCGAGGGCGTGATTGCTCCCGCGCGCTCCCGTGGCGACGATTCGGCTCTTGCCTTGCCGCAGCGCATCTCCGAAGAGGACCTCCAGGGTTCGTACCTTGTTTCCGCCATAGAATGGAGAGCTGAGGTCGTCGCGCTTTACGTAGAGGTCCCCACGATGTCGGAGCTCGAGTCTTTCGACCGGCGTCGGAAAGTCGCCGAGGTCCATCCATGGGAGAACGAGTTTGGGAAGTGCTCGAAAGAGCGCCCGATTTCGATTCCTCATTCTCGTGTGCTGCCCATCGTCGAGTTCACGGTCGCTCGACCGCGGCCGAGTGCCGGAGAATATCCAAGTCGATGACGCGCAATTGGCAATACGGAGAATGGGAATGAGAGCCCTGAGTAGAAGAGGCAGGAAAACAGGACCTGTCCTTGTTGGTCCGGCGATTCCGGAAAGAAGAATCGAACCAAGAGGAGCGCAATCGCTACGTTTCGGACGGTGACTTCGACTCCCAATGCGAGTGCGTCTGCGTCCGAACGGCCGATGAGTCGCGCGAGATGAGGCGTGACAATCGCAAGCGTCGCGGCGAATAGAACGAGCCTGGCGGGAGGTCGCCAGCCATAAGCGATCGGATCGATCTTTCCGGAACCAAGGGCGGCGATCGTCATGATGATCAGACAGGCAATGCTGATCCGAATCGTCCACTTGCTGAAGGCTGGCGCGATCTTTGGGGCTTTCGCAAGTACGACCATCCCGATCCCGAGCGGCAGGAATAGATATCGCGCCACGTCGAAGAGGATCTGTTTCGATGGGAGATTAAAATCGGCCGAGAGCACATCCCCTCCGAAGAATCCGACGACCCACGGAAGGGTCAGCACGCAGCCTACGGTTGAGGCGGAAGTGATGGCGATGCTCAAGGGCACGTTGCCTCGCCCGATATAGGTCAGGAGGTTCGAGGAGGCTCCTCCCGGGACAGATGCAACGACGATGAGCCCGAGGGCGAATCCCGGCTCCGCGCCGGTCAGTTTCCCGATGAAGGCAGCGAGCGCCGGAACGCCGAAGAGCTGCAGAACGAGCCCAAAGCTCACCCCACGCGGGTCGCGAAGAAGACCCTGAAAATCGGAGAGCGTAAGCGTCGCACCCATCCCGAACATCGTGAAGACGAGCTGGGCAGGGATGAGCCAAGTTTCAGAAAACCGCTGGAGATCTTGAAAGCTCACGGATCCGCCTGGCCGTAGCGCGCCATCGCGTCCACGCGTTTCAAAATCGTTGGCAAGCGATACGGGCCATGCATGCGTCTTAGCCGGACCGCAGCCTTAGCGGAGGAGTGGGACGATGTGACGAAGAGTGGACGGATCGAGCGGCCGCGGAAGACTTCTTCGCAGGGGGCGCCCACAAACTTGTTCTTGGCCACTCCGATGATCTCCGGGGTGGTTTGGTCCGTGTCGCGCTCACCAAGCGCATCGTGCAGGATGCGGCCAAGCCCGGGACGCTTTGGGCCAAGGTCCACGTAACCGTCGATCCAGATGGCTTCGAACTCCGTGAGGTCCAGCGTCTCGAGGATTTCCAGCACGAAGGGGAGTTCTCGGCGGTAAAACTCTCCTGCTCGGTAGGCTGCGGCTGGGCCTCGCTCGAGCACGATCTCTTTCAGGCCTTCTCTGGCGGGTATTGAATCGAATACCAATGCCGCGATTCGGGTTCGGGTTGTCTCGTAGTGGGCGTCGAGCGCGACGTGAAGTTTGGGTGACGGCGTGGCTCCCGGCGGGAGTGTTCGCTCTGTGTCGGGATCGCCCAGCATGTGGATAGAGCCTACCAGTCCGCCCATTTATTCCCATCCTTGAATCGTGGAAGCCTCATGGCGCCGATGCGTCCGACTTGGCGCCAAGTCTTGCGTGCGTGGCGAGGTTCGGATGGCGCTAGCCCCGATCCGTCACCTGGATTCGCGTCCTCGCACAACCTTCACAATCCTAAGGAAAGTTCTCTTCGCTCTGATACGAACTGTATCGGTTGCTCCGACAACTTCCCTTACGATTGTGAAATCTTGCACGATCATCACGTTCCTGGTGACGGATCCGGCCTAGGGCCTGTCCCTATATTCGGGGTCGCCATAGCGCAGCCCTTGAAATCACAGAGCTTTCCGAGGCTCGTCGAAAGAGCACCACTCTTCCTCCTCACTTCTAAAAGCTCTGTGAATCCAACCATCTACGCTCTGGCAACCCCGAATATAGGGACAGGCCCTAGTGCGGGATCCGATCGATGGAAGGGATGATCGTTTGGCAGGGGCGCCGAGGC
>JAHDCI010000055.1 GCA_020629955.1 Myxococcota bacterium | reverse complement strand
GTGGCAGCGAACTCGCTCGCAGTGGCAAACCAGCATGGAATCTAGTTTGAGACAAACGTTCTGAAAGTCAAATTCAATTTCGACAAGGGGCGCTTCTCGGTCGAACCTTGGTCACGAAAATAGCCTCAAGCCGCCAAAGATGGGGCGAGCTCACTGGCGCTGTTTTCGTGTATGTTGAGAATTATTAAGAAAAACGAGGAAAATCCGGGCAGTGTAGGACTTTTGTCGAAAAGTAGGTCGCAAGATCACATGTAGGATAGAACCGATGCATGGCCGCTCTCGCTCGTATCGCTCTTCGCAAGGTCCCTTCCACATTCCCGAAGCCGGGTCCGAAGCTCCGCAAGGTGGAGCCGGAAACCGCGCGCCCCTTTCTGAAGTGGGTCGGCGGAAAACATAAGCTGCTCCCACAACTCGCGCCGCTGATGCCTGACGACGTCGGCTCTCGGCGTCACGTCGAGCCGTTTATCGGAGGCGGCGCGATGTTCTTTGCGCGGGCTCCAAAACAGGCGCTCATCGCCGATCTCAACCCTTCGTTGATTGGGACCTATCAGGCCATTCGGGACGAGCTCGATGTTGTCGTTGGACATCTTCAGGTCCTAAAAGAGAACCATAACAAGGAGCTCTATTACGCACGTCGCGAGCGGTACAACACGACTTCGCTTTCCCGCGCGGAACGTGCGGCGCTCTTCATCTACTTGAACCGTACGTGCTTCAACGGGCTTCACCGCGTGAATCGGAAAGGCGAGTTTAATGTCCCGATGGGGAGCTACAAGAACCCGAAAATTCTAAACCTGCCCGGGCTTCGGGCGGCGCGTCGAGCGCTGATGGGCGCGGAGATCAAATGCGCCGGGTTTGACGCGCTGCTGACCAACGCGAAGAAGGGTGATTTTATCTACCTCGACCCCCCTTATGCGCCGGTTTCGGAGAGCGCGAATTTCACCTCTTACGCGAAGGACGGCTTCTCGCATGAGGATCAAACACGCCTTCGTGATGTCTTCGCGGAGCTCGATCGCCGAGGCTGCAAAATGATGCTCTCAAACAGCGATGTTCCATCGATTCGCGAGCTCTACGCCGACTTTAATATTCACCAAATCTTCGCGGCGCGCGCGATTAACTCGAACGCTCAGCGACGTGGGAAGGTGCCTGAAGTCGTCGTGACGAATTACTGAAACCTCTCCCGAAACGGAAAAAGGCGGCGCTCCGAAGAGCGTCGCCTTTTTTGCGTGCGTATCGCGGAGCTTATTCAGCTGCAGCTTCGCAAGCCGTCTCAAGCGTGATGGAGACGCGGCGGTTTACTTCGCGGATCGCTTCGAGAAGACCGGGGTCCATCGCTTCGGCCTCCGGTGACTCGGGCTCGGGCTCGGGCACAGCCGAGTCGTTGCTACCATGTCCGACCGTTCCGGTGATCTGCTCTGCGGTGACGCCATGCTCAAGGAGATAGGTCTTGATGGCTTCTGCGCGCTGCTCGCTGAGCGTCTGGTTGCGTTCTGCGTTGCCTTCCTTCGAGGCGTGACCGTGAATCGAGAAACGATTGGTCGTGCAGCCGGAGGTGAGAGCCACGAGACGCTCAAGCGCCGGCGCGGTGTGGTCGTTCTCGAGATCGAAGTTCGCCGAGTTGGTCTGGAAGTCGATGTCGAGGAAATCGTGAACGCCCGTCTGCGTCGGAAGATGCTCTCCGGCCGCGCGTCCACGAAGTTCGGTCACGGAAGTCACGAGGTTCCCCCAGGAGCTCATCAGGCCAGCTTCGGCGGTCGCGCCTTCAAGCGCGCTCGAAGCGGAATCAAAGGCGCCAGTGAGGCTCTCGCGCGCAGCGGAGAGAGCGGCATCGGCCGCCGCGATCTTCTTTTGCGCAAGCGCTTCGGCGACTGCATCTGCCTGGGAGGAGAGTGCGCTCTCCGCTCCCGAGATGGCCTCTTCGACCGTTCCAAACTGAGCGACCAAAGCAGCCTTTCGAGCGGCCAGGCCTTCGAAGCCTTCAAACGACGGTAGCCCGTCCACAGACGCCCGAGCTTCGTCGAAGCTCGTTCGGAGTCCAGCGATGCGCTCCGTTGTTTCCGACTGGAGCGTCTCCCAAGCCGCGGTCTGCTGCGACACGTCTTCCGAACAGCCCGCAATAAACGCGGACGCGATCATGGCGATAGCCAGTTTCTTTCCCATTTTAGTCTCCCATTCCCTCCACGACAGATGCGAACAACCGCTCTTCGTGCAGCCGGTATATCGCGCGATTTACCTGAAGCGAGGGATTTCCACATCCGAAGCGCCGACTTTTTCATTCTTTTGCGCAATGTTTGCAGAAAAATACACTCTCGCTGTCAATGGAGGGGCTGCACCGACGAACATCGCGATCCGTCGTGGTCCTCGAACGGCTACCAGACCGCGTGATGGTCTTCCACAACCCCGAAGGCATCCGCGATCTGCTGGTTCCCAATTCGTCCAACAAACGTTCCGTAGGGCTGGACAAAGTCGCTCCGGAGGAGCCCTGCATTTAAGTGTTGCTGGCGAGCGCCGAGGGGCGTGAAGACCAGATCGACCTCGTTGTCGACGGTCCGGACTCGCCAAGCATCGAGCGCAGGGCGTTCAGGAACCTCAAAGATTGCCCGCGCCAAGGGAACGACTCGTCCATCTTGGTAACGCGCGTTCTCCTGAGAGGCGCCATCTTCATCATAAACCTCGGCACTGAGATTGAGCCCGAGCCTCGAAGTCCCGGCTTGCGCGCTGAGTGCGCACCACTTCCAGCGCGTCTCCCTCGCGGCAAGGGAGCGAGTCCAATCTGAAACAGCGAGTGCGTCTCCGAGCGGGTAGGTTTGTTCGTCTACCTGCACTCGCCCTCGGACGGACGCGCCGGCGACTTTGTGTGTGTAAGCCGGCTGAGGTTTCTTCACGTTGCCGAGATTAAACACAAGCGAGAGCCCGGGGTCGCGCAGGATACGGAAATCTGCCCGCAGACGCTTCCCTTCCACTCGTACGTCGAATCGGATCCGCCAGCCTGAATCTTCCCCATAGATGCGAATGAAATCTCGACCGCGGCGCCATACGGTCAATCCGTCGAGCGGCGATTTTGAGAATTTGAGACCGAAGCCCCCGGGGTGCGTGAATTCGCTCTGAAGAATAGGACTTCCTGGTTGATCTCTTCGGACAATATAAAGGAAGAGATGAGAAGCGTATCCGAGCTGGACAAGACCCGCGCCGAGGTAAATAGCCTCATTGCACACCGAGAAGTAATGCCATTCTTTTAGACGGAGTCGCCGAGCGAGGAAGAGGGGGGTTGGAGGGAGCGGAAGTCTCTCAATGGCGCCGCTATAGCGACCAAAGCGATATCCTTCGGAGCTCCGCCAAGATTCGGGTGAGCGTGGGAGCAATCGCTGGTTCATCCGCTTCGGTCCTCGGCGAGTTCGAACTCAATCTGTCGTCTCTCGTTCTTTGTTTCTTTATGGAAACCGTCGTCCCAAACGGGCGTTTGGCTTCCAAAGCGAGCGCGAAGTGCTCTTCCGCGTTCGTCCGCTTCGTGCATGCGTTCACGGAAAGACGCGTCTTCCTTTGCCCGTGATACGAGCGCTCTGCGCGCGTCCAGGTAGGCTTCCGTTTCGCTGCAAATCAAAACTTGGTCGCATCCTGCTTCAATTGCTTTAACGGCGGAAACCTCTATTGGGTAAAGGTCTCGAACGGCTTTCATTTCAAGGTCATCGCTGATGAGTAAGCCTTCGTACCCGATGTCGCCCCGAATAAGCTCGGTCATGCTCGCTCTCGAAAGGGTTGCTGGTGTGTTTTCTTCAAGCGCATCAAAGACAACATGTGCGCTCATCCATGCGGGCAGCGTAGTGGCGCCGCGAAAAGGGAGCAGCTCGATATCGTTTAGCCGATCCATCGAATGGGAAAGTCGCGGCAAGGCGAGATGGCTGTCTAGGTCGGTGTCGCCGTGTCCGGGAAAGTGCTTCCCGCACGCAGCGACCCCCGCGCTCATGAGCCCTTCGCCGAAGGCCATCGCATGGCGCAGGGCCTTTTGCGGCTCGCTCGAGAAGCTTCGATCTCCAATGACCGGATTTTCAGGGTTTGTGTCCACGTCGAGGATCGGCGCGAAGTTCATTGAGATGCCGAGTGCGGCGAGTTCCTTCCCGAGCAAAGCTGCGCAGCGACGGGTGAACTCGACATCGTCGCGCTCGCCGAGGCGGCGCATGGGAGGAAGTTTCAGGACGCCCTCTTTCAGGCGCGCGACACGTCCACCCTCCTGATCGATGGCAATCATCGCCGGCGCGACACTTGCGTCGAGTATTTCGTTCGTGATCGCCACCGCATCTCGCGGGCCGCTCGGAAGGTTGCGTGCGAAAAGAATCACTCCGCCGAGCGCGTTCTGAGATAGGGCATCAAGGATGAGCCGAGGCATGGAACCTCGGTACCCCACCGCGATGAGGCGCCCCGCTAAGGCTTCTAGTTCGGAGAGCATCGCGACTAGCGGGAGAACGGCATCGACATTTCGAGCGATCCTCCCGGCGGCGCTGGAAGACGCCACTGCGAAACCTGATTCCGAAGGCAAGTGCCGAGATTGTCGTCGCCGGTTGTGTTTCGCGCGACCCGACTCGACGAGACGTTGCCATCCGTGCCTACCGTCATCGCGATGACGACTGTTCCCGAAAGTGTCGGCTGGTTTCGGGTCGCCCGATCGAAGCAGCTTTGAGCCCGAGCTGCGTAGTAGCGCCGAATAAAGAATCGAACGTTCGACGCGTAGAGATCCATCTGCAGATCGCGTCCGCCGGCGTCGCCCCCTTCGGTCGGTTCGCCGCCTTCGTTTGAGTTCTCAGCCGTTTCGTTTTCACTTCCGCCTTCTGCGGGAGCCTCGCCCGCTGCCGTACCGCCCCCGGAAGTGTCCGTTCCACCGTTCGTCCCTGCTGTAGGTGCAGTGTTTCCCGCACCTTCGCTGCCCGTACCTTCGCTGCCCGTACCTTCGCTGGCGCCATTGACTGGACGCGTCGTCTCCATCGTAGGCGAGGGAGCGGTGCCTCCGGCGCTTGGACTCGTACGTCGACGAGGTCGCCGGGTTCGCATGGTGCTCGACGCCTCCTCTTCGGCTGCTTCGGGGGAGCCCTCGTTCATTTCCGAGCCCCGGACTTGGCCCGACACGAAATCGACCCCGGGCGGCGCCTCTCCCTCGGGGAGGGGAGTCCCGATGACGAAAGGGTCGTCGGGGGAAGCGTGTCCAGCATCTGCGATCGGCTCTGGGTCTTCGCGAAGGAAATAGGAACCGGCCGCACCGAGGCCGACGAGTGCGAGCGCAGCGAGAAGGAAGCCGAACCAAACCTTCTTCGATGAGCGGACACCAATCGCGGCGAGTGAGACCGAGAGCATCGAATCTCCGCCGTAGCCGTCGTCATCGCTTTGCTCCCAGACGTTGACTCCGGCGCCCTTTTGCGAGCCTCCGGTCGCGGGAATCGGCCGGGCGTCGTCCGCCGTCGGTGAACCGGTTCCGACGACGGTCCCTCCCGGAGCGACTCTCGCGCCCCCCGAAGATGGGTTGACGGGACCGGCAGCGTCCCCAGGTTGGGCGATCGACGCGCCGCACTGATTGCAGAATTTTGCGTCGTTGGCGTTCTTCGCGCCGCAGGACTGGCAGTACATTGTCGGCATCGTAGCACGCATGGTGTAGTCTCCGGAGACGATTGGTGAGGTGAAGGTTGGGACAGTGGGACAACGATGGGCAGGGCGGCTTTGGAAACAATCCGCCGGGGGGTGGAGCTTTCGAAGGCGATTTGCCTCCGGGGACTCCCCATGACCAAGGATTATCACCACAAGCACCCAACGTAGGTCAGCCCGTCGGAGGTGGTTTTGGTGCCCCGCCCCAAGCCGGTCAGGGAGGATTTGCTCCCGCTCCAGCGCAGCAAGCGAGTTACGGTGGCGGTCAGCCCGCTGGCGGGGGTGGCTACGGCGGCGGTGGGTATGGCGGAGATCAGCCCCCAGGCGGCGGTGGCTTTGGCGGCGGTGGTTATGGCGGAGGTCAGCCCCCGGGCGGCGGTGGGTTTGGCGGCGGTCCGCCCCCAGGCGGTGGTGGGTATGGTGGAGGACAGCCCCCAGGTGGTCCGGGCGCGCCTCCCAACTGGAGTCAGCCGGGATATGGCGGTCCCTCTGGACCGATCCGCTCCAAACTGGATGTCGGCGATCTGCTTTCCACCGCGGCGAGCCTCGTAGGAAGAAACTTCGCTGCGTTTGCGGCCGTGTGCGTGTTGTCGGCCGTTCCGGGGAACGCAATGCAGGTTTACTTCTCCAATCGGATGCAGGCGCAAATGAACGATTTCACGTTCCGCGCCCAAGCGGTGCAGGAAGGCTCCGACCCGACGGCGCTCCTGCGCTCGATGATGGACATGATGCCGGAGATGTTCGCTGGAACGTGCGCATCCATCTTCGTGACCGCGATTCTGAGCTACGTCGCGCAGGCGATTCTCATGTTTACGATTCTCGAGAACATGGCCGGCCGAAAACCTCCCGTCGGGACCGCATTGGTCACCGGAATTTCGAAGGCTCCCGCGGTCATCGGCGTCGCCCTCGTTGTTGCACTCATTCAGTTCGCGGCGTCGATTCCCGCGATGGTTTTGATGGGCGTGTTGGCAGCGGGTGGAGCTGCAGCGGGTCCGGAGGCCGGTCCCTTAGCGATTCTTTGTTCCGCATGCTGCGGCAGCATCTTCATCCTGATCAGCATCGCGTACGTCTGGGTGAACACCTGCCTGGCCGTTCCAGCATCGGTGGTCGAAGGGGGCGTCGTCTCGGCAATCACCCGAGGATTCGAGCTCGCGAAGGGCAACCGCTGGCAACTCTTTTTCGCCGGCGCCATCGTGATGCTCGTTGTGATTGGTGTTTCGTTCGTCGGTGGAATGTGCTCCGGTGGCGCATCGGCGTTTTCTGCGTTTGAGAACGGAGGCTTCGATCCGACGACCGGAATGGCGCCGGAGGTGGGGCCCTTCGCGATGTTCATCCAGTTCCTCGTCGCCGTCGTGACCTCTTCCGTGCAGCTCATGATGTTGGCGGCGGTCACCGGGATTGCGTACGCCAGGCTCCGCGGCATTCGCGACGGCGTCGACGCAGGCGCCCTTGCCGAGGTCTTCTCCTAGTCTCAAGTGGCTTATCTCTCTCGAGCGCAGGGCGTGGGGCTCGCTCTATTCTTCACTCTCGTATTGACGGGGGTAGGGGGGCGGGCTTCCGCGCAGCAAGACCCGCGATCGGTCGCGGAGTCTGTGTTCGAGCGTGGGGGCTACTCCGGCGATCTTGATCATACGCGGAGAGAAGGCGGTGGCGCCGACCGCTTCCCGGGAGGTCTCAATTTCGACGACCGAGAGGGTTCCGGGGACGGGCGCTCCCTCTTTGAATCGAGGCGAACCGCAGAACGCGCCGAAGTTCGACCTACACCGGCGCCGCGCATCCCAGAGTTCGGGCAGGGAGCGGCGACGTTCGGTTGGATTCTCACCGTGCTCGTGGTGCTCTTGTTGGTTGGAGGGCTCATCTACGTTGCACTGAAGGCTTCTCACAGCCCTGACGCGCCCGAGCTTCCGCCGATCGGTCCTTCGGAACCCATCGCGCCCTCCGCGGGGCTCGCCTCGATCCGCGATCCCGGAGATCCGGATGTGCTCGCGAAGGAAGGCCGCTTTGAGGAAGCGATCGTCGCTCTGCTTCTCCGGTCGATGCGCAAGGTCGGTTGGTCGCCGAGTTCCGGGCGAAGTCGAACCGCGCGGGAGGTTCTCTTCTCGGTGGAGGGACCATCTCACGCGCCACTCCAAGTGGTTGTCGGTAGCGCCGAGCGCGTTCGTTTCGCGGGTGAGGAGGCGACCGAGTCCCTCTTTGCTGAAACTCGGAACGCTGCGCGGAGCCTGGGCGTATGATGCCGGACGACGACGAAGTGCAGCGGCTCGACTTGCAGCGCAGCGAACGCGCTGGAGGAACCATCTTTGGGATTTGGGGACGGCGGATCATTCTCGCGATGATCTTGCTCTCTGCCGCCGGGACGGTCGGTTCGGTGGTGTGGGGCGCTCGCTTTGTTACGCCGCGCGCCCACACCTCGGACTCTTACGGAGCGGGACCATTGGGCCACCTCGCTTTTGTCGAGACCCTCGAAGAGCTTGGCTATCACGTTCTCCAAAACCGCGGTTCCGGTTTCGAACGCCCGCGCGGTCCGGTGCTCTTTCTCGAGCCAAACGGTATGGCGCGCGTCGATGGGATCGAGTTTGAACTCGCGGATGTCATCGAACGGAGAAGGCTCGCTGGGCTTCCCAGCGTGGTCGTTCTTCCCAAATGGACCTTTCCGGTCGGTCTGGGGACGGGCATCGCGGAGCGGGTGTCGGCTCGGGAAACTCGGGCGGCGCTAGATGCTGTTTTTCCGGAGGCACGCTACGGCCAAGACAAGCGCGGAGACGTTCAGTCAACGTCGCTCAGTTACGAACGTCTGAGTGGAGTGAGCGGAGAATTCTCGGTAACCGTGCCGGAGCTACAGGTCGTCGACCATTTGCCCTCGGGGGTGGAGGTGCTGCTCGACACTTCGGAGGGGGCCGTCGTTCTCCGGGCAGACGGAGTGCTCCTCGTGAGTGACCCCGATTTTCTTCACACCTTTAACTTTCACCGCGCCGATCATGCGGTGCTATGGGCATCCATCCTCTCTTCGTATCAGAGTGATGTCATCGTCGTGGATGAAGTCTTTCACGGTCACGGCACGTCGCTTTCTCTGCGCGAAGCCGTGGGCGAATTTCCGACCGTACTCATCCTCGTTCAGGCGCTCGTCGTTCTTTCGATTCTCTTTTTGCTCGGCACTCGGCGCTTCGGACCGCCGCTGCCACTACGGCCCATTGGGCGCGGACCAGAGCAAGCTATCGCGGTCGCGGCGGGCGTGCTCTCCGATGGACAGCCGCTCGGGCGTCTCGTCTTTAACTATACGGTCGCCATTATTACGGAAACGCACCGCGCACTCGGATTCGAGGACGGGGTGACCATCGACCAGCAGGCCCAGCGAATCGACCGTCAGGCGGAGCGCAATGGCGTGGCTGCGGAGATGCTTCGCGCACTTCAAGCGGCACGCGCGAAACAAGCGGAACGTATCGGCTCGAAGGAAACCTGGAAGCCTGCGCTGAGCGCGTACCGCGTTCGAACGGAGTTGCTGGCTTCTGGCAAGAAGCCGTCGGCACCGAAAGCCTCAAGCGACACTGTCAAACCCCCAGACCCTGTCATCGCGCTCGCGAAAGACGAACCCTACACCTCCCAGCATACCGACTCATGACCGAACAAGCTCTCCAACAAACGGCGCACGCGCTCAAGCATCTTCAGGACCGGATCGGGAAGGTCGTCCTGGGTTCTGAGCACAATACTCGTCTCGCGTTTATCGCCTACCTCGTGAAAGGGCATCTCCTCCTTGAGGGAGTTCCCGGGGTTGGGAAAACGCTTCTCGCGCGCTGCTTTTCGAAATCGATGGGGCTCTCGATGCGGCGAATTCAATGTACGCCGGATCTCATGCCGGGCGACGTCGTTGGCGCCAATATCTTCAACTTCCAGACCCAAACGTTCTCGCTGACGAAGGGCCCGGTCTTCACGCCATTCTTGCTCGCTGACGAGATCAACCGAACGCCACCCAAGACCCAATCGGCGCTCCTCGAAGCGATGCAGGAGCGTTCGGTGACGATCGACGGAACGACGCATCCTCTGCCCGAACACTTCATGATGGTCGCAACGCAGAACCCGGTTGAACACGAGGGAACCTATCCTCTGCCGGAGGCCCAGCTCGACCGTTTCCTCTTTAAGTTGGTCGTCGGCTACCCGGATGAAAACCAAGAGGTGAACGCGGTGATCGCTCACTGCGGCGCGTCCGGAATGCCGGACCTGGATACGCTTCCCCTCGATCCGATTCCGGAAAACGTTCTCCCGATGTTGCGTCAGTCGATTCAGAGCGTACGCATCGAACCGAAGATCGCGCACTACGTCGTTCAGCTCGCGCGGGCGACGAGAAACCATCCGGCAATTGGGGTGGGGCTTTCGCCGCGTGCCGCGACGATGATCGCCGCCGCCGCGCGTGCAAATGCCGCGTGCGAAGCGAGGCCCTACGTTCTCCCGGACGACATCAAAGCACTCTTTGTCGCCGCCGCGCGACATCGCGTGCTCGTCACGCCCGCGGCGGAGATGGATGATGTGCGCTCGGAAGATGTGCTGGCCCAGGTGATTCAGCAGGTCCCGGCACCTCGATGAGCGCGAAGCTCGAAAGAGAGAATGCCGGAGGGATGCGTTAGTGCTCCCCTCTCCGCTATTGCTGTGGCTGTCGATCGCCGGCTTGGTCGTCGCGGCGCTCCCTGTCTTTGTGCATCCGAATCTTTGGATCGCGGTCGCGGTGATGTGGGGCGTGCTCCTCTTCGCGATCGCGCTGGACGTTCTGCAGCTACTGCGGGCCAAGCCACAGCTCTCGGCGGAGGTTCCAAAATCGGTAGGCGTAGGAACCGATGTTGGCGTTCCTGTGACCCTCTCCCTCAGCAAGGCAGGGCCGTTCCCGACACTTCCCATTACGCTTCGGCCAGACACCAGCGAGCCGCTCCGCGCCGGCGCGGATATCTCGGTGCGCACTGGGGTTCAGCCGCGGCGAGCCCGTCTGGTGTTGAGCGCCCCGCTCCGCGGCATCGGAACCCTCGCTTCGATCTGGGCGCGCCTCGAAGGCCCGTTTCGACTCGTGCGAAAGATTGAGCGCTTTCCGGTGTTGTCGAAGGTCGCGGTCGTGCCGGATGTTGAGCGCGTTCGAGAGCTCGCGCTCGCACATTTCGGCGCGCAGCCCCTGTCGGGAGTGCATTTGCAGCGAAGACGGGGCGATGGCGGCGAGTTTGACCGACTCGAAAAATACGAACCTGGGATGGACCTCCGCAAGGTCGATTGGAAAGCTTCCGCCCGGTATCAGAAGCTTCGCGTGCGACGCTTTCGGCTCGAACAAAACCAGCGCGTTATTTTATGTGTCGATACGGGTCGCCTCATGGGAGATCCGATCGAGGACCTCTCGCGACTCGACCACGGTGTTCATGCAGCGCTGCTTCTGGCGCAGGTCGCTTTGCGCGCTGGCGACCAAGTTGGGCTGCAAGCGTATGGAGAGAAACCTCATGACTTCGTGAAGCCCCGAGGAGGCATTCGTCAGATTTCCACGCTGCGTCGTTCACTCGCCGATCTTCATGTTTCCGACGATGAGACGAACCACGTGCTTGGGACGCACGCGCTGCTCACACGGTTAAAGCGTCGCTCGCTCATCGTCGTGTTCACTGAGTTTGTGGACCCAACCTCGGCTGAACTGATGGTCGAGCATCTCGGGCACCTGGCTCGAAAACATCTCGTCGTCTTTGTTGCGCTCGACGACCCGAAGATCGAGTCGCGAATCGATGTGCGTCCGGAACAGCCGGAGGATCTCGCGGCGGTGACGGTTGCGAGTGGGATGCGGCAAGATCGCGGCCGTGTATTGCGTCGCCTTCGGAGGATGGGGGTCGATGTGATTCAGGCACCGCCCGGTCCGGCGGCACTGCAGCTTCTCGATCGATACGTACGAATCAAACGACGAGGGCTTATCGGATGACTCAGCGAAACGAAAGCCGTCACCTCGATGTCGACAACTCTCCCCGTTCGGTCGCATTCCGAAAGGAACGGGAAGGCCAGTGGGCGGAGCTTGAGGGAATCGTCGATCGCGCGTTGAAGAACGGGCTCAATACGCTGAACACGCATGAGCTGCATCGTCTGCCGATCCTCTACCGAGGGACACTTGCGAGCCTCTCCGTGGCCCGGAAGACCGCGCTCGACCGGATGCTCATTCAATATCTCGAAGGTCTCAGTGGCAAAGCCTATCTGGCGATTTACGGCTCTCGGCGAGCGACCAAAGGTGCCGTGCGGAACATGGTCTTCCGAGTCTTTCCGCGACGCGTGCGCGAGTTCAGTGGCGAACTGCTTTTGTCGACGTTGCTCGTTTCGCTCGGCGTCGCAATCGCCATCATGCTGATGAAAATCGAGCCAGGGTGGTACGACGCATTCGTCGATCCTGCGCTCGCGGGCGGGCGCGATCCGAATGCAAGCACCGAGATGCTCCGTTCGGCGCTTTACTCCACCGGTGACGAACTTGGCGATATCTCCGATGGGCTCTCGCTGTTTGCGTCATTCCTCTTCGTTCACAATACCCGGATCGGCCTTTTGTGTTTCGCGCTCGGTTTCGCCGGAGGGATCCCCACGGCGTTCTTGCTCTTCCAAAACGGACTCATGCTGGGCGCCTTTATCGAGCTTTATGCGTCGCGGGGGCTTCTCTTTGAGCTCGGCGGCTGGATGTTGCCTCACGGGATTCCCGAGATCGGAGCCATCATTTTGTGCGGCGCGGCTGGGCTCCACCTCGGACGTTGCATGCTTCTCCCTGGGCGCCGTACTGCGCGGGAGGCGCTTGCGCATGCGGGTAGAAGGGCGAGCGTGATCGCCGCTGGGGCGGTCGTGCTCTTCGCGAGCGCTGGGCTTATCGAAGGGATTTTCCGACAAGTCGTGATCAACGACACGGTGCGCTACTCGTTTGCCGCGTTTAATGCGCTCTGGTTCTTCGGCTGGCTTCTGTTTGGCGGCCGCGGGAACGGGCGCAACGCACCTGTATCCAACGACGCCGATGAGGTGAAGGCATGAGCCTATCGGTGGAAAGACTCGATCCGCAGATCGAGATTGTCGGGCCTGAAGGGGTGCCGCTTTCGTTCCCTCGCGCGTCGGTCTTTGAAAGGCTCACGGCGTTTGTTGTGGATATGGCGCTGATGTATCTAACGATCATCGCGATCGTGATCTGCGCGCTTGTGCTAACGGGAACCGTCGGCTTCGTGACGATTTTCGCCGTAGCGCTCGTGGTCGTTTTCCTTCTGCAACACGGATACTTCATCTTCTTTGAAACCCGCTGGCACGGTGCGACGCCGGGCAAGCGTTTGATGCGCCTTCGCGTCATCGCGCGAGACGGTGCTGGCCTCGACATGGAATCGGTCATCGCGAGGAACGTTATGCGTGATGTCGAGCTCTTCCTCCCGCTCGCGCTGTTGACGGCGAGTGAGCAGATTTATGGCCGGTCTCCGTGGTGGATGATTCTTCCAGCGCTCGCATGGCTCGGGATCATGATGGGGATGCCTTTTCTCTCGCGCGAGCGTACTCGCATTGGAGACCTCGCCGGGGGCACGATCGTTGTTCGGGTGCCCAAAGCAGAACTAATCCGCGACGAGGCTCGTACTTCTCTGGCGCCCGAAGCGCCCGACCTTGCCTTTACTCGCGCACAGCTGGACGTGTACGGGGAGCGAGAACTCGAGACGCTCGCAGAACTGCTGCGCAAGCGGGATTACGGAAAAGCATCCATCGAAGACCTCCGCGTCGTCTCTCACGCGATCGCACGGAAGATCTCCTTCAGTGGACCAGAACCCAATCACGAACCGGAGCGTTTCCTTCGCACGTTCTACCGAGAGCAGCGGAACTATCTCGAACGAAAGCTGCTCTACGGAAAGCGAAAGTCGTCGAAGAACGACGGTTGAAAACCGATGATGCTGATACGCTCAGAGAATGCGTCATTTTCGATGGGCTATTGCAACAGTCTTCCCACTTCTGAGTATCGCCTGCAGCACGGAAGCACCGACTCTCCGCGTGGACATTGTCACGGACCTCGCTCCCGGTCAGGAGTTCGACCTCGCGACGCTTGAACTCGACGGGCTAAGCGCACAGACGGTCTCGCCGAACGCGAGCGACGACTGGGGAAGTGGCGTCCGAATCGGCACGTTTGTCGAAGTTGCCTCGGGTACATACGAAGGAAGTGTCGTGCTCTCGCAGGGCGGCGAGAGTGTCCTTTCGCGGGCGCTGTCGATTCGAGTCGCGGAAGATACACTGGCGACCTTCGTGCTCGATCGTCGCTGCGTGAACGTTGAATGTCCTCGAGATTCCGACGCTGCAAACGAGACCGCGTGCCTCCGCGGGGAATGTGTGGATCCCAGCTGCGACGAGTCGCCTGGTGGAGTTCTCTGCGTCGCTGCGGAATGCGATGTGGATGCTCCGTGTTCCGCGGGCATGTTCGCGTGTCTGGATACCCCGTGCGCTTCGGGAGTTTGTCTCTCCGTGGACACCTGTGTGGCTTCAGGGCAGATGTGCACGGCGAGCGGGTGCCAGAGCGATGCTCCAGCTCCGACATGCTCGGATTCGATGCAGAATGGAGAGGAGACCGGAGTGGACTGTGGAGGCCCATGCCCGGCCTGCGAAACAGGCGGCGCATGTGCTCTGCCGAGCTGCACATGTGACGGTACGGGGTGTTTCTTCCCCGAGGACTGCACCGCGAATCGCTGCGTTATCGACTGCGGAGACGCCGCGTGTACCGCGACGTGCAGCGCCGAGGAGTGTGTGATTAGGGCTGGAGAGGGGTCCACGGTGGATTGCCAGAGCGCGGGCACCTGCGCGATCGAGATTGAATCCTCCGTGCTCGTGGGCTGCAATGGCGAAGGGACCTGCGAGGTGACCTGCACCTCTGCGGTCTGCGATGGAGATATCTCGTGCCCCGCGGGCAATGGTGGTTGCTACGCCGATTGCACGGGGAGCGGTTGTCAGTTCTCGACGTGTTCGGGCTCAAGCGGCCTTCGCGGCTGCGGCCCCGGGCGTCTTTCGTGCAACCAGGCCTGCCCGTAGCTTTCGCGGGGAGCTCGTTACTCAGATGGTTCGAAGGAGCGCATCGCTTGGGACGCGCTTCGGCAATGAGATGGTCTCGCCGACCCAATCATCCATCTTTCCCCACTCCTGGTAGAGGAAGTCGAGCAGTGCCGCTTTGCCTGAAGGAAGGTCTTGGCTCGACACTCGCCAGCACCTTGCCGAGATCGTTTGGCCAAGAGCAGCGCCGCTCCAGAGGTGTCGAAAGCTCGTTAGCCCTTCGAGCCCCGAGTGCGCGATGAAGACCATGTCCGCCTGAGGTGCGCCTTCCCGAAACAGCGATACGCCGCCGAGCTTGGGTGGCAAAGTGTAGCGAAGTGCTGCGGCCCGCGCGAGATTCGGGTCCTTCTGGACGCGGAGCTTTTCGAGGATTCGATCTCGTTTCGAGGGCCGGAAGCGAGTGCCTTCCGGGAATAGAACGAGTCCCTCGTCCGCCTTCATCTCCGATGCGAGTGTTCGAAGCGCGGCTCGTTCCGTTTCGCCCGCACTCTTGCGGTCCACGAAATGGTTCGCGAGCCGGTTGCCGACGATGTCGAGACAGGGATCAAAGAGGAGTTCCTTCTTCAAGACGAAGCGAAGCGGAGTGCCATGCTGGTGGCTGATGAGTACGGTCGGAAGCAACGAGTCGATCAGGGAAACGTGGCGCGGGAGAAACATCGCTGCCGGTCCCTGGAGCGCATCCGCGCCTTGAACATCGAGCCGCAGGTTGAAGATCTTCTGGAGGCCGGCGAAGAGGGTCCCTCCCCACCACGCCTGAAGTGCCACGTGCCGGTCGCGCCATTCGGCACTTCCTCGCGGGGTTCGCAGCCCGGTGATGAAAGCCCGAAGTAGCCCGATGACCTGCATCGCCAGGTACAGCCCAAGCGCGAGCAGAAGGCGTAGGGCGACAAACCCGCGCCTGCGCATCGCGCCGAGCAAGAGGGCGACCAGAGCGAGGGCTGGGCTTAGCCCGAGATAGAGAAGTGTTGTCAGAAGCAGCGCTGGAACGGTCTTGATGCGCCGCCGGATCGGGCGGTCACTTCGTTTTGTCGTATTTGCGGTGCTCATCGCGGGGGACTTTCAGGCTGCCTGCGATCGACGGTGGCTGCCAGTTTGAATCGCCTCTTTTAAGCCGTTCATCGCTTTTTTGCCGAGCCGGACAAAGAGCGGCTTCATCAATGCCTCACCAAATCGAAGCGCTCCGCGCATCTCAAACTCGGCTCTCCAGGTCAGGCGGCAGCTTTCTCCATTCTCGCGCACCACGATGATGTCGCGCGCGTTCACCGTGGAGGCGGTGCCTTCGAGAGTCGCTGTGCGAGCTTCCGGAGAGTATTCCGTTCGTTCGTATTCCATGGGCACAGAACGGCCCATGAAGTTCGCGACGACATGGTACCGGGCCGGGTTATTCCCGGTCAGCGTGGCCCGTTCGATTCCTGGGTCCCAAGCTGGAAGGTTGGTGAAGTCGGCGAGAAACTCGAAGACTTCCGCAGCGCTTGCGTTCAGAACGAGCTCTTCTTGAATGGTGATCATGGGTGCGTCTCCGGTGAAGGCGCGCTTCTTGGCGCCTCAAGGTAGATCTTTGGGTCCACGCCGATCGCTTCGTGGACTCGGCGAAAGAGTTCGTCTTCGATGTGATCGTCGACGCGGGTCGCGTTTCGAAGGTGCTCTTTCGCTTCCTGTCGGTCGAAGAAGAAACGCCCTTTGGGAGCGAGAGCATCTGGCTCTTTGGAGGCGGCGAGCCAGACCGTTGTGTCTGCGCCTTCCTCGGAGCTGCGCAGGATCGCCTTCGTGATTTTGTAAAACGTAGGCAGTGAGCTCTCCACGCCCGGGGTTGCGGCCCAGCCGGGATGCATCGAACTCGATTGCACGCCCGAGATGCGATGCAGTTGTCGCGCCAGCACCACCTGCGCTCGTTTCGTCATCGCGTAGACCTGTGCGCCTGCGTAGGGGGAGGGTGGAGAGAAGAGGGCTTCAACATCGAGCTTCGCCGAGTACATGCCTCCGGATGAGACGTAGATGACCCGCGCCGCCGGCGTGAGATATTTCCAAAGCCCCGCCGTGAGGCGCTGGGGGCCAAGGAGGTTTGTCTCGAGTGCGAGCTCCCGCCCGGTTTCGGCTTCGTAGTGCCCGTCGAGCAAAACGCCGGCGTTGTTGACAAGGACATCGATCGGTCCCTTGGAGTAACCCGCGAGAAACGCTTCGATCGACCCGGGCGAGCTAAGGTCGACTTGTTCGGTGCAGACCTCGTGACCGGTTTCGCGAAAGATCTCCGCTTCCACTCGAGCAGCCTTTTCGAGGTTGCGGCAGAGCATCGTTACCGTCGCTCCTCGAGCCGCGAGCGCGGTCGCGGTCGCTTTTCCGAGCCCCGAGGTTGTGCCTGTGATGACGTGGTGTTCCCCGGTCAAATCCACTCGAAGGTCTGCGTCGAGGAATCGTTTCCGATGTCGACGAAACCCGGTTCGGTCGAACGAAAACAGAATGGAGCGGTCGAGAATGTTGGAAAGCACGAGGGGTCCCGGTGCGTGAGCACCGGTCAATCTCTGTGGCCGAAACGTTTTGCTCACAAGGGGTAGTCGACACCCGGGGGGGCGCCGAAAATGCCAACCTGCTTTTCGGTCAGCGGGAGAAGACCGAGCTGCGGGTTTCGAGCCCTTGCTCGAGCAGCGACTCGACCGCTCGTTCTACCTGCCGGACATTTGCGAGGACAACCTCATCCGGCTCATTGCCATCGCCCTCGAAGAAGAGCGGCTGACCAAAGCGGACGACGCATTTTACCGGCAGCGGCAAGGGGAGAAGGGTCGGCGTAAGCGGCACATAAGGGAGACCCATCGCGCGGGCGAGAGGCATCATTTTGGAGAAGCTGATCGACATCTCCTCGCTGCCGACAAATCCGAAGGGGACGATCGGGCTTTTGGTGCGCATCGCCAGGCGCATAAAACCTTGTCCAAACCCCATGAGTTTGTAGCGGTCCCAGAAGACCTTTCCGCTACCGCGGACACCTTCGGGAAAGACTAGGACGGCCGCGTCGTCTTTTTCGAGTAGGCGTTCACAGTGCCGCGGCAGCCCGATGTGCTGACCGGTGCGCTGAAAAAAGACATTTAGGAAGGGGATCCCCGCGAAGAAGCGCTCGATCATCGCGTTCGCGAGTTTCGGTGGGTCCCGATCGAGCATCAGCGCTGTTGCCGCGAGGACTCCATCGATAGGAAGCTGTCCTGCGTGATTTCCGATGATGAGCGAGCGACCTTCGGGCACGTTCTCGGTTCCGTACGCTTCGCACCGAAAATACGTTCGGTAGAACCAGCGCGCGATCGCGAGCGTTCGCTCCGCCGCAACTTTGGAGCCGCCCCACGAATCGTATCCATAGGGCCCCAAACCGGTATGTGCGTGTGCGATTCGGGCACGAATATCGTCGTCCACCAACGCATCAAGCGCCGTTTCCCCACGCGCGCGAGCGGCTTTGAGGAAGGGCGCTTCGAAGGGGTGCTGCATCGCCCTTAGTTTCTCATACGAACCGCGTCCGTGGAAGCGGGATGCGATTCCATGTTGGGAGAAGTTCGACAAGCATCCGATTTACGAACGTCTTTCAAACGGAATCCGAAGGCCCCCCGAACGTCCGCTCTATTGAACGGCGCCGGTGTCGGGCATCACGGAAAGGCGAGCAGCGCAGTGACCCTCATGACACAAGCAGCTTCCGCCGCAGTCGAGCGTTCCGAACTCGCAGCTCGCGGTGCACATGGTATCTGAGCAGTCGGGCGCGTTTGCGACGGCCGCGCAAGCGGCGGCGTGACAACAACCCGCCGGGACACAGTCGGCGTCCGTCTCGCAGGTGTCTTCGGAAAGAACAAGCTCACCCTCTGGTGCCTCGGGAGGCTCCACTTCGTCTTCCACGGGTTCAGGCGCGCGGTCGATGACGATGGGCGCTTCACTCTGTCCGCTGTTCGAGTTTGAGCCCCCGCACGCGAGGAGCGAGGACAGGGCGAGAAAGAGGAGGCTAGACTTAAAAACGTTCATGGAGAGGGCATTCGGTAGAAGTCGATTTGAATGGCTGCGTCTTCGCAGTCTTCCAAATGATGAACTAGGGTTGGGAAAATAATGAGGGATTCGCCTGAGTCGAGGTGTCGTCGAACTTGCTCGTGATCGACGAATACCAGCGAGCCTTCATTCACGCGGAGGTGCCCGTAGACGCCATCCTTGAGGTTATGCTCCTGCCGCAGACCCTTTGGGATCGCGCCGGCATCGAAGCGTAGCGAACGATATTTTTCGCCACGTTCGAGCAGGGTCGGCAGGTCTATGTGGGCAAGTGCGGGGTTCAAATCGCTTGAGGGGACCTTCTCCGCCAGGAACGGAGATCCGGGCTTCGTTCTCCCTGCGGTATGCGCTCCATGTCGCTTGTTGACCGAAGCGCGCCTTTACGCCCTTGATGAATCGTCATCCCTTCCCTGGACCCCGCGCTAGCGGCAGTGGACGAGGTGGGCTGGCGCGTGTCCCTGCTGGAGTGTCGCGACAGCACACTGCGGTTCGACCCCCTGACAATGCACCAGGTGCGCCGGCGCATGGCCGCGACGTAGAAGCTCCTGCGCGCAATATGGCTCCGCACCATTGCAATGGACGGCATGAGCTGGCGAGTGACCGTTCTGAATCACCATCTGGCGGCAGCTCGGCATACCCTGCTGAATCGGTTGCTGGGGCTGCTGGTGCATCACGTGGGGCTGGCTGTTGATGGGCGTGTTCTGAAGCTCCGTGAGGCTGAGCGTGTAGGAGGTTTGAACGCGCGGCTGGTAGGTTCCGACGTAGATGGCGTAGTCGCCGGCGGGGAACATTCCCTCGAGCCCGGGGTTAAACGATCCGGCGGAGTCGTCGTCGCACCAGACCTGACCATCGGGGGCTACGATGGCGAGCGTTGTATCGGTTTGCGAGTTCACGGTCACGCGCAGGAAGGGCATCGCGGAGTTGAGGTGCAGATAGTGCTGTGGCGCCTGCGACCAGTTTCCCGGGCACGTGCCCGGCAGCCCAAGCTGTGCCGAGGGCGTCTGACCAACGGCCATCCCGTTGGTGGTGATGGGGTCGGGCATAAATCCGCGCTGAAGTACGATGCTCTGCGACTGGACCGAGTTCGGGTCGAAAGCGAAACCCTGAACATAAACGGTCTGCTGTGAGTGATGCTGGAAGGTGGGAGTCGGCTGAAGGCGAAGCTCTTCCGCGCGCTCGTCCGCGCGGGCGCGCTCGGCTTCGAGACGAGCCTGTTCGAGCTGGGCGTTCTGCTGCGCTTGCTGCGCATCGAACTGTTGCTGCTGAAGAGCGAGCTCATGCTGGCGCTGCGCTTCGATCGCAGCCTGCGCTTCTTGTGCGGGGCGTGAGAGCTCCTGCTGAATGGTGCGGTCAAGTCGCTCAACGTATCGCGGGTAGTGACGCGAAATCTCGGGCTGTCCGGTCTGCTGATTCACCCGATAGCGGAATCCATCCGAGTCGACATACGCGAGCTGGTAGTTCGATGCGCTGTAGGTCACCGCGACCTGCATCCGCATATTGCCGCGAATGTACTCTGCGACGAACTGCCCAGGCTGCTCCGAAACGATCGTGAACCTTCGCGCCTGCAGGGCGAGCGCGATCGCCGTCCGTACCGAGTTCTGATCGGCGTTCGGAACGGTCACGACACCGGTTCGCGGGGGGCCGATGGGCACGAGGCCACCGCCGCAGCCAGCGAGTAAAACAAGACAAAGAAGGATGGAGAGAAGCGAACGCATCGAAAACTCGTCAGAAAGAGGTTGTTTGGGCGCAGACGAAGCCCAAGCCCGTTCTATTCCGAACAATCGAAAAAGACCACCGGATATTCCTGTTTGACTCGAGCGGGCCTTCACTCGGTCACGCTGCGTTTCGACGTGGATTCGGCAGCGTCGTTCGTTGCGTTCCGGGTAGGCAAGGGCCGTCAACTGTGGCATGTCTCGCGCCATGGCTGATTACGTCTACTCGATGCAAGGTTTGTCCAAGGTCTTCCCGCCCGATAAGAAGATCGTAGACGACCTCTATCTTTCCTTTTTGCCCGACGCGAAGATCGGCGTCATCGGTGTGAACGGCACCGGTAAGTCGACCATCCTGAAAATCATGGCAGGGGTGGATAAAGAGTTCACCGGTGAGGTTTGGCTCCGCCCGGGCGTCAAGGTTGGTTACCTACCGCAGGAACCCGACCTCGGGGACGCAAAGACCGTGAAAGAAGCCGTCGAGGAAGCCGTGGCGCCGATTCGGGCCATCTTGGATGAGTTTAATGCGCTCTCCATGAAGCTCGGCGAGCCGATGAGCGACGAAGAGATGATGAAGACGCTCGAAAAGCAGGGCGCCCTTCAGGATCAGATCGACGCGGTCGATGGCTGGAACCTCGATCATACCCTTGAGCTCGCGATGGACGCGCTGCGACTCCCACCTGCGGATGCCGACCCGGCGAACCTCTCCGGTGGTGAAAAGCGCCGCGTCGCGCTCTGCCGTTTGCTGCTCGAGAAGCCGCAGATTCTCCTCCTGGACGAGCCCACCAACCACCTTGATGCGGAGAGCGTCGCGTGGCTCGAGGGACACCTTAAGTCGTATCCGGGCTGCGTCATTCTCGTGACCCATGACCGCTATTTCCTCGACCAGGTCGTCGATTGGATCCTCGAGCTCGACCGCGGCAAGGCCTTTCCGTTCAAGGGCACATACTCCGACTGGCTCGTCGCCAAGCAGGAGCGTCTCGCGCAAGAAGAGCGGAACGAATCTTCGAGACAGCGAAAGATCAAAGAAGAGATCGAGTGGGTTCGAGCGAGCCCGAAGGCCAGGCAGGCGAAGAGCAAAGCGCGCGTTAACGCGTTCGAGCAGCTGGTTCAGAACCGCGGCAATAAGCAGCGCGATCCCAACGAAGTGCGCATCCCACCGGGGCCACGCCTTGGCAATAAGGTCATCGAGGTGGAAGGCATCTCGAAGGGCTTTGGCGATAAGCTCCTGATGGAAGACCTCTCCTTCCGCGTTCCGCCTGGGGCCATCGTTGGCATCGTCGGCGCGAACGGCGCCGGCAAAACAACGCTCTTTAAGATGATCGTCGGCAAGGAGACGCCGGATAAGGGCAAGGTCGAGATTGGCGAGACCGTGAAGCTCTCCTACGTTGACCAGCATCGGGATCACCTCGGCGACGATAAGACCGTCTTCCAGGAGATCAGCGGTGGCGCCGACGAGGTGGACGTCGGGGACCGAACGATTGCGTCACGCGCCTACTGCGGCTGGTTCAACTTCAAGGGCTCGGATCAACAGAAGCAGGTGAAAAACCTCTCCGGCGGTGAGCGAAACCGCGTGCACCTCGCGAAGCTCATGAAGAGTGGCGGCAACGTTCTCCTCCTCGACGAGCCGACCAATGACCTCGATGTTGAGACGCTTCGTTCGCTTGAGAGCGCGCTCCTCGAGTTCCCTGGATGCGTTGTGATCATCAGCCATGACCGCTGGTACCTCGACCGCATTTGCACGCACATCATCGGTTTTGAAGGCGATAGCCAAGTGGTCTTCTTTGAAGGGTCGTACTCAGATTACGCCGCCGATAAGAAGAAGCGCCTTGGTGATGACGCGGATGTTCCGCGCCGCATCAAGTACCGCAAGTTCACGCGCTAGATGTCCGCGCATATCGACGTGCTGGAAGGAGGGGAGCGTTCGTTCCTCTTTCTTCATGGCATTCTCGGCACGGGTGCCAACTGGCGAAGCATTGCGCGCGCGACACAGAAGAAGGTGCCTGAAATTCTGCCTTCGCTCGTGACGTTGCGGGGGCATGGCAACGCGGAAGATGGCGCTGCGCCGCACACGATTCAGGCCGCGGCGAGCGACCTTCCTGCGGGAGCGTATGGAATTCTCGGTCACTCGTTTGGCGGAAAAGTCGCGATTCAATACGCCGCTCAGTCCATGAATGCGTCGCCGGTTCAGCAGCTTTGGATCATCGACTCGGTCCCAAGCCCGCGTCCTGAACGCAAAGGCTCGGAGTCGGTCCTAAAGGTCATCGATACCCTTCGAACCTTGCCGCGTTTCTTCCCGGACCGGCGCGCTTTTATGGACGCTGTTGTCGCTACGGGACTTTCGAAACCGCTTGCGCAATGGCTCTCGATGAATACGCGCTCCAGTGACGAAGGCGTGTTCTTTCGTCCGAAGCTTGAGCAGATCGACCAGCTTCTTGCGGACTATTTCGAGGTCGACGGCTACGGCCTCCTCGAGACCGTTTCCGCCGAGGTTCATATCGTGATCGGTGGAGATTCAGAGGTCTTTACGGAGTCTGAGCGCGAGAGGGCGAGAGCGTTCGCGGCGGACCGAAGCAATGTCTTCGTTCACGTCATCGAAGGCGCGGGGCATTGGGTGCACTCCGAGAAGCCTCGCGATTTGATCGCGCTTCTCTCGGAGAGGCTTTCTTAAGTCTGCTTGGATCGCCTACTCGGCGTTGCGAGCGACCCACGAGCCAAGGCCCTTCAGCATTTTTCCGCTCCGCGTCTCAAGGTCGTCCACGATCGAACTTGTGAGTGTCGGTCGCGAAAGTAGGGCATCACGCCACTTCGCGATTCGGGGAAGCTCTTCGAAGAGCTGAATCGAGGGCTCAAGCGTTTCGGCCCACGCGAAACGTTGAAAGATGGGGGCAATCGCGACGTCCACCATCGAGAGCGAGTCTCCATTCCATAGCGGACCCTCGGGATGGATATTCTTCGAGAGCTCCGCGAAGTTCGAGCGAAGCTGCTCTGCGATGGCGTTTGCATCCTCCTCGGTTTTTGCAGCTTGAAAGCGCCAACCTGCACCCATGATGTCGGAGATATACGAAATCCACATGCGCTGCTGCGCGCGTCCTAGAGCGTCGCTTGGAAGCAGACGGTCTTCCTCCGCGGCGGTCTCGTCGAGGTATTCGAGAATGACTGCGCTCTCGAAAATGGGAGTGCCCTCGACCTCGAGAACCGGGACTTTTCCGCGTGGGGAAATCGCGAGAAACCAGTCGGGCTTGCTCGCGAGATCGATGTAGCGAAGGTCATACGCGCGACCCTGTTCTTTGAGAAGAATGGCGGCGCGCTGGACAAAGGGGCAGGCGTCAAAGCTGATGAGCTGAAGCTGGGGCATGACGTTTCATACGTCGCGATTCGCGCGTTCCAAAGACAAAACGCGCCAGACTCCCATGGAAACGGCGCGTTTTGGCGAGGACAGCTACTCGGCGAGTAGGGCTTCGAGGTGTTCTGGATAGGAGCTCACCGGCTGCGACGCTTCGTGTCCCTCGCAAGCTGTGCCTGCGTTTTCGCCGATGATGAACGTTGAGCAGGTCGAGATGCCAGCTTCCGCGTACGCACAGACATCACTGCTGGCGTTCCCGTAGGCGGCGACGATATCAAAGCCGCGTTCCACGAGCCCGCTCAGGAACGCGAGCTTGTACTCGCGAACGTTATCGCCAGGGAGCACCTGAAGGACGTCATCGGTGGTATGAAGTGGGCCCCAAGGAAGACCTTGAGTTTCGAGCCAATCGCGGGACGGCCCCTGCAATTGGTAAGCGCGGCCGGTGATGTAGATGGGCTGAACGCCGCGCTGCGCGTAGAAGTTCGCGACGGCATCCCCGCCCGGGTGCATCTCAGGGGTGCTGTTCAAAAGGAGCTCTTCGAAGACCTCGCCGTCGTCGGTGGTGAGGGTGCCGTCGATATCAAAAATGGCGATCCGCGCGCCGCGAGGAAGCACGGCGATCGTGCCCTTCGCGAACGTCAGATCACCCGCGACGACAAGCCAATAATCGTGAAGTCCGAGGGGCTGAGCCGGGATTTCGAACGCGATACGCCCATCGGTGTCGGTCGTCGCAGTGCCGACTTCTTCGAGCGCGCAATCGTCGCGTCCGATCATAATACGAATTACTTCGCCTTCGAGATCCTTGCTCAGCATGCCGTAGGCGAACTTGCCGTGAAGTGTGATCGATTCTCCTTGAATCGCGAGCGGCCCCTGGGTGCTGTGATGCGATGGTCCCATTTCCGCGGCTCGAGCACCGCCATCGGTGGCCCACTCTTCCGCCTCTCCGAATTGGCTCTCGATTCCTTCGCAGCGCGGAGCCTGCGGAGCTTCGCTGAGCTCTCCAAGCGCTGGGACGCACATGGGACCTGCTGGTGCGATTGGCAGCGATGGGGATGGCGCCGAGTGTCCACACGCTGCGAAGGTGACGGCGCTGACCAGGGGAAGAAGAATCGACGAGAGCTGTTTCGAGTTCATGGGTGCTGATTTAGCAGGATGTGTGCCTCGCATGGGAGGACTGTTTTTGTTGCGGAAATCTGTATGAATCGGGTTTCGAACCGGACGGCGTTGCAAAAATATCACGCGCAATGAACGCGCGTTTACGCGCTTTCGCGTGGATTGTTTGCTTTCCGACCTGCGCCGGAAAAGAAACGCTCGATCAGGTGCGCGAAGAGCTTCCCCAGGCCGTGCACGAACGTGACGATAAAGAGCAGGCGAACCCCGAGGTAGGCCAGAGCCAGAACACCGCTCTCTGCGGACGCGCCACCCGGAGAGAGTAGGGCGGCTGCGACTTCTTGTTCGGTGCAGAATCCAGCGATGAGATAGTCGGCGACGAAGAAGAGCCCGATGAATAGAAGACGGATCATCGCCGCTCTCCCGAGTAGGTCGAGGCCTCGCGCGACGCCGTGGTGACTGCAAAAAGGAGAGCATCACCAAGAGGGCCGCCGAGTGCGAACTGCTGTGTATCTCCGAACCGCTTGCGGCCGCCCACCATCCCTGCAAGTGCGCTCAGTGCAGCGAACCGTTCGGGATCATCATGAAGTTTCGCCCCCGCGAGCGCGAAGCCCGACGCGCTGACGCCCAGTCCGAGGATCACGGGCCCGCTATCGACGTCTCCAAGGCTGTCGATGCGGCCCGGGAATTCATCGACGGCTCCGAAACCAAGTGCCTCGTGATAGAGCTGAGCTACCAGGGCGTCGTCCAGCCGCCGCGAAAGTTCGAAATCGGCGAAAGAGATAGCGTAGGTCGCGATGGCGGTTCCGCTCCCTCGGGGCTCGCCTCGACTGCCGTCGAGCCCGACGGTCTGCACAAGCAGGCCGGTCGCCGGGTCGATGCCTTGGGTTTGGAACGAGCGAAGCGCTTGGTCGGCGGCGGAGCGAACATTCGGCTCAAAAAGTCGCGCGTGAAGGGAAAGTGCACCGACAACAAATGAGTTGTCGGGTGGATATATTTCGCCTGGGTAGGTTTGAAGGAGGGCGCCGCGCTCGGCGACGGATGCGTCTCGGAGGAAGCGTACGATCGCCTCTTGAGTGTCTACGTGGCGGGATTCTGGATTCACTGCGCGGGTAAGCGTCATCGCGAGCGCGAGGTAGCCGAGATACCCGGCGTGCGGTTTGGAGATTCGATGTGAGCGTACGTCCTCCAGCGCATCGCTCGACCATGCCTCGCCATCAAAAACGCGCATCGCCGGAGAGAGCAAATCATCGAGCAATAGGTCGAGTTTCTCTCCATCGGGATCGCTGGCCCCGGCAAGCTCGAGCTGCGCATAGCCCATGATGGACATCATCCGCGTTGCGAAGGCCCACTCACCGTTGTAGCGAGCGTCTCCCGTGGCGAAATCGGCCGGCACGATCTCACGCGCCGACCAGTGATCGACGCCGCGCGCCACGCGCACCAGCGCCTCTGGTTCGTTTGCCATGAGCGATGCGGCGTCACCTGCGTACCAGAACGCCAGCGCCCGTATCGCGACCAGAGTGCCAGCGAGATACGCGATCATGCGCAATGCACGCGTTCGAAGAGATCGATGGGGAGCGTTGGACTCCGCAGCTGGTAGTGCGGGAGGGGCGAGGGAACCTTCGCTCATGGTGCGAGTAGAACACGGCGGAGAACAAAAGACTTCCCGAAAACGCCTCGTGCCCCAGCTTGGAGCATCTCTTGTTCCGGCTGTCCTTTGTTGCGAACTCTGTGTCCCAAAGTGTCTGAAATAGGGTGGAACAGGCTTTGCTCTACACGGTGCAAAAGGAGTTCTCATGAACAAGAGTGTGAAGTGGTTTGTTTCCCTAGCGATGATCTTAAATGCCTGCGCGCCGGCCGCGCCTCCCGTCGAGGGTTCCATGGAGCAACCCGAAGAGGAGTTTTCGGAGGAGATGGATCTCGGGCCGGATTTCACACCGGACTGCACCAATAGCTTCGCGTGGGACAACCTTGAGGATGGCGACGCGTGCGCTCGCGAGCTCGGAAACGATGGTGATCCCGACAAGTTCCTGCCTCTCGTAATGCTTGCGGGGTCACTCGCACATGGTGGCTACCGTGCTTGGCAAGTCGCGAACGCCGTCGCAGGCACGATTACGGTCTG
The DNA here is from genome assembly GCA_020629955.1 of Myxococcota bacterium. Taxonomy (GTDB): domain Bacteria; phylum Myxococcota_A; class Polyangia; order Polyangiales; family Houyiibacteriaceae; genus JAHDCI01. Next base: position 1,359 of record JAHDCI010000055.1, on the reverse strand, counting down.
GGCCGCGGGTCGTCAGATTCAAATCCATCACCAGACGGCGCAGAACCTCGCGCAAACACGCGGGACGTATCAGGAGGCGAGCGCGCTCCAGAACTTGATCGGCGCGCTGCGCAATGCAGGCGTCCATATCTCGTGGCACGAGGCGCAGAATATTCAGAACGCTGCAGCGAACGCACAGCCGCGCGAGCAGTTGCGAGATGGTGTTCCGACCTCCGTGACGCAACGATGCAAGACCAGCTACAATCGCCAGATCACGAACCGCTACCATGAAAGTGATTCGTGTGGCGCTGGGATTGACCGTTCGAGTTGCACGGGGTTGGTCAATTACATCAACGCCACTCGCCGATGTATCCAGCAAAGAAAGGCTCACGCTCGCCAATGCTATCCGAACGGCGGTCGTGGACCGATGGGTTCGGGGGACTGGGGACACAACAACGCCTACTGCTCGAAGTTCTGGTCGATGACGCTGGTTCACGCCGAGCTGTGGGAACGGATGCAGGCTGGACAATGTGAGCCCTATGTTCCGTCGGTGTGGATTCCTGAGCTCCCCAACTCGTGCAACCCGTTCGTTTTCCCGTAAATCATCGCGGAGTCAAAGCGGTCTTCTGGCCCATTGCGGCGTTCATTCTCACCTTGATGCATCCGTACGAGGAGATGGTCTCACGCCATCCAGAGAGCTCATACGCTGACCGCCGAGAGAACATGGAGAAGGCATTTCACCGGTTTCTCCCCCTCGAGGATCGCGAAGACCCTGAAATCGGATGCAGCTGTGGTCAGCCCCATCAAATCGTCTGGCCCCCGCCGTCGGAAGAAGACGAAACACAATAAGAAAAGCCCCATCGATTCGATGGGGCTTTTCCTTTGGTGGGTCATGAAGGACTTGAACCTTCAGCCAATGGATTAAGAATCCACTGCTCTACCGATTGAGCTAATGACCCAGGTGCGACGTTTCTCGACTTGGTCAACAAAAACGCCCCGTCTTCGCGATGGGGCGTTTTTTTGGTGGGTCATGAAGGACTTGAACCTTCAGCCAATGGATTAAGAATCCACTGCTCTACCGATTGAGCTAATGACCCAGGTGCGGTTTTCAGATCTCAGTTGAGACCTGAGAACCGCTTGGCACACTCGGAAGGATTCGAACCTACGACCTGCGGATTCGAAGTCCGACGCTCTATCCAGCTGAGCTACGAGTGCACAGCGCCGCCTGATGGCGACCATACTAAGATTATCAAATAAGTGGTTCTGATTGGGGTGACTGACGGGATTTGAACCCGCGACCACCGGAGCCACAATCCAGTGCTCTACCCCTGAGCTACAGTCACCATGTTCTCAGAACGGACGCCGAAGATAGCAACGGCG
>JAHDCI010000054.1:11736-28348 GCA_020629955.1 Myxococcota bacterium | reverse complement strand
CCTGCAGAATCGCGACGCATGGTGGGTCATAATCGGCCTGCGCGCGGGAGCAAGTAGGGTGGACAGCGACATTTCGAATCCCCCTATTCCGGAAGCCTCGAAAGAGCAGATTGGTCCGGTGAATTTCCTCGCCCCGTTTTGTGAAGAGTGCGCAGAGCATATTCGTTCGCGTTCGGGCGAAGCGCGTGCTTGCGAGTCGTGCCAGTTTCAGATTTCCGCACGCAGCCTCTCGCAGCGCCTGCGACTCGACGGCCAGCGCCTCTGGATCCGCGAAGTGTTGCCGGATCGCTCCGGCGCCTACCGAAGCTCCGCCAAGTCAAATCGGCCCGGACTAGACTTTGACCGAACGACCTACGCGTCGCTCGGTAAAGTTCTCCTCGTCGGCCTCGTCGCGACCGCGCTCATCGAAGCCGTCTGGTACTCCATCGCTGGCACGACCTGGATTTCGGGCAAGCCCGCGTTTGGTTTTGGAGCGATCGGCGCCGGCTTCTTGGCGCTTGTCCTGACCTGCCTTTATTGGATGTCGCCCGCACGCGAGCGCCTCTCGATGGACGAGCAGGAAATCACCTCCGAGCTTTCGGATGGAGAAGACATCTCCGTGCGTCTCGCCGAACTCCGCCGCTTCGAAGTCTCCGAGGCTGCCGGCGAAGGCGAGACGGGCCGCGCACACCGCGTCGTCGCGCTCCTCGAAAGCGGAGCCCGCACCATCCTCTTCGACGGCCTATCCCATCGCGGCGCGTCATACCTCGCGGTGTGTTTAAATCGTCAAGTAGCGCTCATGGCGCGATGATAGACGAAAGGGTGGCGCGCACAGCCCGCTTCAACGAACCGTGGCTTAGGAGTTCACGCTATCGCTCTCCTATTGCAGGCCTGGCGCATCGAAAGGATGCCTGCGATAGTTCCAACCCGTCGATTGCTTGACGTCCACGATACGCGATGCCGCGTTCATTCGAAGGGTATCCATACCCACCAAAGACCCCGCGAACCTCAAAGGGTGCGTCTCCCGGCCGGCTCGGATCCGAGTAGATTCGATCCACCCGATATGGCTCAGACAGCGAGTCTGCGGTCCATTCGAAATACGAATACCACCCTGCGATTCCAATGCTGTTCGTCCCGTCACTAGAGTCGATTCGTCGAAGGTCAAGGTTCGGTCTTTCGTCCGTACCGTTCCATTGAACCCAGCGGGATCCGTCTGATCCATCGGTGTCCCAGATTGGAAAATAGACCCGATCTAGTCGCCCTGTTGCAGCCCGTTCCCACTGTGATCCGGTTACGAGTTCAGCCCCATCCCATTCGCAAAATACGCGAGCCTGCTCATGCGTCGCTGCACGAACTATCTCCGAATCAAGCGTTGCCAGTTCCAGCTCCGCGTTGATACCACCTGCGAGATAAGAGGGCTCAAGCACCGTGCAAACCTCGGCTTCGACGCACGCTCTGTACCGCCCCAACGTCACGGGAAATCGATCGATGTAGAACGGGCTAAGCTCAACAACATGGCGCGGAGAGCAGTCCTGAGAGGTGTCCGAGCACCCCATCGTGAACTGTCCGCCGGGAACACAGACTTCGTCCTGCCCGATCAACTCAGAACCTCGTGTTTCAACTCTTCTGGCTCCGTCGCAACCATCTCCGCATTGCGTCGGCTCTGATTCCCAGCGGCAGTCGGCGCCGCATCGCAACCAAGACGCCAGCCACCGATCTGCCGGGTCTCCAGTGCAAAGCGTCTCTTCTTCTTCAGCAGAGCGCTCGTACCACCGAGCTTCGCCGATATTGCATTCTCGGTCCGCCGGTCCTTCGCGAGTCTCCGCCCACTCGCTCCACACGCCACCGCTGCATGTCCGAGTTTCCTCCCCGCACGTTCGGCTTCCGCGAGTCTCTGTTTCGCCTTCTGTACAACCGGCGCCGGAATCGTCCGGGTCCCCATCTTGCGGACCGGCGTCGGATGGTCCCGCATCTTCGCCGGAGCAGTCGCACGCGCCGTACGCGCCGCTAGTGCATGTCTCAACACCTGGCAGAGTCTCTCCCCCCACCACGCATTCGCATGCTTGGGTTTCTCCATCGGAGCAGGTGTCGTCATCGCCGCAGCCGAGGGCGAGAGCCCCGATGGCGATGAGGACGTAGACGTTTCGGCGACAGAATCGAGTCATGGAATTCCTGGTCATAAGCGCTCCTCTGCGCCGGCTGGAAAATGAGAGCAGAAGCGAGTGGTGTTTTGGGAATTGCGTGCGGGCGCGCCGACGTTGCTGCTCCGCTCTTTCGGAGTCAGTTCAACTGCGCATGAATCTGCAATCGGAGCCAGAGGCTCCACCACCCATCGAGTTCCCACCTATCGCTAATCTCGTTCGCGTCAAAGTAGCGTTGCGCTTGTTGGTCGTCAATTGCCACAGAGCTCATGGCGCGTTGACCGAGCGGCCAACAACTCCCAAATCCATCCGGGGTGCGAATAGGAGCGAAGCGGCGTAGCGTTCTCTTCGCATGGGCGCACGACAACTGGTAATCGGTCTCGATGGGGCGGACCTTCGCGTGATTCGCGAGCTTGGGGAGGCGGAGCTGCCGGCGCTCTTTCGGGTGATGCGCGAAGGGGCGTATGCGGCGCTTGAGGTGGTGATGCCGCCGGCGACTTTGCCGAACTGGACGACGTTCCTCACCGGCGTCGATCCCGGGCAGCACGGGGTGATCGATTTTACGACACGCGACGAAAACGGCGCGGTGCGTTTTACCGCCGGGAGCGTTCGGGAGGCGCCGACGTTTGGGAGGCAGCTCGACGCGCTTGGGCACGCGGCGGCGATCGTCGGTTTTCCAGCGACGTGGCCGCCGGAGCGGCTGGAGCATGGGGTCTTTGTCAGCGGGTGGGATTCGCCGGTCGCCTTTGAAGCCGACGCTTCGTTTGTCTGGCCGCCTTCGTTTCACGCGCGCGCGACCGCGCGTTTTGGGCCGATGCGCTTCGACGATGTGGACGAGCTCGCGGCGGAAAACGAAGGCTGGCACGAATCGCTCTCGGAGAAGCTCGTGGAGCGCGTGGCGCGGAAGGCGGAGTTCTTCGAATGGATTCTGAAGGACCGGCCCTGGACGCTCGCGGCGTTCTATTTTGGCGAGAGCGATACGGCCTCACATCATCTTTGGGCCTACCACGACGCGCAGAGCCCGCGTTATCGCGAAGGGCACGCGCAGGCTCTCGCGGATGTGTATCGCGCGCTCGATCGGGCGGTGGCGAAGCTTCGCGCAGCCGCGGGCGATGGCGGTGGGGATGACGTGGGCATCACGCTCCTTTCGGATCATGGCTCGGGCGGATCGTCAGACCGCGTGCTCTATCTAAACCGCTTCCTCGCCGAGCAAGGGCTGCTGCGTTTTCATCAAAACGCGGGGCGGATGGGAAAGGTGACGAGCGGCGTCAAGGATATCGCGCTCACCACGCTGCCTCCGTCCGTTCGCGAGAGCCTCTTTCGTTTTGGCGGCGGGATTTTGCCGAGCTGGCTGGAGACGCGCGCGCGCTTTGGGGCGATCTCGATGCGTGAAACGGAAGTCTATAGCGACGAGCTGAACTACTTTCCGGCGCTCTGGGCCGAGCGACCTTCGGCGGAGCTTTACGCCAAGCTGGTGCATGCGTTTTCCAAGCTCGTTGATCCGATCTCGGGCAAACAGATCGTGCGCAATATCTGGCGCCGCGAGGATGTCTTCTTTGGGCCCTACCTCGAGCGCGCGCCGCATTATCTGCTCGACCTTCATCTGAGCGAGGATGGCTATTCCTACAACGTGATGCCTTCGGCTTCTGCGCCGGACGACTGCAAGGGATGGTTCCGTGTTCTCCGCCCGGAAGAGCATCTTGGCCGCAAAGGACGCAGCCTCCCGGGGAGCCATCGCGAGCGAGGGTTCTTTGCGATGAGCGGCCCGCGGGTGAAGGCCTGCGGCGAGATCGATGCGCATATCGCAGACGTGCACGCGACCCTGCTCCGGCGCCTTGATGAAGCGCCGGGAGGATTGGCGATGGGGCGCGTGCTTTTTGAAGCGCTGAGTGATTCGGGCGCGAACGCGGCGGCGCCTTCGTTCGCTCCTTCGGCCCGTCCGCTGCCGGAGCGCACGAAGCGCGCGATCGCCGATCCTTCGATCGTTGAAAAGCGGCTCCGTACGCTCGGCTATATCGACTGACGCGCCTCACCGAAGGAGCGCAGCGAAAATTCCGAAACCAACGGCAACGACGATCGGAAAGAGGACAAGGAACCATTGCACGGCTCGTTGCTCATTCGTTTCCAGGGGAGTCGCGAGACGCAGCTTTAGCGTCTGATCCGGGTCCTGGACCAGCCTTGTATTGGCGGGCAGCCGCAGCGTTTGCGTCGGCGCCGCGGGCTGACGCTTCGCGGCCTCGAGCGACGCTTGAAGCGAAACGTTCTTCGCACGCTCCTGCGCTAGCTCCGCTGCGTTCTTCGCACGCTCCGCGGCCAGCTCCGCTCGGAGGTCTTCCATCTTCTGCCGTAAGGCAATCTCCTCATTCCTGAACATTCAAACAAAGTGCGTCCGAAGGCGAGGGGCGGAAGGGGGACAGCGAGCGCACGAGTCCCAGCCGGCCCGAAAAGGAATGGCTAGCAGACGCCATCGCTTAATGAATCGAGAACAACGCGAAGATTGAGATCGCGATGAAGATCAGTGATCCAATCATCAGTGTTTCAATTGGGTCGCGTGCTCGTGGCGGGCGCGCGCTCGCTCGCTTCGTTGGGGTCACTGTCCCGTAGAGCCCTGTCCGCATGACCCGGGGCGCTTCTTGCTCCCGGTACTGGGCGCGCTGCCTTTCGAGTTTTGCCTCCCTCGCGAATCGCGCGCTGCGTTCCTTCTCGGCCTCTAGCTCACGGCGTAGGTCTTCGACTTTTTGCCGCAGTGCTCCTTCTTCGCTTCGAAACATCGGAAAAGGATGAGTCTGTTCCGCTGTCATTCTAGCGGGATCGCCATCGGGTTTATCCCCGCAGGCCCCAGATCCGAGCGATTCCGACCCAATAGAAAAGGCGGGAGCCTTTTCGGGGCGTCCCGCCTTTTCGATCTTTAGCGCAATAGCTTCAAGATCATCATGAGCGCGAAGAGGAACATCACGATCGTCGCGATATTGTTCTGCTTCTTGGCCTTTCCCGCTTCATCCTTCTTCGGACCAACGGCCTTCGCATACGCGAGCTCCGCCGAGAGTGACTCGTTGTCTTGTTGCGACCGGCGCAGCGCGCCTCGCACTTGATCGAGTTCACTTCTCAGTTCGAGCGAACGATCGACGATCGGCTCCTCGATGGGCTGTCCCTTCGCTTCCGCGAGCTTTAACTTTAACTCCTCTACTTGCGCCCGAAGCGCCATTTCCTGGTTTCTAAACATGGCGTAATAGTGGGTCGCAGTAGGCCGGAAAATAGGGGGATCGGCACGATTGCTGTCCCGGCGCGTTTCACATGATCTTTTTCAGGAAACCGTAAAGGACGGTGCCGACAATCGCGCCGGCGCCAACGGCAAGCCAAAAGAGCTTGTCGCGCTTTTTCGCGGTACGACGCGTTGGCAGATTGGGCTGCGATAGCACCAACTGAACCTCTAGCGCTTCGGCCTTTTGTTGCTCCTTTTTCAGCTGCTCGCGGACCTCCGCGAGCTCCAAGCGAAGCTCGTCCGAACCGCTTTTACGGAGCTCAGCGCAAATTTCCTTTTGTTCTTCAAGCTTTGCCTGAAGTTCCCGGACTTGCGCGCGCAGGGCGACCTCTTCGTTTCGAAACATTCGAGAAAGCTACGGATGCTGTCTCAACGAGAAAATGGGGACTGGGTGCGTTCCGATCCCGGCCATTTCACTTCGCTCATCGGTGGATCGTTCTTGGCGTAGCGAGCGAACATGCTTAGGATGTGCGCCACATCGCGAGTTGCCCGCCAGCGTTCGCGAAGAAAGAGGAGAAACACACCTATGGTGCTCGGCAGTATTTGGAACGGATTTAAGTCCGGCGTGCAGGAGATGCTGATTCAGCGTCCCGACGACAAGAAGGACCTGATCGTCTACAAGCATCCGGAAAATACCATTCCGAACATGGCGCAGCTGACCGTCGACGCCGACGAAGCCGCGGTGTTCTTCCGGGATGGCTCCTTGATTGGAGTGCTTCGTACGGCCGGCGCTGGACAGCGCCATCAGCTGACGACGGAGAACATTCCTTTCCTCGGCCAGCTGATCATCGATCGCGTGACGGGCGAGAATATCTTCACGACAGATCTCTTCTTCGTGACGATGCGCCCGATCTACAACCAGCGCTTCGGTGGCCCGCTCGGCATGATGGAGGACCCGCTCCTCGGTGAGATGGTCACGCCGCGAATCTTTGGTTCGTTTGCATTCCAGATCGTCGACCCGGCGCGCTTTATCGTTGGCTACCACGGCCTTCGCGGCGAGCAGAGCAACGAGCAGGTTGTTACCTGGATCAAGCAGAAGTTCATGAACTCCATCAAAACGGTGATGGGCCAGGTCTGCGTTTCGCAGGGCAAGAGCCTTCTCGAGTTGATGGCGATGACGAATGAGCTCGCACGCGCGTTTGAGACCAACTGCCCGGACCTTGCCGAGATCGGCATCCGGATCGGTCAGGTCGGCGACTTCGAGATCAACCTCACGGAGGAAGATCGCGAGACGCTGAAGACTGCGCAGGGCCAGATCGGTCAGGCGAAGCGGGATGCACGGATCGCTCAGATCGGAATCGCGCAGGCGCAGGCGGAAGCCCAGCAGCGTCAGTTCGAGCTCGATCAGGACTTCTCGCAGGATTCGCGTTACACCGGCCTTGCCGGAGGTGATTTCACGCGCGCAGCCGCGGGCAAAGCGATGATCGGCGCCGGTCAGGGCATGGCCCAGGGCGGCGGCGGCGGTGGTGAAGGCGGCGGCGGTGCCGGTCCGATGCTCGGTGGCGCAGGCCTCGGCGTCGGCTTCGGCATGGCGCAAGCCTTTGGCCAGGCGATGCACGCTCCTCGTCAGCCGATGCAGGCGGGCCCCTCGGGGCAGGTCGCTTGCCCCGGCTGCAATGCGCAGGTTCCGCCCGGAAAGTTCTGTGCGGAGTGCGGAACGCAGCTCGCGACCGGCCCGAAGTTCTGCCCCTCGTGCGGTCAGGAGAACGGTCCTGGTGCAAAGTTCTGTAGTGGCTGTGGAACGAGCGTTGGCGGCTGAAGTCGCTTGGGGTTGCTCACTGTAAAAAAGTGGCGCTCCAGCGATCTGGCACCAGAAACTAACGGCCTCTCCCTTCGGGGAGGGGCTGTTTTTCTTTTTGGAGCTCCTATGCAACGCGCGAAAACCCTCGGTCTACTCCTTCTCCTTTTTGGGGCGATTCCCTCACTCTCCAAGGCTCAGGAGAACTTCGAGATCGATGCGGTTTCGAACGCCGTACCGGACTCCATGGAGAGCGACCTCCCGATGCGCTTTGCGCAGCGACCGCTGACGATGCCGCGCATGAATGTCTCCGGAACCTTCGACATTCAGGTCCTTCGTCTGAGCTTCGGACCGTTCGGTTCGGATACCGGCGTGGCGCTCGGTCTTCGCGGTTCCATCTCGCCCATCGAAAATCTTGAGCTCGGCCTCTCGATCGCGGGTCTGCAGCTCGCTCCAGATGTCGACTATGGTCGCGCGCCCGGGCTCTTCGCACGTTACCGATTCGTCGAAGGCAACGTCGAAATCGCTGCCGAGCTCGCGATGGAGTTTAGCTCGTTTGACCCCTTCTTGATGTTGGTGACTCCCTCGATTCCCGTCTTGATTCACTTCGGGGAGACGGCCTCTCTTCGAACCGGTCTGCAGCTACCGCTCGCCTTCGGCGATGGCGCCGCGTTCCTCTACAACGCCCCGACGCCACAGCGTGAGAGTTCGTCCGGGGCCGTCGTCGGCGATACGACCGCCGTCGGGCTCTTTATCCCCGCGGATGTCTCGGTCAGCTTCATGCCGAACGTCTTTGCCCGCGTGCGTGCGGGTCTCGGCATCGCGAACTTCGATGATGTGGGGAACTCGATCTACACGCCGCTCTTCATCGGCGGCGGCGCGACGCTCGCCTCGGGCTCGAAGCCGCTCCTCGACCTTCACGCGGAGTTCGGCTTTCCTTTCCTCTTCGCATGGGGCGCCGACGACAAGTTCCAGAGCGAACTCTGGCAGCTCACCATCGGCTCGACGCTCTATCTCGACGTTCGCTAGCCGGCTGGCAAAGAAGGGCCGGCCGCTTCTGGTTCGGCGTACGAATGCGACCGATATTGGACGCTTACGTGGCGAACATTGGGTGGTGTGTGAGGGCAAAAAGGGTTCGCCGTGAACTCGGGTGTTTTGTTCCGCTTGTCAGAGCCTACTCCTGGCGATCCTTCACGCTTCCGCATAGGCTGAGTTCCGCCCACGCGGCCTCGGCTCTCCATGCGCGTCTCACTTACTCTTCTCGTCGCTCTTCTAACGCTTCTTTTCCTCGCTTCGCCATTCGTCTCGCGCGGCGCCGCTCAATGCACCGAAGAGGAGCTGATGCACCGGGAAGATCGCTTCGATGCGCGACAGCTTCAGCCGACCTTGAGCGCACGAGGCGGGGTCTTTTCCACTTCTCACGCGGTCTCTCAGCCCCACCTAACCTTCGATGTCGGCGCGGTGGCCGAATACGCCCACCGGCCCGTGGTGATTCAGGCCAATGGCATGAACAACACGGTCGTCGGGCCGCAGATCAATGCGCTCATCTTCGGCTCCATCGGGCTCTTTGAGCGACTTGAATTTGGGCTTGGCCTGCCTGCGACGATTTACCAGAGCGGCGATGTCGAGCGGCCGTTCCGCTGTCTCGATCTTTGGAACCCCGGAGGGTATGGCGCGGGCGATATTCGGCTCTCTGGAAAGCTCACCATCGTCGATACGGCGAGCCGTCCCGGCCGGAGCGGCTTCTCATTGGGCGTCGGTCTTGAGGGATTCTTTCCGACGGGTCGCGCGCAGAACTTTGTCGGCGGAGATTTTCGATTTCGGGCGCGCTTGCTCGTGACGCAGACGATCGACCGACACCGCATCAGCCTGAACGCGGGCTACACCATGCGGCCTCGAGCCGTCGTCGGGCCCTATGTCGTGGACGATACGGTCGACGCGAGCCTCGCGACCGAGCTCGCGCTTGCGGATACGACTTCGCTCCTCCTCGAAGCCAAAGCCTCGCTCGGTATCCTTGCACCCGAGCTGACCTCGCTCGTGATTCCGGTGGAAGCGGCCGCGGGAGCGCGGATCTATCTCGAAGATCTTCTTGTCGACGTCGGCGCGTCGGTCGGGATTACGGATGGCTTTGGTACGCCGACCTTCCGGGTGTTCGCGCGCGTCGCGTACATTACCGCGCCCTCCGCGCCCGATCCCGATGATGAGGAGGACGCGCTCGATGAAGAGCCCGATGAGGATGCGCCGCGTGCGCCGGTTTGGCCACCCCGTGAATCGACCGATGACGAAGAAGACTCGGAGCCGCGAAACGAAGAAGAGGATGAGTTCGACGAAGAGCGCCCCGAATCGAGGTCGAGTTGGGACGAACCCGAACATCAAGACCTTGATCGAAACGATGACGCCGGAGATGACGACCAGCGATACGAGGACGAGCGAGGCGAGGACGATGCACCGGAGTTTCGAGAGCCCGCGGAAAACGCACCGAGCCGCGTCGAACCTTCCGAGTGGTGGCTGATTTCGTAAATCGAAGCCGGATTTGAATAGCCCTTCGGGCGCCGCGTTCGAACCACTATGACGCAACACCACGAACTTTGTTCGCGTGTGGCGCGCCGATGGGTCGCCCTCGCGCTCTCTTTTCTTTCGCTCCTATGGAGCCATACCGCCGCGCGCGCCCAACAAATCGCGGTCCCGCTTCATGTCTTCGACAGCGGACCGACCCGCCCGGAGCGCGGCAACGCGCCCACTCGCCGCGCGGTGTTGCAGACCATGGTCGATAGCGCCAACCACTGGTTTGCGGAGGCTGGTGTGTGCTTCTTCGTGGAGGAGCGCGAGCGAACCCATGTGAGCGCGCACTACCCGCAGATTCGAGATGCGCTCACCGAGCGCGCCGGCGTGAACGTTGCCATCGTGCCGCATCTTATCTTCGATGGTCGCTCCCGCGCGGGGGTCGCGACGACGGGCGGGCCGAACTATCGCCTCGCCCTCAACCGTCGAACGATGGGCCGATGGACGCTCGCGCATGAGCTCGGGCACGTGTTTGGACTCGAGCATACGAGCGTGGGGGTGATGTCGAGCGGCGGTCGACCCTGGGCTCTCGAGCGAAGGATGAGCCGAGCGCAAAGGCAAATCGTGCAGCGAAACGCCGCGCGCTTTGTCGACCATCATGGCCGGCGCTCGGCCTCTCGATGCGCGCGCCGTGACGTGCCGGACCTTCACGAGATCGAGAGCGGGCACCCAGTATTGCGGCATGTCGAGGAGGTCTATGAGAGCGGGGCCCACTACGCCGGTGAATCGCTCTTTAACCGCCGCCACGGCTACGGTCGTTACGCGTTCACGAATGGCGAGACCTACGAAGGTCATTGGCGCGATTCCGAGCGACATGGCGAGGGAACGTATTGGTTTGAGTCGGGCAGCATTTATCGAGGTGATTGGCATCAAGGCAAGCGTCATGGACACGGCGAGATGCACTACGCGAGTGGAAATCGGTACGTTGGGGCGTTTCGCGACGGGAAACGTCACGGCCGCGGCGTTATGCATTTTGCAAGCGGCAACGTGGTCGAGGGCAACTATCGAAACGGCGAAAGGGTCGAAACGATCGAGCGCCGGGGACCTTCTTGGCGTACCTCGTCGCCGCAATCCGGGCGGAGAAGCGCCCGTGAGAGCAACGCTGGCGTTTGTGGTGAGCAGGACCGACTCCGGGTCGGTGATCGCGTCCGGCTACATCGCCATTCGCGGATTCGGGGCGGCCGAAACTGGAACCGCCGGATGGGGGCCTTCGTCGGCCGTTTCGCGCGCGTCCAGAGCGTCGGAGGGGTGGACCGTCAGGGGTGTCGAACCGTTCGTGTCGACATTGACGATCAACGGTGGTCTTGGCGAGAAGTCAGCGCGATTCGTAGCCGCTAGTGCGGGGATCACATCGATGGAAGGGAAGACCTTTCGCCCGGGGGCGCCGAGGCGAGATTCGGTCAGCGAGCAACGTGCCAAGTATATCGAAAGAAGCGCGAAACCCCGGGCGGCGTCCCTGGCGGAGGTGGGCCCTTTTTGCGATTTGAACCCGCACTAGCGATAAAAAAGCCCCGCCGTCCACAGAGGACGCGGGGCTTTCACGAAGCGGACGAAATCAGCCGCCGCGAACGCAGCTGTATCCGATCTCGTCATTGACGTAACCGCAGGTCGCGCCGCGCCGGCTGCAGTCTCGGCTGCGAAGCTCTCCATCGCGCGAGCACCAAACCATCGTATCGCCCTCGCAGAGGCCGAGGAAGTCGATTCCCATGCACGGGTCTTCGATGCAGTCGGCGGCGCCGTCGCTCGAGCAGACCAGGCCGCAACCTCCGCAATCGCGGGTGCGGATCTCGCCACCCTCACACCAGCGAGCCACTTCGCCCTCGCACGTGCCGCGGATGTCCAGGCCGTCGCAAGGGTCGGCGCCCTCGATGCAGCGAAAGCCGCCCGCACCTGCGTCCCATCCACATGCGCCGGGACAGGCTTCGTTCTGAAGCTCATCGCCCTGGCAATAATACGCGCGACCGCTGACGCAGCGACCGACATCGTCGATGCTTCCGCAGCCGGTGTCGCCCACGATGGTGGGGCCGGTGCGCGCTTCGATCCACTCGATCGCAAGGTCGGCGCGGGAGTAGTTGTCGCGTCCTACGCAGCTTGGGTCGCCGTACGAGAGGACGCCGATATGTCGGACAGTTCCATCCGCAACAACAGTCGTAAGCGGGCCGCCGGAGTCTCCGAAACAAACGCCGCGCTCCCCCTGTCCGTCGATGACAACAAACTCGTCGAAGAAGCCGACGATGGGCTCGGCGCTAAACTCGCGTTCGCCGGAGCGGCCGTCTTCCTGGCCGCCGTACCCCGAAGCTTCGGCGATCTGTCCGTTGTAGGGCTCAAGGCTTTCGGTGATGATCGGGATCGGCTCAAGCTCGGGAATCCGCGTCGAGGCGGGCGCGTCCACGCGGAAGAGCGCCATATCTTGGCTCGGGTGGTTGTGAACTTCCGTGACCCGGAAGCAGACATTCGGGTTTGCCGGGATGGGCCCCACGCAGAACTGCATGCCAGCGCGCGGTCCGCAGTGGTTCGCGGTTAGCACCCACTCATCCGCGATAAAGGCGCCCGAGCAGCTGCCGTTCAGATGGCCCGAAGCGAGCACCTGTCCCGGCGAGAGCGGGACCGCGGTGGGCTCCGCAGTGCCATAATAAATCAGCGGCGTTCGGCGAACATCGCCGCATTCGTCCGTCGGACCGGGCTCCGGGGGTGGTTCGGGCGCAGGGTCACTGGAATCTGGGAATCCGATATCTGGCGAGGCGTCGGAGCCGGCATCGTCAGCGCCTCCATCGAAGAGCCCAGGGTCGACCGCGTGGCTCGACGAGCATGCTCCCGCGAGGGAAGTGAGAATGGCAAAAGCGAGTAATGAACTTCGACGCATGTGGGGGAATCTTGCACAGTTTCGCGACTTTTGCCGTGAATAGGCATCGCATTTTTCTGAAGGGGGATTGAAGCAAGACGTGAGGTTTTTGCTTCAAGCGCGCCAAAATGTAGAGCGCTCGAAGTGCGCGACAAGTGTGGCTCCCCGAGCGTTAGAATTTTTCGCAGGAACGCCTACGTGCCGCAGAACGTCTGGTGCACGACTTCGTGTTCCTCGGGCGGGACCTGTAGCCAAGCGTGCGATTCGTTCTCGTTGTACGGATTGGCCAGCGCGGCGATCAGCTCCTGGGCAACGCTTCGATCGCCGTTTAGAGCGCTCTGAATGCAGCGCTCGATCTGATGGTTGCGCGGAATGACGACGGGGTTCGCGGAGTCCATTTGCGCAAGAATCTCTGCATCCGTCCCTCTCCTTCGCTTCGCCCACTCCCGATAGAATCCCGAGTCGTCTCGACCGAGCTCATTCCGCAGCGCGCGCGAGGCATTGGTAAAGTCGAGGGCGTTCGTTTCAAGATGTTCGAGATAGGCCTCGATCAGAGGCGCGTCTTCCTTTGCGGCATTCTCGAGCCCAAGCTTTCTGCCCATTGCGGCGCACCACGCATCGACGAAGGCCACGTCCAGCCCGTCGAGCGCTGCCTCAAGCTGTTCTTTTGCAAGAGCTTCGCCGACTTCCTCGGCGAGGAGCGGAAGCAATGTGCTGGCGAATACCGCGAGATTCCAAATCACCAGCTGCCCCTGGGTGCGGTAACGGTAGCGTCCCCTTCGGTCGATCGAGCTATACACCTGGTCAAAGCGGAACGTGTCCATGAAAGCGCAGGGGCCGAAGTCGATCGTTTCACCGCTGATCGTCGTATTGTCGGTATTCATCACCCCATGAATGAATCCAACCCGCATCCACTCGGCGACCAGTTTGAGCTGCCGATCGGCCACCGCGCGAAATAGCCCGAGGTAGCGTTCTGCGGGTTCGGCAATGGCCGCAAGCTCCGGGTAATGTCGTTCGATCGCGTACGAAGCGAGCCGGCGAAGTTCATTGCCCATGCCCTTCCACGTGAAGTACTCGAACGTACCCACCCGCAGATGGCTCGAGGCGATTCGTGCAACAACGGCGCCGGGGAAACGTGCTTCTCGCAAGATCTCTTCGCCCGTCGTGACCGCTGCGAGCGAACGGGTTGTCGGAACGCCCAGCGCGAACATCGCCTCGCTGACAATGTACTCGCGCAGCACCGGACCGAGCCATGCCCGACCATCGCCACCGCGCGAGTATTCGGTTCGTCCGGCGCCTTTGAGCTGAAGATCGAAGAGGGTCCCCTCGCTTTCGATCTCCCCGAGCAAAATCGCGCGACCGTCGCCGAGGCGTCCCGAGAAGCTTCCGAACTGATGCCCCGCGTAGCACTGCGCAATCGGCTTCGAAGAGCTTGGGAGCTCGGCGCCCGAAAAGAGCGCGGCGAGTTCGCTTTCCGGCTGCTGCGCGAGGTCGAGACCAAGCGACTCGGAAAGAGCTTCGTTAAAGAAGAGTAGCTTTGGATCTTTCGCGACCGATGGTTTCGCGGCGGAATGAAAGCTCTCGGGAAGGGCGGCGTAAGTGTTTTGAAATTGGATCACGGCGTTCTCGATGTGGCGTGGGTTTCGCAGCCCGTTGAATTGTCCCGAATCCCGCTTCGCGGCGTTTTCACGCACGTAAGCGCCATCCGAGTCTCACCGGATACATACGATATCAGGCAGTAAATCAGACGCACCTGCGCGCACAAACTTCCACGTTCCAGAATGCTCGCGTTTCAGAATGCCCACGCTATAGGGACAGCCCCTAGCTAGAATAGAGTACATCCACGGGCTTTTAGGGCTCGCGGGGCAGATCGTCACGAGTGCTCCATTCGGCCCAGCTTCCGTCATAGAGCCGAACATCCTCGAAGCCCAGCTCTTCCAAAACGAGATAGGTGACCGAGGCGCGCGATCCCGTCTGGCAATACGCAACGACCGTGCGGTCCCGCGGCACCTCCGCGAAGAGTTCCGTGAGCGCACTACGCTCGATCAGCGCACCCGCGCTGACATTCGTCATCCAGTCGATCGAGATCGCGCCGGGGATTCGTCCTGCGTCGAACTCACTTTGACTGCGGGCGTCCACAAAGGCCCATCCCTCCGCCGCGCCGAGTCCGAGGTTGTCGAAGATCTCATCGGCAGTCGTGCGGAGCTCTGTGCGCGTCTCCGAGATCGAATAGCTTGAGGGTTCAACCGGACCCGCGTCAGTCTCTGTGGCGCCGCCTGCTTCGGTGTACGCCGAGAAGCCGCCGTCCAAGATCGCGACGCTTGCATGACCGAAGTAAAGAAGGGTCCAGGCGACGCGTGCTGGCGTTGGCTCCGTCGAGTCGCCGACCACGATGACCACGGAATCCTGTAGCAACCCCGCGGACTGAAAAACGGCCTCCGCGGCGCTCGCATCGACAACCTGCCCGCCTATCCCATCGACCGTCGTTCGCAGATCTCCCACGTCGATGCGAAGCGAACCCGGGACATGACCTGAGGCGAAACGTTCGTCGTTTCGCACATCGACCACCTGAACGGAGCTCTCCGCGCGATGTTCTGCCAGCCAGTCTCCGCTGACAAAGAGCGAGTCCACTGTGCACGGGCCGTCGCAACCAGCATCCGGGGTCATCGCATCGGAAGCGTCCTCGAGATCTGCATCCGCGGCGTCGGCATCGAGATCCTGTGCATCGGTGCCATCGACGTCGTCGGCGGCATCCGTGGGAGCATCCGCAGCGGCATCGACCGAACCATCGAGGCCTGAGTCGTCGTCGCCACACGCGAGCGACAAGAGGAGGGAACAGGAAAGCAACGTGTAGATGGCGCGTGAAGTCATACGCGCATTGTAGCAGTCCGCTGTCGAATCTTGGTTCGCCGTTTTCGCCGACGCTGTGGCGTCCGACCCGACATACGGAAGTGCAATCCCGAGCGTCAACTTCGTGTGGGCAAGCGAGACTTGAGCGATTCGAGACGCAGCAAGCCAGCGCTCGGCGGTCGATGATGAAAGCTCACGTGCGGGAATGCGATCGCACCCTCGTCATGTTCAGCTGCTGTGAGCAAGACGAAACGCCGAGTTCTCTTCGTGATTGTCACACTTCTATTGGTGGCGTTTGCGGCGTTTCAGTACCGGGAGGCGTGGGCCGTGGCGACCATCCTGCAGGCTCCCTCCCCGGAGTATCGACCGGAAATGCCTCCGGCATTCGTCGACGACGTACTCGATGTCGCCGCGGGCGGAGCGGTGCATCGCGCTTGGGTCTTAAATCCAATCGCCGGAGAGCAAGAGCCTCTCGGCGGGATGCCTCAGGGTAGCGAGAGCAACGCGCCGCGGGGCACGTTCCTTTTCCTTCATGGAATCCGTGGCCAGAAGGCTCACCTCCTCGAGTTGGCCGAGCGCCGTAGCCGCGAAGGTTACCGGAGTGTGCTCGTCGATCTCCGAGGACATGGCGAGTCCTCCGGGACCTGGCTCTCTTATGGCGTGCGAGAATCGGAAGACCTCGTCGCGCTGATCGACGCCCTGGAAGCGCGGGGTTCGCTCGCTCGTCCTCTTTATGTTCTCGGGACGTCGTATGGTGCCGGCATCTCGCTTCAATACGCGGCGCGCGACTCTCGCGTCGATGGGGTGATCGCGATCTCGCCGTTTTCGTCGCTGGAAGAAGTCGTCGGCGCCTACGGCGATTGGATCTTCGGGCCGCAGCTCGCGAGCACTTTCTCCATCCCAGACATTCTGGAAGCCGTCGAAGAAGAGGGCGGTTTCGACCCGCACGCTGCGTGCCCTCGCTGTGCCGCCGAACATCTCGATATTCCCGTTCTCCTGATCCACAGCCGAGACGATGAACGGATCCCACTCGCGCAGTGTGAAACGATCCATGCGGCGGCTCCTCGTTCGAACCTGGTCGTCGTCAGCGGCGCCGGGCACAACAACACGCCTGGCGCCCGCGAGGTCGAGCCGGCGATTCAACGCTGGATTCGTGCGCGCGCGGAGCGAGCCGAGCGGTAGGCGCTACCCCGCTACCCCGCTACCCCGCTACCCCGCTACCCCGTTACTTGGCATTA